>JAQWRO010000068.1 GCA_029243665.1 Gammaproteobacteria bacterium
GTAAAAAATATCATCTCTAAATTTTTCGATGATCGTGCTTTTTTAGCGTTAGCCAATGAAGTAGAACTCTCTTATTTAGAAAACTCTCAACGAGACACCTATATCAAGTTTCTTAAGGATATAACAAATGATGAATCAAACAGTGAAGATAATCCTTTACTGAGTGCATTAAATATAAAACTACTTGAGGATATTGAATCCAGTCTTCAGAATGAATTTGGTTCACAGCTCAAAAAATATATTAATGCAGATTACACAATTGAGACATATATTGAGGGAATTTTTTCTTGTGAAACAATACAAAAACTAACTAATACTAAGATAGATCAATACATCGAAAGACATCAAATATATAAAAATTTAATTAATGATCTTTCTCTGTTCCATGCAAAAAAAACACAGACTCCTTTTAAGAAGGTAATTAATCGACGCCCCCCAACAAAGAGTAAAGTTCTTATGCAACCAACCCTGAGAAAGCTTTAGTATTTATTTGTAAATTTCAGTAAATCATGTATGTTAACAAGTGAATAGATTATTAAATATGACAAACATTATTAAAATCTTCAAACAAATCATAAATGTGCTATTTACATTGATTAGCACGTCTTATGCATTAACTTCATTATATATCGTTTCTTTCGTTCATCTTATAAAGAAATTGGTTTATCATATAGTTAATTTCATTGGCGCAGCATCAAATTTATTAGTAGTTATATTATTTAGTCCTTTCATAATAGTCTTTGGTATTGTTTATATTTGCTTTGTAGAACCTATTTTAAATTATGATTTTTATCAATGCTTAAAAAACATTGCTTTGCTTCCTATATATATGCTTTTACTTCCATTCTACCTACTTGCTGAAGGCATAAAATATCTTTTCAATACAATTGTCGGATTGTTTGAGACTAATACAAATATACAAATAAATAATAATCAATCTACACATACTGCATCCGTTCATCAAAGTGCTTCAAAATCTGCCAAAGAACTTTCAAAGAAATATGGAACAGCCATTGAAGGAGAATTAGCAAATGAACTTGTCGAAATGTTAAAAAATGACATTTCAAACTTAACTAGAAATGACTTTGTCTCTGAAAAACAAATATCAGCAGCAATAAGGTGCATAGATAGACTTATGGAGCCTAGCACCAGCTTCACAGATAAAACAAGTGATCTTTCTATCATTCAATTATTGGCATTAACCTATGAAGCTGCTAAGGATGAGAATTATAGAAACAATATACTTCAAGACTATTTAGAGGCCATAACCCTTGGTTTATATGAGATTCAGAGGGGTTATAATTTAAATGACAATGGCATTGATGACAACAAATATGATAGCCCAATCTGTCCTGGTGGCTCTTTTAATAAGTTAATTGAAAAAATGGTAGGCATACTACCTGATTGCTCCATGGTATTTATAAATGCAGATTCTATTAATATAAAACTTTTAAGTTTGATTAGAGCTAGTATCAATAACACCTTCAAATACCCTGGTAAAATCACCATTGATAATAAAAACCTTTTCACTAAATCATATGACTCGAAAAATGCCGTAGCAACGACCAAATACCTACATTACAATGATGAATCGATTTTAAATAAAGTCCAAAAAAATATTAAAAAATCACTTAATGATGAGTTTGGCAATGCATTAGGACAATGTATATTAAAAAACAACTATACAATACATCAATACATTGAAGATGGCATCGATCAAGAAGAAAGTTACTTATTTGAAATACTCAACGATGAATTAGTTGAAAAATTCAAAGAAAATAAGCATATCAACAATCAAATATCAGAAAAAAGTAACTTCCTAAATGGCTATAATATATTCGTATTTATTTTGATGATTTCATTTGTAATTGCAATTACAGCATCATTTCTGGCACCTTATTTTGTTGCTAGCACATTAGTTAATAACATAATCAATATTGCCATTGGTATTTCACTTATCAGCCTTTCTTTATTTGTTGAAGGGTTATTTAATAAAAGGATTTCCTCAGCATTTTTCAATAAAGAAATTTCTTTTTTTGAAACAATTTTATTATCGTGTGTGCATTTAAATTATAATTTGAATTTATTTCAAATACTTTCTCTAAAAAAAGAAAAAAGTATAACATTTGAGCAATTACTTCGATTTAATTCGGGAGCTAAAGATGCTCTAGAAATAGAACATATTGAATTTTTATTTAAACATAAAGACCTATCTTTCGAACAACTCAATCAGCTTAATGTTAATGCTAGACAAGCGATTGAAATCGGCAACATCAGAGCGCTTTTTATTAATAAACAACTCTCTTTCGAACACCTTAATCAACTTAATTATCAAGCAAGAGATGCGCTTGAAATCGATAACATCAAAGACCTTTATCTTAATAACCAACTCTCTTTTGAACAACTCAAACAGCTTAATTATCAAGCTAAAGATGTACTTAAAATCGACAACATCAGAGCGTTTTTCATTAATAAGCAACTCTCTTTTGAACAACTCAATCAGCTTAATTATCAAGCTATAGATGCACTTAAAATCAATAACATCAAAGCACTTTTCATTAATAAACAACTCTCTTTCGAACAACTCAATCAGCTTAATTATCAAGCTAGAGATACTCTAAAAATCAATACTATTAAAAATTTGTTCGAAAATGGAAACCTTACTATTAAACAATTAAAAGAAATAGATCCAAAATTAAAAGCCTTATTTGAAAATAAGAAAGTTGTTGATAGTTTTAAAAATCAAATCATTACTTTTAATTCAATCAAAGAATATTCAGTTTCATCTAATTATAATCCACAAACACTATTTAGATTTAGTATTTTTCAAAAAACTAATAGCAGGATTCCAGAACAAGATTTGAGATCTAATATGAGTACAGCCCTTATTGGTTAGAACCAACTTAAAAGATCTTATTTTCTTGAATAAAGAAGATTAAAATTAAAAGAAATAGGAAGTAAAACAATGTCAAAAAAAATTCAAACAAACTATGCTTTGGACAGATTACCTTCAGTAGAACAAGCATACAATCTATTTAGTATAATCAGATTATCTCAAGCAAATTTTCGAGCCATCTATAATCAAATCTCAATACATTGTTTTGATTTTAATTCGGATCAGACATGTAGTTCTATTATTAAGTTTTTATTTAAATTAGAACTGTTAATAATTCTTGGTGTAAGTATCGTTTTTTCAACGTACAGTGTATTTACAAGCCCTAAAAGTTTAAAGTTGTATCTTAATAAACACATTAATATGTTTCAATATGTCTATATTCTTTATATGAATGGAAATTTAAAAAATTTAATTGAAAACAATGAGTTCATATACAAACAATTAAAAACACATTCAATAGATTTTATTGAATTAGAAAATCTCAACTCAGAAGCTATAAATGCTTTAGGCAATCATTATATTCAAGAATTATTTATAAACGGAAATCTATCTTTTAACCAAGTTCAAGTACTGAATAAGAAAACTATAGATGCTCTAAATGATATTAATATTCGACATTTGTTTGAAAACGGAAGCATAGCTTTTGAACAATTAAAAGATTATGTTCCTCACCATTCATTAAATAATCAAATAGTCTTTCCCCAATCAAAAAAAATAGTCTTTCACCGTCCAACAAAAACATTCTTTCCCCGTCAAACAAAAACATTCTTCCCCCGTCAAACAAAAACATTTCCCCAAATGCAACGAAATGAAGAAACACTTTCAAGTCCTGAGTCATTGCCTAGTAATACTTGAAAATTTAAAGGTTAAAGTTAATGTTTATAATCACTAGTTTATATCGACATGACCATCGAACTATGCATATGTCACAAATTCAAAATAATCCTGTTTCAAATGATTCTTTATTAGACAACATCATTCAACCCATTGCCGATAATACATATGCATTGTCCTCATACGTATTAAAAGTTGTGCTTTCAATCAAAGTAGACCCTTATTTCACTATTTGTACATTGTTTATGATCTTTGTGGTAATGCCCATCCATAATTATTTCACAGTTCCTCAAGCAAAAGAATTTTTTAATCAAAATATGATTGATCTATTAGACTTAATATTAATAAGCCTATCAGAGCATCGAATGATCTTTAATTCAGAATTATTAAAACAACAATTAGTTGATAAAAACATTACCATAAAAGACTTATGGCAATTTGATGAAGATGAAATTATAAACATTGAAAGTCACTTAACAATTCCAAGAATCCAAAGCCTATTTTCTTTAAGACAATTGTCATTAGAAGAAATCAGCATGCTTGATGAGCATTCATTATATGCATTTCAAAATGATAATCTTACAACCTTATTTGAATATGAATTAATTAGCTTTAAACAAATTAGTCAACTTTCAAATAAATCATCTGATTTATTTGATAATAGTACGATTTTAAGAAAATTTATTTGTGACAAAATTACCATTGATCAAATTTCAGATGCGAATAGTGATGCGATGGTATTTGAACTTATGGGAAGTGCTTCTTCACCCAATCAGACTGCGCATTTAAAGCTTAATAACAACGGTTTCTTTGATCATTCTACATCAGACATGGATGGACAAATTAATAGTCTTAAACAAAAGAACTGAATCTTGAAGACATTTAATCAATACTAACTGACGCTTATATTAAGTTTTGACTCAAAATATTCAATGGTACGTTTAAGTCCGTCTTCGAGTGAAACAGTTGGTGCAAAACCTGTGGCTTGGTTAAGTTTTGTTATATCAGGACAGCGCCTTACCGGATCATCTTGCGGCAAGGGTTTATTAATCATATCACTTTTTGAATGTGTTAATGCTACAATGTTTTCTGCAATTTGTTTAACAGTATTTTCGTCTGGATTCCCAACATTATAAGGACCAGTCATTGGTTTACCTAATGCCATCATACCAGTAAGTCCATTTATCATATCATCAACATAACACAATGACCTTGTTTGAGAACCATCACCATATAATGTCAATGACTCATTCTTTAAAGCTTGAGCGATGAAATTAGGAATCACTCTACCGTCTTCTAAGCTCATACGTGGGCCATACGTATTAAATATTCTTGCAATCACAACATCTACACCATGGTGACGATGATAGTCCATAAATAAGGTTTCAGCACATCGCTTCCCCTCATCATAACAAGAACGAATGCCAACTGGGTTTACATTACCCCAATCTTTCTCAACTTGTGGATGTACCAGAGGATCACCGTAAACTTCACTGGTAGAAGCACTTAATACCCGACACTGATTTTTCTTAGCCAATTCTAAAACATTAAGCGAACCAAGAACACAAGTTTTAGTAGTTTTAATGGGGTCTGCTTGATAATGCACTGGGGATGCCGGACAAGCTAAATGATATATTTCATTAATTTCTAGATCTATTGGGTCACATACATCTTGTTGAATAAACCGAAATCCGAGATGGTCTTTACAAAAATCTAAATTAGATAATGAGCCTGTTTGTAAATTATCTAGCACTGTGACTTGATGGCCTTGATTCAACAAAAAAGATGTTAAATGCGAACCTATGAATCCAGCACCACCAGTAATTAAAATATGTTTCATTTCTATAAACCTTGTATTAAACTTATTAAATATAATTTTATATTTTTGAAATGAAAATATCTAGGTAATATTTATGATACTTCTAACTTCCGTATGTAATGACAGATACCTCCCTGGCTTATTAGTTTTTTTACATAGTTTTAAAAAAAACCATCCAACCTGGACTCATCCATTTAAAGTATACCATAGAGATGATTTATCTGAACAATCGATGCAACAATTAAAAATTGTATACCCAAATTTAATTTTTGAATTTATTACTGATCCTAAGTTTTATGGCAAAGACGCTCATTATATGTGTTTACTGCCTTTTAAAGAATATGATTATGATCAAGTTATTTTTCTAGATTGTGACATGTTATGTTTAGGACCAATTGATGATATTTTGAATGTTAAAACTGGTTTTGCAGCTTGTTTAGATTATGAAATCAAATATCCAAAGAAAAACATTATACACACATTACCTTATCTATTAAGGCCTTTAAGTTATTTTAACACAGGTGTTTTTTCAATTAAAAAAACTTTATTAAACCCTCAAACATACCAGCAGTTAATACAAAAAATAGATTTAAACATTGAAGCTAAACGAAAAAAGTTGTGGGACCAGGACATTATTAATGAGTGCTTTAGGTTTGAGAAAAAAAGCATACTCCCTTACACCCTAAATGCAAGAAAGAACTTGTTTAAAACTTTTTTCAACCCTGAAAAAAATGGTGTGAAAATCATTCACTACACAGGGGGTGCTAAACCCTGGTATGTGCCAGGCTGTGGCTTTTTACCATTAGAAGGTAAATATGAAAGATATCGACCGCTTCATGAATTATGGCAACAAGAGCGCCAATCATTTAAAGATCAATATGGTTTTGATCCGATGAAAGATTTTATAAATTATTATCAAGCCACTAATGTAGAAAATATTTAAAGCAGTAGATTGACATCAATCCGGTAACATCAAATAAATGGGCTGATCAAATACAATCCAATTTACGAAATGCTAATCAATACGCTCGCACCTTTTAATATTAACGCACAACCAATTTACATTTGTGATTAAAAAATATTAAAGCTTCATTGTGCGTACATAAAGATGACATTTTAAATAAAATATTTATATCTTTTACTATTGCTCTATAGCTAGAAACGAACAAAGGGTTTGAACAAGTACTTTAATACCCGCATCCTCTAAAAACATTGCATGATAACCACCCTCTTCCTCTTCTAAAACTTTCAAAGTGCAATTAGGAATTTGCTCTGATACCCAGTATTGAGTTTGCCAGGGGACCATACTTGCCTTACCACCAACAACCAAGGTTGGCACCTTAATCAAATGAAGCATATCTCTCCAATCTCTAGTCAAAGTATCTATCATCATACGCATTAGGTTTATGTGATTCATTTTTGGAACCTCTTTCAACCATCGATCAAGAACACCTTTCTTTTTTGATTCATCGCTTATGAAACCATTTTCAAAGTGTTTATTAAACACATCAATAAAAGTAGCTGGGTTAGCAAGTTGGCATGTAAATTCATAAAACTGATTCACATGCATTAGGTATGTTTCTTTATCAAAATTTTCAAAATCATAACACATAGACATAATGGCAGGAGATTGATCTAAAAGAATAATTTTTTTAATATTTTTTTGACCAAAAAGCTCAACATAACTCCAAATGACTCCACACCCAATCGAATGACCTAAAAGCGTCACATCATTCAGTTCTAATGTTTTGATTATGTGATCAAGATCAGCTGATAATCTAGCGATACTCATGCCATGAACATTTTCAGGCGAATGAGCTCTATAATCCATAAATATGATGTAAAAATTTTTTAAAAGCAATGGCTCTAATAGAATAGGAAGATAACTTGAGACCGTTCCCGTTAGACCTGGTAACACAATTAAACACGGATTACTAGAATCTCCAAACTCATAAATAGGAATATCTATATGATCGGATGTTCTCATTTTCTTTGTATGACTTATATCCATTTTTCACTCTTTTAAATAAATTATAGCATGAAACATACTAAAATCTTCGCAACCTCATATTAAAATTGAAGAGCAACCATTCATAACCTTAGATTAAAAAACAAACATTGCTAATGGTTCATTTGGCATTTGGCACTAGTTATAATAAGATAAATATATTCAATTGAATATATTTAGGAGAAGGACATATGACAATCTTAGTTACCGGCGGTGCTGGTTTTATAGGATCTAACTTTGTCATTGATTGGTTTAAACAATCAAGTGAACAAATAATTAATTTAGATTTACTTACATATGCTGGCAACCTAAATAATTTAGAAACACTTGGTAATAATCATAACCACGTATTTATTCAAGGCAATATCATTGATAGCAACTTAATCAAAACTGTTCTTGACCGTTATCAACCTCGAGCCATTATCAACTTTGCCGCAGAATCTCACGTAGACCGTTCGATTCATGATCCAAGTATATTTTTACAAACGAATATTATGGGTGTTTTTAATTTATTAGAATCATCAAAGTGCTATTGGCAAAACCTACCCGCTTCAGATAAAGAAAAGTTTAGATTTGTGCAAGTTTCAACAGATGAAGTTTATGGCTCGTTGGCAAGTGACTCACCTGCATTCACAGAGCAAAACAGATATGAACCCAATAGCCCCTACAGTGCATCTAAAGCCTCATCTGATCACATCGTAAGAGCGTATCAACACACTTATGGTCTGCCGACGTTAACCACAAATTGCTCAAATAATTATGGCCCCTATCAATTTCCAGAAAAATTAATCCCGCTTATGATTCATCATGCACTCAATCATAAACCTTTACCTATTTATGGGGATGGCTTACAAATACGCGATTGGCTATTTGTAAAAGATCATTGCCGAGCCATTTGCAAGGTGCTTGAAAATGGGATCCCAGGTGAAACATATAACATTGGTGGCAAAAATGAAAAAACAAATATCGAGTTAGTTAAAGAAATTTGTAGCATCCTTGATCAATTAAGGCCCATCGCAAAAAATGCTAACATTGAAAAATATGAGGATCTCATCACTTTTGTTAAAGATCGCCCTGGCCATGATCGACGTTATGCAATTGATAATACAAAGATTGAACAAACCCTTCATTGGACACCCGTTGAGACATTTGAAAGTGGACTATATCAAACTGTTCAGTGGTATCTTGCCAACCTTAAATGGGTAGACCAAATTTTAAGTGGTGACTATAGAGCCTGGATAGAGAAACAATACACATGAAACTCGTACTTTTCGGATCCAAAGGACAACTTGGTACTGAACTTAAAACTCAGCTATCAAAGCTTTATGACATTCAGGCATATAGTCGAGATGAGGTTGACATTACAAATGAATCTTCCGTTAAACATATTCTTTATACCTTAAAACCAAACATAGTTATTAATGCTGCTGCTTATACTAACGTTGAACAAAGTGAACAAGAGAAATCTTCTGCAGTTAAGATTAACACTGATGCAGTTTGTCATTTAGCAAGCATATGCGAACAAATTGATGCACTATTAATACACTATTCCACTGACTATGTATTTGATGGTAATAAACCTTCCGATTATCTAGAAACAGATCAACCAAACCCAATTAATGTCTATGGTTCTTCAAAATTAGGTGGTGAAAATGCCATTCAAGCTTCAGGTTGTAGACACATTATTTTTAGAACCAGCTGGGTCATTGGGCGACAAGGTAAAAATTTTGCAAAAATAATTCTCAATTTAGCACAAGAAAAAGAGGCACTAACAGTTATTAATGATCAACTGGGCGCACCAACTTCTGTGAAACTTATTTCTAAAGTTACAATTGAGGCCGTTCATTCAATACAACATAACAACACGCCATGGGAAAATGGCATCTATCACCTCTCATCGAAAGGCAGCACTAATTGGCACGAAATGGCTACAACTATGATCGCACATGCCTCTAAAATAAGTGACCTCAAGTTTAAAACATCTATTAAAAATATTAAGGCTATTAATACAGAAGACTATCCTAGCAAAGTTAAACGCCCACTAAACTCAAGGCTAAATATAAATAAGCTTCAAGCTAAACTGTCTTTTGAATTGCCAGATTGGCGTGAAGATTTTATTTGCATCATTAATGATATTTTAAAAGAGGAAACTATTTATGAAGCGTAAAGGCATTATTTTAGCTGGCGGTTCTGGCACTAGGTTATACCCCGCAACACACGCCATATCCAAACAACTATTACCAGTTTTTGATAAACCTATGGTCTATTATCCACTGTCAACGTTAATGCTTGCAAACATTAGAGATATTTTATTAATTAGCACCCCAAGAGACCTACCCATGTTCCAAGAATTGCTAGGCAATGGTAATCAATGGGGCATCAATATTGAATATGAAGTACAACCTACACCTGATGGCTTAGCACAAGCATTAATCATTGGTGAAAAATTTCTTGATGGTTCTCCATCAACACTTATTTTAGGTGATAACATATTTTATGGCTCCTTATTACATCAAAAACTAGCGAATGCAAAACTACAAAAAGATGGTGCAACCATCTTTGCGTACCACGTTCAGAATCCAGAAAGATATGGTGTTGTTACCTTTGATGGAGCGTCTAATGTAACAAGTATTGAGGAAAAACCAAACAATCCTAAATCTAATTATGCGGTTACGGGACTTTACTTCTACGATGAAAAGGCTCCCGAATATGCCAAACAAATTAAACCATCTCAACGTGGTGAATTAGAAATTACAGATCTAAATAAAATCTACCTTGAAAAAGGCAACTTAAAACTTGAAACAATGGGACGAGGCTATGCTTGGCTTGATACAGGCACGCACGAAAGTTTAGTCGAAGCCCATCAATTTGTGCAAACTATTGAGCATAGACAAGGGTTGAAAATTGCTTGCCTTGAAGAAATTGCATTTAATAATAAATGGATCACTAAAGATGATATATATAAGTTGGCGCAACCACTTTTAAAAAATAGTTATGGAAAATACCTTATGCAAATCATGAAGGAAACGAACCATGCAGTATAATAAAACAAACCTTGAAGGGGTTTTAGTGATTGAACCGACTATTTATATAGATTCACGAGGTTTCTTTTTAGAAAGTTTTAATCAAAAAAAATTCAATGAAATAACAGGCAAAACCAAAACTTTTTGCCAAGATAATCACTCGATGTCACATAAAGGTGCGCTTCGAGGTTTACATTATCAATTACCACCAAATGCACAAGCAAAACTTGTCAGAGTCATTCAAGGTGAGGTTTTTGACGTTGTTGTAGATTTACGTCTTTCATCTGATACATATGGACAATGGTTCGGAATCATTCTCTCCGCTGAAAATAAAAAGCAATTATGGATTCCTGAAGGTTTCGCACATGGTTTTTTAACACTGAGTAAGACAGCTGAATTTGTTTATAAAACTTCAAATTATTATGCACCTGAATCTGAAAAGTGCATCCTTTGGCATGATGAAACCATTAACATTCAATGGCCGAAAAAAATTGATTTAATCATTTCTGAAAAAGACCAACAAGGGCTTTCTTTCTTAAACGCGCCTAAATTCAAGTAAAGGTCGTTTTTTTATAATCTCGTTAAATTGAATACATACTTATCTCTAGGTTTAAAGAAAATTTGAATTATTTAAACTGTTATTTTTTTATAACAATATCGGAGAATAAAAATGAATATAAATAAACTTCAACAATTAACAGAAATAAACCAGTCAGATCATATGACTAATCATAAGAACTATATATGACCCTAAAGGACTTTCATAATAGTTCTTTATTACTCCAAACATTAAATTCACAAATTTCTTCAAAGCCAAATCGTTTACAAATCCCTAAACTTTCTTGATATGCTATCAATACAATATCTTTATAACCACTTGCTAGACTAGACTTTAAAACCGTATAAAACATTGCGGATCCATACCCTTTTCCATGCATGTCAGGTCGTGTCGATAAATAACAAAGATATGCAGCATCTGATAAAAAAACACCTGCTGTCACAACCGGTTCATCATCCACGCAACCAATGAAAAGTCTTAACTTTTCCCTATCCTGAATCGGGATTGTTGAAACTTGTTTGTAATATAATTCAATTTGCGCACATCTAGGCTTAAAAACAGAAGCAAATACTTTACCAAAATCTGAAAAATCTTTTTCATAAAAACATTCTTTTATGATTAATTTATCAGGGATTTTATATGAATGAAGATCATTATTAACCAAGTCACAATACATACCTATGCCCAACTTCTTATGTGTAAAACCTGAAACTTGCATATGCCTTTCTAAGGCTTTATTTTGAGCTGAAAATGGACCTGTCCACCAGGACATGGGCAGTTTTTTTTGTAAATAATAGTGCATGACATCATTAGCAACTTTTTGAGTGACAATGCCACCATAAGCTTTGTTGACAGTATCTGTTGGTATCCCAGAATCCACAACTAATGTTTGACCTATATTTTTTATAGACATGGAAGATAATTTTGATGGAATGTATTGTAACTTTTGATGCAGATTACTTTCAATTAGCTCAATGATTGCATCTTTTTTTGAATTAATCAGATTCATAAAAGTTCCTATATTTGATTTAAATCATATTTAAACCATACTTTCAATATAGCTGCTAAATAAAAATAATGCTTAATTATACTTTCTCTATTCTTTGAAATACACTGATTGATTTAAGGAGAAATACACAAAGCAAAATGATTCTCTATATTATAAACCCAAATTCAAACCATTTTTTTGTTCAGTTTCAAAAGCAACCCCAATTTTTTTGAGTGCATTCTCGACAGCGTCTGGCCTTTTCATGTATGCTTCTTGTCTAGCTTCATGATAACGAATGACTTTTGAATTAGGCTTTAAAGACTCTAGCAAATATTCTACCAATGCCGGCTCACATGCTTCATCCCCTTGCTCTAAACATCGATTTGCTTTTAAATGAAGTTCTTGTACA
>JAQWRO010000085.1 GCA_029243665.1 Gammaproteobacteria bacterium
ACCTATAAAACCAAAGCTAGAAAAATTCAATGAAAAGGCATTTAATGCCGAGGTGAGTAATGCTTTCACGAACCACGTTACAGGAACTTTATCATCATCTAAAAAGGCACTCAATCAATTTAGAATCAACCCCATTAGTTCTTATAAACCTTAAAATTTAGGCAGACCATACATCATACTTTATTTAGCGTCTAACCAATTATCAGCATGGGCTATGTTGACCACCAATGGAACCGACAGATCTACTGCATGGGTCATCTTATCTGTAATGACTGAAGTGGCTTTTTCAACCTGATCATTAGGGACTTCAAAAATCAACTCATCGTGAACCTGCAAAACCATTCTATATGGGTCATCAGATAAGCCAATCATGGCTTTTTTAATGATATCTGCAGCAGAACCTTGCATAGGGGCATTGATGGCCGCTCGCTCTGCCGCCTGACGACGATTGAAGTTACGATCATTGATACCTAATACTTTTAAACGTCTACCTAACAAGGTTTCAACATAACCTTGTTCGTGGGCTAGTTGACGTGTTTTTTCCATAAATGTTTTAACGCCCGGATACCTTGTGAAATAAACATCCATATAAGCTTGCGCCTCTTTTCGATTAACACCAATTTGACTAGCTAGACCAAACGAAGACATACCATAAATCAAACCGAAATTAATGGCTTTTGCACTTCTTCGTTGCTCCTCAGAAGGTGCTTCAACATCAAACACTTCTGCAGCTGTTGCCATATGAATATCTTTATCGGCTTTAAAAGCAGCCAATAATTTTTCATCTTGAGAAAAATGTGCCATGATGCGCAATTCAATTTGAGAGTAGTCTGCGCAAATGAGTTGATGATTAGGTTTAGCGACAAATGCTTTACGCACCATCTTCCCTTCTTTAGTTCTTATGGGAATATTTTGTAAATTTGGGTCTGATGAAGAAAGTCGACCAGTACTTGTAACGGCCTGATTAAATTGACCATGGATACGATTCGTTGCAGGATCAATCATTGTTGGCAATTTATCCGTATAAGTATTTTTCAGCTTTATCAGACTACGGTGTCGCATGATGAGTTTAGCAATCTCATGGTTAGGCGCTAACTGTTCGAGTGCGGACTCTGAAGTGGATGGCTGACCTTTAGGTGTTTTTTGCAATATGGGCAACTGAAGCTCATCATATAAGACGGATTGTAGCTGTTTCGGCGATGATAAGTTAAACTCATGCCCGACTAAATCATAGACTTCTTTTTCAATAATATCTAACTCATTACCTAGGCACTGACTTTGTGACTGAAGTTCTATGGGGTCAACGTTAACACCATTGTCTTCCATCGTTTTTAAAACACTTAACAGTGGCATTTCAAGATTATAAAATAAATCTTCCATTTGATTGGCTGTAAGAGAGTCTAATAATTTTGGTGCCAATATCAGCATTAAAGCCCCAATGTCTTCTGGCTTAGATGATGACACATCATGCCCTAGATAATGTTCTATTGCATTTTCTATTGTAAATCGACCACCTAAATGACTTTCAAGCATATAATATGCAAGCATGGTATCTATTTTTGTACATTTGAATTTAGATATTTGTACATCTTTTAAGATAGTTTTTAAGTTATGACCAATGAGTTGATGATTAGCATCAACTAACCAGCTGTCCATAACATCGAAGATATCTTGCCATGACAAATCTGGCAATGTCACAATCATGATACCCAAATCGGTTATGATGTATTTATTTGAGGTTGCAAATAAGTCGGCTTGTATGGGTGCCACTGACATAATAGCTATAGCAGAAACACTTTCGATTGAAGCCCATGTCCTTATTAAACTTTCTTTAGATTCAATCGAATATAACTTTAATGCTTTAGGCTTTTGCACTTGTTTATTTTGAACAATGTCTGTACCTAAATTATTTAATGCATCTTCATGAAATTGTGCAAACCGTCTCAAATGAAGCTTTTTAAAAAATTCATGAAGTGCTAAATGATCGGGGGTCTTTGGCTCAGACTCATCCCAGGTCACATCCAAATCTGATGCAAGTGCAATTAATTTTTGCGCAATATGTAATTGATCAATCGCACCTCTTAAATTTTCACCGACTTTCCCTGCAATGTCATCTTTGTGTGTAATGATGTTGGCAACTGAGTCATATGTACTTAGCCACTTAGAGGCCGTTTTAGGACCAACTTTGGGTACACCAGGGATATGATCACTTGCATCCCCAACTAAGGATAAATAATCTAGCATTTGTGTTGGTTTGACACCAAACTTTTTTTGTACAGCTTCAGGATCAATCAAAGCATCTGTCATGGGGTGGATCATGTTGACACGATTGTCTACCAATTGCATTAAATCTTTATCTGCAGAGGCAATATACACGGTATGATCTGTAATTTTAGCAAGCGTTGCAATCACATCATCTGCTTCTTGACCTTCTACTTCATATTGCTTCAGTCCCATCCATCTCACAATATCTTTGATTGGTTGAATTTGTTGAACCAAATCATCTGGCATACGGTCTCTATTAGCTTTGTACTGATCATATATATCGTTACGCCAAGACTTTCCAGACGGTGGATCAAATACTATGGCTATTTTAATTGGCTCAAACCTTTTAATGGTTTTCTCAAGCATTCTTACAAACCCAAAAATTGCACCCGTGGGGAATTGATCAGGCGTTCTTAAATCAGGTAGTGCATGGAATGCACGATAAATATAACCGGAGGCGTCTACAATGAGATAATTATCTTTAGCCATCAGTCTTTCCAATAAGTTGGTTGCAAAATTACAAAAATAGTCATGATTTCAATCCTACCGATCAGCATGGCTAAAATAAGTAGATATTTTGCCGAAGCATGAACCATTACATAACTTGAACTTACCTCACCGATACTTGCACCAATATTGCCAATACTCGAAGTTAATGCAGAAAAAGCTGTATGAAATTTTAGACCCGTACCTAATAAGCATAGAAAAAGCACAACATACGTGTAGAAAAATAGCATCATAAATGCCATGACATGACGAATAATATCCTCCCGAACTATTTGATCTCCGAAAGTCATTCGTAAAACAGCAGCTGGGTGCAATAGCTGCTTAAGCACTAAGAGACATTGCTTAATACTGACAATGACACGAACTAGTTTCACACCACCCGTAGTTGACCCAGCACACCCACCAATAAGCCCTAGTAAAAGGACAAATTCTGGTAAAAATCCAGGCCATGAAGCAAAGTCAGTATTCACAAATCCTGTGGTTGTAATCACTGAAACAACCGTAAATAAACTATTTATAAATGCTTTATTTGCATGCCCGTCATGTTTCAAGACCAATAAACTTATAAATATAAAAAGAACACAGTACAGCATGGTTTTTAAAAAATACTTAGACTCAAAGTTTTTCCAGTATATATTTCGCTCTTTTAATTTAAAGAAAATATAATGCAGCTGAAAATTAATGCCCCCTAAAATCATGAAAATAATCGCAACCATTTGAGCAGAGCGACTATAATGGCCAAAACTATTTGCATGCAGTGAAAAACCGCCGGTTGATACTGTTGCAAAAGCTTCACACATGGATTGAAACCATGTTAAGCCAGAGATTTTAAAGAAAATCATACAAGCAATATTTAACAATATATAGATTTTACAAAGCATCATCGCCGTTTGACTTAGTCGCGGCATAAGCTTCTGTTCTTTAGCAGGGCCTGGCATTTCAGTATGATATAAGTGCATGCCACCTATTCTCATCATAGGCATGAGTGCAGATGCAATCACGACAATACCTATACCACCAATAAACTGTAAAAACTGATGATAGAATTGAATAGAGATTGGATATTCAGTCAAATCATGCATCACTGTTGCCCCTGTCGTTGTAACACCCGAGACAGTTTCAAACAATGCATCTGCCATATTTGTTACATGGTGACCCAAAAGAAATGGCAGTGATGCAAAGAAGCTTGTTGACATCCAAACTAGTACAACAATTAAAAAACCATCTGCGCGGCTAAATTCTTTGTCATTTTTAGGAAACAATGCCCATAAAATGACACCTGTTAAAAAGGTTATTAAAAATGACTTACCAAATACGTTAAACATGCCATCATTTTCAATTAAAGCCATTGCCATGGACGGAAAAAAAATCAAACTAAAAAACACAAGCATATTGCCAATGGCTTTTAATACCATTAAACCTTTCATAAATTAATTCCTTTTGTTATAAAATATGCTGGGGTTTCATAAGGGTGCGCGTCTTTAAGTGCTTTTATTACTGCCTTCAGAGTCTCTTCTAAACATACGATTTCAATTTTACATTCTTCAACCACTTCAACAACATCGTGATTTCCAATGAATGGTTGACTACCTTTCTGAGGCTCAAACTGGCCTTTCCCAATTACTTGCCAACAACACTTTTGATATCCACCAACTTCACCAGCGCCTGCTGTAAATATTGCTTCTTTGACACTATCAATGTGCGTTAACGGGATATAGCACTCAATTTTATACATAATTAAACATTGTCTTTAATTCTTTGCTCACTTGCTCAATTGCCATTTGATGCTCTCCCTCTATAAGAAACCTGATAACCGGTTCAGTACCTGATGGACGTACAAGAAGCTTCCCGAAAGGCCCCAGTTCTGATCGTATTTCATTGAACGCATCTTCATAGATTGCTAAATCTAATTGATCGCATCTAGGGATATTAAATGCATAACTTGGATTTTTTTCGAAATCACCAATCAATTCATCAAGCGATTGATCTTCGTTCAACATGATATTCAAAACCGTCAAAGCACTGATAATTGCATCACTACATGTGTTTTTATCTAACTGAATCAAGTGGCCCGAAGACTCTCCTCCAATTAGCCAATTTAACTCTATCAAGGATTCAATAACCTTGTGATCACCTACATCTGTCTGCTTATAAGCAATCCCACTTGAGGCAAATGCTTTTTTAAGTCCATTATTACTAGCAATCGTACCAACCACACCCATGTTTTTTTGGCATAAAAATCGGCCTAAAATATACAGAATGTCATCGCCATTACAAATTCGACCTGATTTACTCACCATGGTCAATCGATCACCATCTCCATCAAATGCAATCCCAATGTCTGCTTTTTTTTCTAGAACAACTTTTTTTAAAAGTTCAGGGTATAATGAACCACATGCTCGATTGATATTGGTACCATCAGGTTTAGCATGAATAGTTTCAACAGTTGCCCCTAACTCGATTAAAACTTCAGGTCCAACCTTATAGTTTGCACCATTGGCACAATCTAGAACAATCTTGATGCCATTTAAAGATAATCGAGAAGAAAATTTACTTTTACAAAATTCAACATAACGTTCTGAGGCGGTGTGTATCTGGTGTGCTCTTCCTAAGCTTTCTGAGGGCACCATTTTAATTGAAGATGACATATAATTAAGAAGTTTTTGTTGTTGAGCTGACGAAAATTTATACCCGTTAGCATTAAAAATTTTAATGCCATTATCAGAATACACGTTATGTGATGCACTGATCACAACACTGGCTTTTGAACGAAATGCTTTTGTCAAATAAGCAATCCCAGGTGTTGGAATTGGTCCTAGTAAAACCGCATCACATCCTGCAGCAATGATGCCAGCTTCAAGCAATGATTCAATCATATAACCAGAGATACGTGTGTCTTTACCAATGATAATTTTTGAAGGGCCATGATTTTCATAAACCATTCGACCTAATGCCCAACCTAAATGAAGAATAGTCTGGCAATCAATTGGTGGTTCACCAACCCTACCTCGAATACCATCTGTTCCAAATTTCACAACACTCATCTTCTTTCACCTATTTAATATTGCATTAGCCATATTGACCGCTTCTCTTGTCTCACCAACATCATGTGTGCGAATGTAAGCAGCACCTTGCTGACAAGCCCACCCAGCAGCAATTAACGAACCAATTAACCTATCATCTGGGGTATCCGTTTGTAGTAAGCTACCAATGAATCGCTTGCGTGACACGCCAACATAAATAGGCAAGTCTAATGATTCAAATGCTTTCAATTCTTTTAACAGTTTGAAATTTTCTTCAGCTTTTTTTGAAAAACCAAAGCCAGGGTCTAATATCAACCTTGAGCGTTCGATGCCTGCTTTGGTACACACATCTATTCGTGATGCAAGAAAATCATAAACCGTTTGAGTCACGTTCTGATATACAGGTTTTTCATGCATCGAATGAATAGATTCATGCAAATGCATGAGGCATATATCGACATCATTGTTTTTTACAGCTTCTATTGCACCAGGGGCTCTCAATGCAAAGATATCGTTAATCATATTAACCCCTTCATTAATGGCATAACTCATAACTTCAGGTTTATACGTATCAATTGACAAGGGTAAATTTGTCATAGACCTGATGACAGGTAAAATCTTTGATAAACGATTAAGCTCATCCTGAATAGATACTTTTTCTGAGCCCGGGCGAGTTGATTCACAGCCGATGTCTATCATATCCGCGCCTGCTGAAATCATTTTTTCTACCAGGTTTTGTGCTGAAGTAATTGAATTGTGTCTACCCCCATCATAAAAAGAATCGGGGGTCACATTCAATATACCTACGACCTTGACCATGGACCAACACTCTACTTATCTTTTTTTACCACATTTTTTTTAGTAGTCGTACGTTTTCTTGCTGTTTTGGCCTTCGGTTTTTTATCAACGCTTGTTGGCATTTCCCCATCCATAACAGACTGTATTTGCTTTGTATCCAGTGTTTCAAGCTTCACCAATGCTTCTGCCATTAAATGTAGCGTTTCAATATTATCTGTTAAGATTTTTTTAGCACGCTGATAGTTTTCACTGACGACTCTTTTGACTTCTAAGTCTATGTGTTTTACAGTTTCATCCGAAATATCTCGCTTGTTCTGCATTGACTTGCCTAGAAAGACTTCTTGATCTCCAGAACCATAATTAATTGGGCCCATTTTTTCACTAAGCCCCCATTTTTCAACAAGATTTCTAGCTAACTCAGAAGCTTTTTCGATGTCATTAGAAGCACCTGTTGTGACACTTTGCTCACCAAAAATAAGCTCTTCAGCTAATCGACCTCCATAAAGTGATGAGATTTGACTCTCAATTTGTGCTTTTGACATACTGAAACGATCTTTCTCTGGCAAGAAGTAAGTCACACCCAATGCCATCCCTCGTGGGATGATTGTAACCTTGTACACTGGATCATGGTTTCCAACCAACAAACCTACAATGGCATGACCAGCCTCATGGTATGCAGTAAGTTTTTTATCATAATCTGACATAACCATATGTCGTTCTGCACCTAGTGTAAGCTTATCTTTCGCAGCTTCAAACTCCTGCATGGTAACTGTCTTCATATTTCCTCTTGCGGCAAATAGAGCTGCTTCATTGACTAAGTTAGCCAAATCTGCTCCAGAAAAACCTGGTGTTGCTCTGGCAATCACTTCTGGATTAACATCATTATCCACGGAAACTTTACTCATATGCACCTGGAGAATTTCCTCTCTGCCTTTGATGTCTGGCAATGAAACCACTACCTGACGATCAAATCTACCAGGTCTCAATAATGCAGGGTCTAATACATCGGGTCTATTGGTGGCAGCTAGGACTATTACACCCTCTTTGCCCTCAAAGCCATCCATTTCCACAAGCAGTTGGTTTAAAGTTTGTTCACGCTCATCATGACCACCACCTAAGCCTGCACCACGATGCCTACCAACAGCATCAATCTCATCAATAAAAAATAATACAAGGCGCTTGTTTTTTGGCTTGCTCAAACATATCTCTGACACGAGATGCACCAACACCAACAAACATCTCTACAAAATCAGAGCCTGAAATAGTGAAAAACGGGACATTAGCCTCGCCACTGACAGCTTTAGCTAACAGTGTTTTACCGGTTCCTGGTGGGCCCACCAATAAGGCGCCACATGGGATTTTCCCACCAAGCTTAGAGAATTTTTTTGGATCTCTTAAAAAATCAACAAATTCTTGAACTTCGATCTTGGCTTCTTCAACACCAGCAACATCTTTGAAAGTGACTCGATTGTCTTCTCCAGTTAACATTTTTGCACGACTACGACCAAAAGACAGTGGGCCACCTTTACCTGAACCACTTCCGCCACCTTGCATCTGACGCAGATACCAAAATAAAAAACCAATAAAGATCATAGTCGGGAACCAACTAATTAATATTTGCATCCATATATTTTGCTCGGGTGCGTGCCCAACCACAGTGACATTGTTTTCAAGCATTTCATCGAGAATCTTTTGATCATTCATTGGCATAAATGTTGTAAATCTTTGCCCAGCTTTTGTCTCGCCAGTGATTACTTGATCAGCAATAGTTACTTTGGATACTTGGCCACTATCAACGGCATCCACAAACTCAGAGTAAGAATACTTGTCTATACCACGCGCATGCTCCCCATAGTTATTCATAACAGCAAACATAACCAACGTAATTGCAATCCATAGAAAAATGGTTTTTTGTCGTTCGTTCAAACTAATACCTCATAAAGTTTAGAATAATTACCTTTATTATAACCCTTATTTAAAAAAAAACACATTAATTATTTCTTTTTCAACGCTACTAAATAAAACTCCGTTGATTCTTGACGAGAAGTTGGCGGTTTGTAACGATGAATTTTAGAAAATTTAGGCGATATTGTCTTAATGGCTTGTTGAATGTCAGATGACTCAAAACACTTAAATAATAAACTACCATGTTCACTTAAATGTTGATCTGAAAAAGCTACTACAGACTCTAACAATAATCGCATATTTTCTTGATCTGCGATTTTTATACCTGTCATATTAGGTGCCATATCTGAGCATATCAATGTTACTGGATCAGTGAGGGCATCCAACATCCGCGCTTGAACTGTTTCATCGGTAAAATCACCTTGAATAAAGCATGTATCATCCACAGGTTTCATATCAAGCAAATCACAAGCGACTAATGCCTTCACTTTTGGCGCGATGACTTGTGACCACCCACCTGGTGCTGCACCTATCTCAATCACAGATGACTTTGGTTTTAGCAAATTAAATTTAGCATCGATCTCTAATAATTTAATCGCTGCGCGATTTCTATAATTTTGCTGTTTTGCTTTCTTTACACCATGATCTCTTTTATGACGCTCATGCCAGGACTTCCCACCTTTCACTCGTCCAACCATATCACTACTCCATTACGCTTTATTATATAGTATGTATACCCACTATAGGGCAAAAGCAGAAAAAGTTGCAACCAAATAAAATCTCGATAAGTTATAGCAACTTAATAAAACTTTAGTTAGAATAAACTCATGTTAATTCAATTGTTATTCATAGTATTTTTAGTTTCATCCATTTTTTCAATTCTAGATTGGGCATACTTTAGACCCCAAAAGGTTGATATTCCAAAAGCCATAAGAGAAATTGCCAGAGATGGCTGTTTATTTTCTTGGCTAATCTTAATGGCTTTAATCACGAATGTAGAGCTCACATTAACACTGGCAATGTTAATTGTCTTAATTGTTAAATTGCTTGATGACTATGTCCTAACAAAATTTAGATCGCCTGATGAGTCAGCGGGGCCTTATGTGCAAGTCGCACAAGATTTATGCTGGTTTCTATTAATTTTATGGCTCATACGTTCTTTTGCTTTTAACATATATCGAGTACCATCTGGTTCATTAGAACCTACCGTTGATACTGGAGATTTCCTATTGGTAAATCAATATGTTTATGGCATTCATTTGCCTGTTTTACATAAGCAACTGATTCCCTTTGGAAAACCTAAGCAGGGTGACATCGCTCTATTTTATTATCCAAACGATCCCAACTTAATCTTTGTGAAACGCGTAATTGGGCTGCCGGGGGATCACATCATTTATAAAAATAAAATGCTGTCCATTAATGGCAAACTTGTCCCTCAAAAAGATCTAGGGCTCGCTGAAAATATTGATGACACAGGAAAACCTGAGACAGTTAAAAAAATCGAAGAAACATTAGCTGGCCATACATACAATGTCATTGTCCAACCTTACACACCCAATTATCGGGAAATTGACCTTGTTGTCCCAAAAGGACAATACTTCATGATGGGCGACAATCGTGACAACAGCAACGATAGTCGATACTGGGGCACTGTCCCAGAAGGTGAATTTATCGGCAAAGCCATACTGGTATGGATGAGCTGGGATTCGCATAATTGGCGAATCCAATGGAACCGCATTGGTACATTTTTATAACAATGAATTTAAACTACACATTCAAAAATAATGACTTGTTACAACTGGCCCTAACGCATAGAAGCGTCAGCAAAGATAACAATGAACGATTAGAGTTTCTTGGTGATAGTGTCTTAAACATTGTCATCTCTGAATGGCTTTATCAGCAAGCGAACTTAAGCGAAGGTAAATTAAGTAGGCTTCGTGCAAACTTAGTCAACCAAGATAGTTTATTCAACATTGGCCAAAAACTTAGCCTATCTGAAGAAATCAAACTCAGCACGGGTGAGAAAGCCACACTTGGCAGCACAAAGCCAAGCATCATATCTGATACTGTTGAAGCCATCATAGGTGCTGTTTTCTTAGATGGGGGCTTCGACGCTGCCAAACAATTCACACTTTGCTTATTTGAAGATACACTCAACGCACCCATTGAGAGCTTAATGATCAAAGATGCTAAATCATTGCTTCAGGAACATTGTCAAAAACAAGGTTGGCCTTTACCAAACTATGATGTTTCCAACATTGAAGGACAAGCACACAATCAAACATTTCATGTAACACTCATCATTCATGAACACAAAACAACCGGGGCTGGCCGATCCAGAAAATTAGCTGAACAAACGGCAGCTCAAGAAATGATGACTCAACTAGGATTAACATATGACTGAACATTGCGCACACATCGCCTTAATTGGCAGAACAAATGTTGGCAAATCAACTTTATTGAACCAGCTTATCGGCTCAACCATCGCCATTACCTGCCATAAATCACATACAACCCGTAACCGTATTCTGGGTATTCTAACTGATGATAATTATCAAATGATTTTCATAGACTCACCCGGTCTAGGTGAAAGAACACAAAACGTCATGCAACGACAAATGATGCGAACCACTGATCACTGTATTGCAGAAGCTGATATGATCATTTTCATGACAGACCAATTACCACTCAGCCCAGCAGATCAAAATGTGCTCAAAAAGCTCAAAAGAGAACAGAAGCCAATCATTGGGGTTGTCAATAAAATTGATCGCAATAAAATGGCGCTTGCAGATATGGAAGCACTCAACGAGCTCATCCCTGTTGTGATTCCTATCAGTGCAAGAAAAAACCAAAACTTAGACATTTTAATTGCCCAATTACGCATGCAAATGCCTGAAGCACCTTTTCTATTCGACACGCATCAAATATCTGATCAAGACATTCGCGATCAATATGCTGAGCTCATTCGGGAACAAATTCTACTCAACTGTCATCAAGAAGTCCCTCATGCCATTCAGGTGGTCATCGAAAAAGCAGAGGATATTAAAGGCATAGAGCATATCCATTGCTTAATTCTTGCACAAACTGCTGGACAAAAAGGTATTTTAATTGGCAAAAATGGCCAACAATTGAAACAAATTGGCCAAAGAGCAAGAATCAGAATTGAGCATTTAATTAATAAAAAAGTAATGCTAAAAACATGGGTTAAAGTTGATCCTGATTGGATGAATAAAAATGAATTATGAGTCTTTTAATTGACCAAGGTTGTATTCTTCATTCCCGGCCTTTGCGAGAAACTAGTTTAATCTTATCATGTTTAACACGGTCGCATGGACTGATGAGCTTTGCCTCTAGAGGTGGCAAGCGATCTCAGCGCGGGACGAATGCAAAGTTCCAACCCTTTCAAACACTCAGCTTTGAGTGGAAATCATCTGAAAAAAGTGGTCTATTAGGACTTAGAAATATAGATATCATAAGACCTATATGGCTTACAGGCACAGCCTTACAATGTGGCATGTACTTGAACGGCCTTTTAATTCAATTACTCAACCCTGAAGAACCATGCACAGACTTATTTATACATTTTCAAAAAACAATTATCCAATTAGAACAACCTCAAAACCAATTAGACATTATTCTCAGAGAATTTGAACATGCGCTGTTTTCTGAACTTGGATTCTCAGTTACTTTTGAACAAATCACACACCCACACCTTTGTTATGATTATGATCTACACCATGGCTTTCAGGTCACTCACTCTCGTTTTG
Source organism: Gammaproteobacteria bacterium (assembly GCA_029243665.1). GTDB lineage: Bacteria > Pseudomonadota > Gammaproteobacteria > Comchoanobacterales > Comchoanobacteraceae > JAURNZ01. The sequence goes on from JAQWRO010000085.1 coordinate 12,266, forward strand.
GCTTTCTAGGATCAGATCTAATTGCCTTGTCACAAAATGATTTTACAAAACCATCCATGCGTAAAACAGCCAAAAGATTTTCACGACACATGGTTTCACTTTTAAAACATCTTAAATATTCTGAAAAAATAACATAATTGATTGTTTTTTATTAAATTTTATGCTAACTTTAGCCTATAAATTAAAGACGATCAAGCCCTAATATTAAGTGAGAAAAGACTACTATTAAAAGCCAAGATTGCCAAAAATGACATTGATATGAATAGCCAATATGATACTATAAGCTTAGTATTCAAGATAAATTAAAACGGAGAAAACATATGATCGATATAGGTCAACAATTACCTGACTTTGAATTAACAATGGTCAAACCTGGTTTTAACCACCCAGCTGAAAACGATGAATCAGCATTTGAAACATGGACCCAAGACAGTTTCCAAGGTCAATGGAAAGTAATTTATTTTTACCCTAAAGACTTTACATTTGTTTGTCCTACTGAAATTATTGCTTTTGCAAAAATGAATGACCAATTTAATGCCGCAAATGCTGTTGTTATTGGTGGTAGTACTGATAACGAATTCTGTAAATTAGCATGGCGTCGTGAGCATCCTGGCCTAAGTCAACTTAACCACTACAGCTTCGCTGACCCATGCGGTGAATTTACAAAAAGCCTTGGTCTATTATCAACAGCAAGCGTAGCCTTAAGAGCAACATTGCTTGTAGATCCTAATAATTGTGTTAGACACATCTCAGTCAATGAGCTAGATGTTGGTCGTAACCCACAAGAAACATTAAGAACACTACAAGCATTACAATCAGGTGGTTTAACCGCTTGTAACTGGATGCCAGGCGAAGCATTAATCGATGCTTAATAATTCAAGCTTAAATAAAAAACCCAATCTTTTGATTGGGTTTTTTTTATTCCTGATCGAATCTGTAATATTTTTCACCGAGTTTAATTTTATTACGACCACTTTTCACACGCCACCGATTGGTGTCTCTAAGTGAATACACACAGCCACAATACTCTTGCTGATAAAAAGATTCAGTTTTGGATAGCTCTATCATTCTCTTTGAACCACCACCTTTGCGCCAATTAAGTGTCCAATATTCTAAATTTGCAAACGGTGCAGCAGCTCTCACACCACTACGGTTAATTTGATCCATGTCTTTCCAACGAGAAATCCCAAGGCTACTCGTGATAACATCGAAACGATTTGTCATTGCATAACGGGCTGTTTTTTCAAAACGCTGGTCAAAACATCCAGTACAACGCTTGCCTCGTTCAGGCTCATCACCCATGCCAGACAATCTTGCAAACCAATGATCTCTATCACGATCATAGTCATCATCTGCATCAATAAATTCAATACCTAATTTATCTGCAAAACGTTTATTTTCATCCTTACGCAGCAAATACTCTTTTTTAGGGTGAATATTAGGGTTATAAAAATACAACGCATAATCTATCTTACTTTCAGCCAGTCTCTCCATAATGTCACCGCAACAGGGTGCACAACATGTGTGCATCAATAGCTTTTGTTTGCCTTCAGGTAAATTAAGTTTCAAATCTTCTACCATCACCAATAACCGCTTCATACCCTTGCAACTGGGAGATTAATATTCTTTTCTTTCCAGGAAACTGTATTTCTTGAATGCCAAGTTGTCCCTCGCCACATTGCACCCACAGATAGTGTTTATCTTGTTTACAAATTGTCCCTGGTAAAACATCTGAATCATCTTGATGTTTATCAAACGTCGCCGAAAATATCTTTACAGGCGTAATATCTGCCGTTTTTGTATAAGCCACTGGCCACTGATGAAATGCACGTATTTTTGCATGTATTGCTTCAGCCGGCAAAGTCCAATCAATTAAGCCATCTTCCTTTTTAAACTTGGGTGCATGTGCAACTTCTGCATCTGACTGCTCAACCATTGGGATATCATCCTGATTGCTGATTCTAGCCATAATATCTAATAATGCTTGACTGCCTTTAGCAAATAGCATTTCTCCAAAAGACTTTGTCTCCTCAGCACCCTGCATATCGACAACTGCTTGCCAAACAATATGTCCGGCATCTATTTCAGGACTCATGCGAATAATACTCACACCACCTTTAGCATCCTGAGCCAAAATAGTATGCTCCAATGGTGTGGCCCCTCGCCAGCGTGGCAGCAAGGAAGGATGGATGTTAAGTGCCCAAGGAATGTCTAACCAGCGTTTGGGCAAAATTCGACCATACGCAACACAAATTAAGATATCCACGTGGTAGCTTTTAAATTGTTCAAAAGCCTCATCTGACTTAATTTCAGCGGGTGTCCACACAGGAATATCATAAGTTTCAGCAAGTGCTTTTACAGGCGTAGGTGTTAACCGACGGCCTCG
>JAQWRO010000092.1 GCA_029243665.1 Gammaproteobacteria bacterium
ATTGGCGAACATGCAGTGATTAGAGGTGCACCTGCAGTTGTCATACCTAACCACCATCAAATACTGGTGATACATTATGATGCGGGCAAACCATTTAAACTCATTTGTCACGATAACATGACTTTAAAAATTTTTGAGTCACATTTACCTGAATTATGGCAAATGGGTCAAACCTTTCTTGGTCAAGCCCCACAGGCATTAACAGGTGAGTTAAACATTGAAAACTCAGTACCCATTGCACGAGGTTGCGGTTTTTCAGCTGCATTTTCAGTTATTGTTGCTAAACTCTTACATCATGTATATAACATTCCCCAAAATATAGACAGCCTTTTTAAATTAAGTTTACACTTCGAAATGCATTTTCATGGCAGTAGCAGTGGTGCAGATATTGTAGGCGCCATGTCAACCCAACCCATCAGGTTTCAAGACAAAAAGATTCATCCAATTCAATGTCGCCATCAAGGGTATTTTTACCTTTTTGATAGCAACCAAATCAGTCACACCAAAAAATGTGTCTCACAAGTAAACAATATGAATGAACCACGCATTGATAATGAGATGAGTTTAGCCAGCGGTTTAATGATCAAGGGTTTAGAAAGCACAAATTACAGCCTTGAGCTTATTTCTCAAAGCATCCAAATAGCAGACACTTGTTTTCAAAAATGGGGCCTAGTGACACACGAAATACAAACCATTCAAGCCAAAATTAAAGCCCTAGGTGGCATCGCATCCAAGGTAACTGGCGCAGGTGGTGGCGGTTATGTTTTAGGCTATTTTGAACACTTGCTATCAAACGAAACAGATAAAAAAATTCAACTATTGTCTTTGAAGAATTAAAGCTCTATAAATACAATCTTTTCAAAGAATTTATAGCTTCCCACAACAATGTTTGTATTTCTTTCCTGTGCCACAAGGACAAGGTTGGTTGCGATTTACATTATCAGCTGGCATAGAGGGTGGCACATTACCTGCGGCGGCCATCTCGGGCTTCCTCTCTTCAATAACAAGTTTTACTGAACATAATTGACTAATCACTTTATATTTAATATTAGATAAAAACCTTTGGAAAAGTGCAAATGCTTCTTTCTTATATTCATGGATTGGGTTTTTCTGAGCATAACCACGCAAATGAATACTTTGTCTTAAATAGTCCATCGTTGCCAAATGCTCTTTCCATTGTTCATCAAGAATATTCATCAAAATAGTTCGTTCTAAATGCTTAACCATCTCTTCATTATTAGCTGTTTTATGGTGTCTTTGCATATGACCTTTAAACTCGTCTTTGACAGATACTAATAATTCATCCCGATCAATCACACCTTCTGCCTGTTTAGCAGCAAGATCTAATTTAATCTTAAAATCATTTGCAAGAGTTGTTTCAAGGTTAGGAATATCCCATCGCTCTTCAGGTTGATTATTTGGCATCATTTGATCTATTAATTGACGAAATACTGTTTTAGCTTGCTCTTGAATCACATCTGTGACATCGCTTAAAGCCATAAGTTCATTACGTTGTTCATAAATTAATTGACGCTGATCATTAGCAATATTATCAAATTGAAGGAGTTGTTTACGAATGTCATAGTGATGTCCTTCCACTTTACGCTGTGCTTTTTCAACCACACGGTTAAACCATGGATGAGTGAGTGGCTCATCATCTTTCATACCAACTTTCTGCATGATGCCTGCTGTCATGTCGGTTGCGAAAATTCGCATCAAATTATCATCTAAAGATAAATAAAATCTTGATACTCCAGGATCTCCCTGTCTACCTGAACGACCACGCAACTGATTATCAATCCGTCTTGACTCGTGTCGCTCTGTGCCAAGCACATACAAACCACCTAAAGACCTTACCTTTTCTTGTTCTGCTTTATGTTTTACTTCAATGGATTCAATCTTCTTTTGATCTGGCTTTTTAAGTTGGGCAATTGCAAATTTAGGATTCCCTCCTAAAATAATATCTGTCCCACGACCAGCCATATTCGTTGCAATGGTAATGGCACCCAAACACCCTGCCTGAGCGATTATGAATGCTTCTTGTTCATGGAATTTTGCATTGAGCACATTGTGTTTGATTTTCTTTTTCTTCAGCAAAGAAGATAGATATTCAGAATTTTCGATTGAAGTTGTACCGACCAACACTGGCTGCTGTTTTTTATGAGCCAGCTCTAGGTCTTCTAAAATTTTCTGATATTTCATTTCTTTTTTAAGGTACAAAACATCTGGATGATCTGTTCTTGCAGTTGGCTTGTTTGTTGGCACAATGACAACCTCTAAATTATAGATTTCATTTAACTCAACTGCTTCCGTGTCAGCCGTACCAGTCATACCTGATAGCTTTTCATACAATAAGAAATAATTTTGATAAGTTATAGATGCTAGGGTTTGATTTTCTTTTTGTACCTCAACGCCCTCTTTTGCTTCTACGGCTTGATGCAAACCATCGCTCCAACGACGACCAGACATTGCTCTACCAGTGTGCTCATCAATGATTAACACCTGATTTTGTCTAACAATATAATCCACATTGGCCTTAAACATAAAGTTCGCACGCAAACAAGCAGAACAATAATGCAGTAAATTGATGTTTTCAGAATCAAATAATTTTGTATTTTTCTTAATCAATCCAGCTTCAATCAAAGCATCTTCCACAGATTGATGACCCTGGTCTGTCAAATGCACCTGACGCTCTTTTTCATGAATAGTGAAATCACCATCATCACTTTCTTCAGAACTACACTGTTTTAGCTCTCTAACAATATTGTGCATTGTTTGGTAAAGATCTGAGCTCTCATTAACCGGACCTGAAATGATCAACGGAGTACGAGCTTCGTCAATCAAAATAGAATCAACTTCATCTACAACAGCATATACATGTGCTCTTTGCACCTTGCCCTCAGGATTAAAAGCCATATTATCTCTTAAATAGTCAAAACCAAACTCACTATTTGTGCCATAGACAATATCAGCATCATAAGCCTTTTTGCGCTCTTCTTTAGTGATATCAGGCACAACAACACCCGTGGTCAAACCAAGGAATCGATAAATCTGCCCCATCCAATCATGATCCCGTTTAGCAAGATAATCGTTTACAGTTATAAGATGCACACCTCGACCAGTTAGGCCATTTAAGTAACAAGGCAAGGTGGATGTTAATGTTTTCCCTTCACCAGTAGACATTTCTGCAATTTTACCATCGTGAAGAACAAGACCACCGACAATTTGAACATCATAGTGCCTTTCTCTTAAAACCCTTTTCGCAGCCTCACGCACAACAGCAAAAGCTTCGCACTTAATATCCTCAAGCGTCTCACCAGATGCTAAACGATCCTTAAATGTTTGTGTCTTTTGACATAAAGCATCATCGCCTAAATTTTCTAATTCTTGTTCAAAGTCATTGACTTTGTTTAATGCGACACGGTATTGTTTTACTAATCGATCATTTCTTGATCCGAAGATTTTTTGAAGCATACGCATGAATATTCTCTCAAAATACTAAATATTAAAAGATGATTGTAGCAGATTTTTTTAGATGACAACAGACTTTAACAACAAACATTTGATAAGAAAGTTTATTTATAAACACTTATCAATTAGAAACCCCGAAAAAACTTTAAGTTCTTTAAAGAAAATTGTGCCTGCTCGCATTTTAGATCAAATAACTTGTATTGAAAAAGACCGACAGATCATTCTCATTACAAATGAAACATGGCTCAGTTGGTTAAAGCTTAGACATCATCAAATTAAAAAATGCATACCAAATGGGTGTAGGTTAACAATTACTAACAAACACCACGAACCGCTTGCTAGACCAAAATCCATGCCCGTAGAGTTAACCATGAAACAGGCAGATGCAGAAGATTTAGTCAGATTAAGCAAAAACGCTAAAAATCCTAAACTGCAAAAAGCTCTAGAAAAACTAGCTAAAAGAGGGTTAAGTGATACCCACTAAGCTTCAACTTCGTGTTGGTTTTTAATAATCGTAGATTGCAAATGACTAACTACCTGTGGTGAAACAATGTTATCAGGTTCTTGATAAAGAGCCACATCAACATTAGTTGTAAGCTCATATGAGTCCTTATCTGCTAGCAAAGTGTTCAATAGTTGATTATTAAGTGTATGGCCTGATTTAAAGCCTTTAAAATGACCAATGATTGGATAACCTAATAAATAGCAATCCCCAATAGCATCTAAAATTTTATGACGAACAAATTCATCATAATATCTTAAGCCGCGGTCGTTCATGATACTATTTTCGCTAAGTACAACAGCGTTATCTAAACTAGATCCTAGCGCTAAATTTTGCTTTTTATAAAGTTCGCGATCTTTTTCAAAGCCAAATGTTCTTGCTCGACAGAGTGATGTTAAGTAAGTTGTAGACGAAAAATCAAATATTGCAGTTTGGTTTTCCGCATTAAATGATGGATGATCAAACTCGATCTTGAACTCAACACGAAAGCCATTGTGTGGCTCGATTGAACAATATTGTTTATCATTACCAACTTGAATTTTTTTCTTAACAACTAAAAATACTTTTTCAGCTTCACACTGTTCTTTGATTCCAGCAGATTGTAGCAAGAAAATATAAGGTGCAGCACTACCATCCATAATAGGCAGCTCGTCATCTTCAATATCAATAAATAAATTATCTATACCAAGACCGGCAATGGCCGATAAAAGATGTTCGACCATCCCAATTTTAACATCTTCTAACCCCAAACAAGTTGATAACCGCGTATCAATAACATGGTCTACACTAGCAGGGATACTTTTTAAAACGCCATTAATTCTTCGTCTAAAAACAATCCCTGTGTTTGCTGGCGCCGGATTAATCCAAATTTTGACTGGTGACCCAGAATGCACACCTATTCCGTTGGCTGCTATGCAGCTTCTCAAAGTTCTTTGGTACATGATTAACTCTCTTTTTCAGTTTCCTGCCTTAAAAAAGCTGGTACATCTAATAAGTCAGTTTCTTCACTGTCTTTAAATTCTGGGACATCTGTACTACTTGGTGTTTCTTTTACTCTTCTTGGCATAGGTCTAGACATTGATTGTTGTCTGACACCAAATCTTGAAACAGATGATTTCTGGGTTAAACCAGTCACAACTACAGTTACTTTCAACTCATCATTTAAAGTTGTGTCTACAACAGTACCAACAACAACAGTTGCGTTGTCAGATGTGAATTGACGTATGGTATCACCGACCGTCTCAAATTCACCAATAGTCATATCAAGACCACCGCTAATGTTAACAAGCACTCCTTTTGCACCTGATAAATCAACATCTTCAAGCAATGGACTAGCAACAGCTGATTCAGCAGATTCTCTTGCTCGCATATCGCCCTTTGCAGCACCCGTTCCCATCATAGCCATACCACTGGCACTCATAACAGTACGAACGTCAGCGAAATCCACGTTGATCAACCCTGGCCTTGTGATTAAATCAGAAATACCTTGGACAGCACCTAATAAAACTTCATTAGCAGATCTAAAAGCGCCTAGTAAAGAAACACTCTTGCCTAAAACACTCAGTAATTTATTATTTGGAACAACAATTAGCGAATCAACAAATTGACTTAATGTTTCAATACCTGAAACTGCATGTTGCATTCTTTTACTGCCTTCAAACGAAAATGGTTTTGTAACTACTGCAACAGTCAATACACCAAGATCTTTCGCAACTTCTGCAAATACTGGGATAGCACCTGTACCAGTACCTCCACCCATACCAGCAGCTAAAAACAGTAAATCTGTGTCTTTAATTAATGCTTCAATTTGTGCTCTACTTTCCTCTGATGCTTGACGCCCTATTTCTGGGTCTGCCCCAGCACCTAGACCTTTTGTTAGCTCTTCACCTAATTGAATTTTGCCAGGCACAGGTGAATTAGCTAAAGCCATTGCATCTGTATTAGCCACATAAAACTCTACATCTTGGACTTGAGTGACCATTTCAGCAATCGCATTACCACCGCCACCACCGACACCAATCACTTTAATGATTGCTTTGTGTTCATGAATTGAGTCCATTTCCCTCTCCTAAA
>JAQWRO010000104.1 GCA_029243665.1 Gammaproteobacteria bacterium
TCATGAATTTCTTATGGCAAACCATGGCCGCTCGACTATTAGAATTTAAAAAAATTCTTGGGCCAAATTTCAAACGTATATTGATTCTCGATCGAGACCAACCCGCTGCGCAAACATGGTGGGCAGAAGCGGGTGGATTTAGCTGTGATGCACTTACCATTCAAACGGTTAATGATTTTAATCAACTTAAAGATCAGGATGTATATGATTTGATCCTCTGGACTTTGCCCCCCATTCATTTAATTCAGGAGCCTATTGCTAAAGCTGTTTGGTCAAAGCTCAGAATGCATTGTAATGGTTTTATGATATTTGTGACGCCAGGACCGATGAGTATCCCAGTTTTGAACCGAGTGCTTGGCAGTAATGTCCCCAATGTAGTCTCAGATTTTCATGACATCGGGGATCAGTTAGCGGCAACTGGTTGGCAAAGACCTATGTTGCAAGGGCAGTCTTTACCCATTCAGTATCATAAACGTGTGACCGTATTAGAAGATTGGTTGGCATTTGGTGAGATTGCATCTCATCCATTGTTAACTGTCAAACTTATTCCCGATCATGATTTATTGCAAACCTCACTCGATGCGCCAGTGGTCTTTGATATCACGGTTGGATTGGTTTATAACGGCCCTAATCGAACGGTCCAACAACAATTCGATGATGGTTCCATCGCCATTCCAGTAAATCAAATTAAAAAAAGAAACTAGTCTGCTTTCGTTGTGTATGCCCAGTCTTTGGGTTGTAAGAAAGTACTTAAATACGCTTCATCTTGTTCTAAATTTGTATCTATTTGGTATTTCCAGCCAGTGGAGGGTGGCATAGACATTAAGATAGACTCAATACGCCCACCGTATTGTAGACCAAATAAAGTGCCACGATCATAGAGCAAGTTAAATTCTGCGTAACGTGTTCGTCTATGCTGTTGAAATTCACGTGCTTGTGGTGTTGTAGGTTTAGCATGTCCTAGCTCAAGAATTGGTTTGTAGGCTTGTACAAATGTGTTTCCAAGTGAAGAAACCCATGCAAGCAAAGTATCAAAATCAAAGTGATTGAGGTCATCAAAAAAGATACCACCAATGCCACGCATTTCTTTACGGTGTTTGAGATAAAAATAATCATCGCATTGTTGCTTAAATACATCGTAACAGTCTGGGTCTAGTTGGTCACATGTGTTTTTAATGGTGTTATGCCAGTGTTGACAGTCAGTTGCATTTGGGTAGAAAGGGGTCAGGTCCATGCCGCCACCAAACCACCAGGTCGATTCACACTGAAAAAAACGCAGGTTTGCATGTACACTGGGTGCATGTGGGTTTTGAGGGTGAAACACCAAAGATATGCCTGTTACATAAAACTGCTTGCCAGCTAATTCTGGGTGACGTTTGGTTGCTGCAGGTGGTAGGGTTTCTCCTTTGATGGTTGAGCAGGCAATGCCTGCTTTTTCAAAGATAGGATGGTTTTCCAAAGTCATGATGCGATTGTGATAATCGGGTTTTGGTTCAAATGTTTCGACATGCCAAGTTTCATTGCAGAAAGCATTTGCCCAAGTTGTTTGGATTTGTTCAAAAAAGGTTTGTGCTTGTTTAATGTTGTCTAGCATTGTCGTTCTAAATAATGGTTGGTAAGTTGATGCAATGGTTCTGGGTTTGGTAGTTGGTCAATATATTCAAAAGCTTGTGTTTGGTGTTTATGAATAAGTTTTTGACATGCCTCAATGCCTATGTGATGAACTAAGTTGGCTGAATTAGGTTGTTTCGTTTTGCCTGTTAGGCTTTGTGTATAATCAAACAAGTCATCTTCAATTTGAAAATAAATACCAATGTGTTCGCCCATGTTTTGAATTAAAGCCAAGGTGTCAGGATCATCAACTTCAGCACAAATGGCACCAAGTAAACAAGATGACTCGATGAGCGCGCCAGTTTTAAGGCGGTAACATGCCAACAAGTCGTCTTTTGAATTAGGATTTTGAATGTCTAAACTTTGGCCGAGTGTCATGCCTTTGTGTCCAATGGCTCTGGATACTATTTGGATCATTTTTAAACATTGTGTAGGTTTGCCATCTGCATGCGCTAAGATATCAAATCCAAGGTTAAATAATGCATCCCCAGCTAAAATTGCTTGGGCATTGCCATAGGCTTTATGAACGGATGGGATATGTCTGCGTTCATCGGCATCGTCCATGTCTGGCAAGTCATCATGAACTAGGGAAAAAGTATGAATACATTCCAATGCTAATGCTGATTGATAGGCAAGTTTGCCTGGATCAGCAAATGAAGCATGTGTGGCTAGAAGTAATTTAGGACGAAAAAGTTTACTGGGTGCTTTAAATAAATGCACGATGGCTTTAAACAATACCTGTGACTCACTCAGTAAGTTTGGGTCTAAATGGGGTCGTAAGTCTTTTTCAAAATCAAGCTGAATCATCTACGTCAAAGGGCTCAACCCCTTTATCTTTAAGTATCTCTATTTGTTGTTGTGCATTATTTAGCTTTTCTTGGCAGGTGCGAACAAGTTTAATACCGGCCTCATATTGCTTTAATGAATCATCTAAAGAAAGTTCGCCAACTTCAAGCGCATTAACAATTTCATTTAACTTACTGAGTTGGGCTTCAAAGCTAGTTTTATCTTTACTCATAAGGACATTATACAGTAAAGACATCTTAATAAAAACACATTTTTGAGTGGAAAAAAAAACTCATCCTGTCTATGATAGATATATTCAATAAACAGGAGTGAATTGTGTCCAATCCAAGCCAAGAAGCAGGTCTTCATTTTCTCAGAGAAAATCGGTATCCTTTTTTAAGAATTACTTCACTTGGCACCAAACCTGTTGATCCTGAAGTGTTTTTCACTACTTACGAAAAAAATGTATCGTTCACTGGTTGGCTAGTGAAATACTGGCCAGCAGATTCTATATCACCTGCTGCAGTGGCATGTGCACCATTCGATCCTTATGAGTCAGGTGAGCTAGATGCTGATATGACAGGCAACCCTGGAAGTGACATCGCAGTGCCACCTTCTGATAGAAGCATTGCCACACAGTGTTTTAAGACTGCAGGTGAGGTTGTATTGATGGTTTTGGAGCAAGGTTGGACAGGTGTTAAAATCATTGAGGGATCAGAACTCATGAAATGGTGTATGTGGGCCATGTGTCGCGTTAATGGTTTGAATTGTGAAGGATATGAGCCAACAGATGATAATGATGCCATGGGTCGATACAATCGTTCTGAAGCACTCTTGCAGGCATATGATCAAAGACAGCCCACATTTGATGCATCGTTGGTGCTTAGCGCATCCAGTGGTGGTGATGGTGATGAGGTCATTCCTTTTGATTTTCCAGAAATAACCGACGAAGATATATAGTTTTTACAACAACTTAGGCGTCATCTTTCTAATCTTATTCTCCTTATATGCTATAATAAAATAGTAATAATAAGCATGATGAGGTTGGTATGCCAGAAGGTAATGAAGTTTACAAAGAGCCAGAAAATTCGAACATAGAGCCCAACAAGCCCATGGGGCTAGCAGGTATTAAGTCTAAAGATGTGCAGGGCAACTTTTTTAATCGCAACTTTAATCGCAACTATTTTTATCGTTATGAGATTCAGGATCAGCAAAAAAAAAGATTTTTAGCGGCTGAAGTATATAATAAAGAATTTTTTGCTCAGACTGAAACAGAAAAGAATAAAAACATTGAAACATATAGTGGTATGGTGGCTGCATGGCAAGAATTCTATGGTGCTCAGGCTGTTTATGGCTCAAAACAAAGTTATGGTTTGAGTACGCATGCCAGCAGTGGTGATGATGCTAGGTTCATTAGAGGATCGCTTACAGATGACACTATGTTTGAAGCCACAACTAATGATTCAGGAACAACTTACTCATTTAAAAAAACTTATTTAAGGTCAAATTCACAACGTGAAAGTGGACAATTGTATCAATATGCTGTTGAGGAAGGTGGTCAAGATAAACTAAGAACCATCACTTGTTCGCTTGGTAAGTTGCATCAGGCGGTTGGGATGGTTGCTGTAGCTATTGGTGGAGGGTCTAGGCCGCCTGATATTAAGACATTTGAAGGGCATTATTTGGTTAAACATGAAGCTGATAATGAGTATGAATACAATAATGGTGTTCAATCAAAGCTTGTGCCTGCGAAATCCTTTCCATCATATTTGTACACAAGTATGGGTTTTTCTGCAGCAAATGCATCAGGATTGTTCTCTGACGATAAAAAATTGCAAGATCAAATAGCAATAACAGAAGGCCTTCATAGGGGTAATAATACGATATACCAATTGGCAAAGATGTCATCTGTTATGGATGCGCATGCAGCCATAGATATTATTTCTGAAGCAATCGATGAAGTAAATAAAATACAAGATACAAATGATTCCCTAGTAGGTGAAACTGATCCACTAATCATTCTTAAGGGTGAATTAAATGGTAAAGATGGATTGTCAGCATTTAAAGAAGGTGATCAATGGAAGCCAGAATTTGTTGAAGCATTGAAGCCGTTGATTGAAAGAAATAAAGAAAAAAATATTTTAAGCGGAGAATTTATCAAAAAGGGCCTTATGAGAATTGCCAACATCAGTGGTGTTCCAAGAGCACTTGCTGCATTAAGGGATAAAAGAAAAGATCCAAAAAACGAAAAACCCCCTGTTTTTCATTATAATGGCAAGGATAAAATTGAGCTCGATTATCAAAGTTTAACTGGTGTACATTCAGATAAACCAAGTGAGCAAGAATTAGAAGTGCATAAAACGCTTAAAAAATATAATACAGGCGCAGATTCAAATGTGAAAAATACATCTGTTGTAGATGGAATCTTTTCTAGCGGTAGTGTTTTTAGTCGCTTAAATAAATGGAGTATATTTAAAGAAGATGTATTAGATACATTAGAGCAAAGAGAGCAAGCCATTGAAGTCAATAATGCTTTAAAGGCAATTAATGAGGCAAGTGAAGGATATTTTAAAACGCATCAAGAACAAATAGAAGAACTTGAAAACAATATTAAGGATGAACCTGACCAGGCCAGTAAAAAATGTAAAGTTTTGCAAGATAATTTAAAAGGTTTAAAAGAAAAATTTGAAGAGTTTAAAGAAAATGTTGAAAAATTAAAAGAAAATGTATGTAACAAGTTGTGCGAGAAAGTAGACGGCGTGTTTAAATTATTTCAAAGTTTAACAAGTAATGATGTGCAACCTACAGGTATGAATGCAGATGATAATGAGGCTTGTGAAAATATTTTTAGTAAAGCTAAAAGTAAAATAACAACAGCTAGTGAAACAGCCTCAGAGGCACAGCAAAGTCTTGATAGTTATAAACCACCGGAAGTGTCGAATGAGCCGAAAGATCAGATTATAAAAGCAAAGTTTACATAGTTAAAAATTGAGATGGAACATTTGTTTGGAGAGGTATGAATATGGGTGAAGATGAAAATAAAGATAATGATTATAAACAGATTAGACTCGGTCTAACAGCCGAAAGTAAA
>JAQWRO010000108.1 GCA_029243665.1 Gammaproteobacteria bacterium
GGAGGACCTGTTGGGGACTCGGGTTTGACGGGGCGTAAAATCATTGTTGATACATATGGTGGTGCTGCACATCACGGTGGTGGTTGTTTTTCTGGGAAGGATCCTTCTAAAGTGGATCGTTCAGGTGCTTATATGGCCAGGTATATTGCTAAAAACATTGTTATGGCAGGATTGGCTGATCGATGTGAAATTCAAATTTCTTATGCAATTGGTGTTGCTGAACCTGTTAGTTTGTTTTTAAATACTTTTGGCACGGAGCATATGCCTGCCAATGACATTATAGGCTTGGTTAAGGCTAACTTTAATTTAACGCCATGGGGAATTACAAACACTTTAGACCTGCTCAATGTGAAGTATTTACCAACTGCAACCTATGGGCACTTTGGTAGAGATGATCTAGATCTTCCTTGGGAAAGAAAGGCGCGTTGCTTTGAGTCTTTAGCTATGCCAGTCTAATGACCCTAGAGAGAAAAAATTTTTTCTTATTAACTATCGCTTTTACACTTAATTCATTATTTGTTACTTACCAGGGCGTTTCATTGATTTCTCTTTTTAGTGTCTCAAAAAAAGCATTAGACGTTTTTTTTCTGATACCATTTTTGGTTGTCACCTATCATATTCTTTATTTTCTTTGTGTCACAGGGCAAGGTTTATTGAGTCAAAAACTTAATTATTTTAACGGTTTACAATATGATTTTTGCCAACTATATCGGGATATAAAAAAAAGTATTTTATTTACTTTATTGTTGTCATATTTAGTCGTTTTTCAAACAACGTTTAAAAGCACCTATGCTTGGCATCTATGGGTTCCAAACAACGTAGATTGGCTTCTATATTCTTTGGATAGGGTGATTTTAGGTCCATCAGCATGGTGGTGGGGAACTCAGTTAGTTACTGAAGGTATGTGGCAAGCCATTGTGGTATTCTTAGATCGTTTTTACATGCCTTATTTTGCTTACCAATGGTTCGTGGTGATGTATATTATGTTTAATGAAAAAAATGCTGAAAACAAAGATATCTTTGTCACTATGTTTTTTTTAATTTGGATTCTTGGCACGATGCTCGGTGGTTTATGTCAATCAGGAGGGCCTTTCTTTTTTAGCTATGCGTCGTGGAACCTTTATCAAATTAAAGCACTCACATTGATGCATCAAATGACACCGCTATTTTCAGTAAGCACACAAAATTATTTATGGATGAGTTATTTTAATGCTGATTATTACACTTTAGCAGGCGGTATCTCGGCTTTTCCAAGTCTTCATATTGCTATGAGTATGTTTGTTTACCTATATGCTGCCAAAAAAGGAAACCAATATTTTATATGGCTAACCGCCATAGGATGTTTCTTAACATGGTTAGGATCAGTCATATTGGGTTGGCACTATATTGTAGATGGATTTGGCGCGTTTTTTGTAGTTTATTTGGCCAAAACCATATCTATTGCTCTACATAAATCTTTGTCATCAAAGATATAATTTTATCTAAATTATCTGATGATTTAAAGTCAATTACAATTTTACCTTTCCCGTCTTGTTTGTTTTTAATCGTTGTTTTAGCATCAAATAGTTTGGATAACTGGCTTTCAACTTTTTGAATAAAGGGGTTGCTTAATTGGGAGTGACTTATAGGCTGCATCTCTGGTGCTTTTAAGAGTATTTCGAGTTTGCGCACAGATAGACCATTTTTAATAATTAAATCTACAAACTTTTTTTGTTTTTGCTCATCAACACTTAAAAGGCACTTTGCATGCCCCATTTCTATTTTATTAGCCTTTAAAGCATCTAATGAATAGGGTGAAAGACTTAGTATTCTTAGCTTATTTGTGATGGTTGATCTGGATTGGCCCAATGTAGTTGCAATTTCTGCATGCTTGAGGCTGTGTTGCTCAATGAGTTGACGTATACCCTCAGCTTCTTCGACAACATTCAAATCTTCGCGGTGTAAGTTCTCTAGAACATTGATCATAGCTGCAGTAGCATCGTCAATTTTTTGAACAATACAAGGGACTTCGCTCAAACCAGCAATTTTACCTGCTCTAAGACGGCGCT
>JAQWRO010000007.1 GCA_029243665.1 Gammaproteobacteria bacterium
ACGTTTCTTGGCACGATTGTTTCATAAACCTGAGTATCAAAATGTTTATTTATTTGTTCAGATACCTCATGAGACAGCTTGTTTCGACCATCATACATGGTGCGTAATAAACCCTCAATCGCCAGCTCTTGGTTGACAGACGATTTAAGCTGATCGATTGTTCTTAAAAGCTTTGTTAACCCTTCTAGGGCAAAATACTCACATTGAACTGGGATGATAACTGATTGGGCTGCTACCAAAGCATTTACCGTTAATATGTTTAGTGCTGGCGGACAATCGATTAGGATAAAATCATATTGGTGTATGACATCATTAAGCAGCATTTGAAGCTGTTTTTCCCTATTTGGGTGTTGAAGCAGCTTAACTTCTGCTGCAGTTAAATGACTTAAGGTTGGGACAAGGTCAAAGTGCTCGTGTGTTTGTCTGATTGTTTTGGATAAATGAACGTTATCACATAGCGCATTGTAAAGTGTAGGACCTTCTTTATGAATATAACCAACGCCTGATGTTGCATTACCCTGAGGATCTAAGTCAATCAATAATACACGCCTATTCATAATGGCCAATCCAGCGGCTAAATTAATAGCGGTTGTTGTTTTACCAACCCCACCTTTTTGATTGGTTATAGCAATGACTTTAGCACTTTTCACACTATAAGCGTGTCATAAAAGTTATCGTTTTTCAATCTTTTTGCTTTGTTTTTAAGAGGGCATAGCATCTTTTTTGTCTAGTTTTAGCTTTGATGATTGTCCATTCATCTAAACAAAGGTTTAAGCCTAATGGATAATGTATAAATACCCATGTGTTACTTGGTGTTTTTTCTTGCAAAAAAAGGAGAGATTTTTGCAATAAATCACTCTGGTAAGGAGGGTCTAAGAAAATAGCATCATAGTGACTGTATGGGTTCCAATGAGTGGTAAAGTCACCCAGTATGATGTTGTAATCAAGGCTTTCAGGAAGTTTTCTTTGATTTTCTTGAATTGATAAGCATGCTGTTTTATCTATTTCGAAAGCATCCACGCGATGTGCGCCTTGTGACAGAGCTTCAAACCCTAATGCGCCGGATCCAGCAAATGCATCTAAAATATTCATGCCATGAATGTGAGGCCTTAGCCAATTAAATAGAGTTTCCCTCATCTCTCCTGTTGCAGGTCTTAACCCCGGGCGATCAGGGAAGCTTAAAGCTCTTCCTCGCAAAGTTCCAGATTGAATTCGGATTGAGTTTGATTTAGCAGCCAACATATACCTTGTAAAATTGATTTCCATTAATGTGATCAAGCGCTTCAGCAACATCTTTAATTGTCACTGAGCCTAGAGCTTTAATTAACCATTCATCATAATCTTTTGGGTGGTTGTTTTTAGCATTAACAATAAGTCTTTCAAGCTTTTTTTGATTGCTACTGGTATTCATAAGAAGTTTGTTTTTCAAGCTTTTTTTGGCAATATTAAACCTTTTTTCAGTGATTATGTCTGTTTTGTTTTTAAATGCTTTACTTAAAAGACCATCAATTTTTGCATTATCTTTTGTTTGTGATTGCCCTGTAATACTTAATAGTGAAAAATCATCGACGCTTTCAAAAGTACTTGTTATGCTGTTTACAAGTCCTTTATTGTCTCGAAAAGATTGAAACAAATAAGAAGAAGAGTTTCCACCAAGAATTTCATTTAAAAGTAAATGTGTTACAAAAGGCTTTTCTGTTGAAGCAACAGGTATCTTTGTTGCTAGCAAGAAGTATGACTGTTTTTGTTCTGGTTTTATTGATATGGTCTGCGGATCATTTGCTGTATATAGTTTTTCTTTTGTGAAGGTTGAGTTAGAAGCAATGAGTTTTTTGCTCAATGCCTCTGACATTGTTTTTGCGTTATCAATGGATGTGTTGCCAACGATTATAATGGTTGTAAAGGGTTGACCTAAAGTTTTTGCGTGGTGTTTCTGTAAATCACTTGTGTGATAGTTGTCTATTGTGTCCGGATAGCCTTTTACAGGGCTGTTATACCTTGAAGCTGAAGGAAATAGCGATTTAAAAAGATGTTTTTTTGCAATTTCTTCAGGCTGTGTTTGCTCATATGCGATATCACTTAAAATATTTTGTCTTTGAAACCTTAATTCTTGGCCAGGAAAGGCTGCGTTGAAGACAGCGCTATTAAGCTGATCAACCATGGTCTCTTGAGAGACGTTGGATAATGATCTTAAGTGATAAACAATGAGCTCTTCATCAACATAGTTTTTGATTTCGCTACCAGTTATGTTTATTTTAGCACTGACTTGTTCTTTGCTGAAAAACTTTGAGCCAAGCATGGTAGCCTGTCCTGTAAGGTTAGCCAAGCCTGGTTGTGCATATCTAGAGCCCGCATGAAAAGCAATGGCAACATCTACAATAGGCATTTCCTTGACTTCAACAAAGATAACTTTTGTGTGGTTATCAGCTTCCCACTCTGCTGTTTGGGCGGCGGTGGAAAAGCTAGCAAGCATAATTAATAATAGTTTTTTCATAATGGTTTAATCGTCAGTATGGCCTTAGGGCTGTCTTCATTAAAGTGAGCCTTTACAGCATCAGCAATTTGTTTTTTTGTTATATGCTCTAAAGCTTCTTCTATTGTCTCATATCTGTTGTGAAGAAGATCAAGGCTAATTAGTTTGGAATAAATTCTCGTTTGATCAGCAATAGAATCTTGAAAGAATGTATGTTGAGCCAAATAGCGCTGCTTTACTTCTTTTAATCTATGGTCAGATATGTCAGCTTCTGAGATGTTGTTCATCAGAGATAGCAGTTTGTTTTTTATGCTATAAAAATGAATGTTTTTATTTGGAGTGATATAAAATGAAAAGTAGCCATTTGTTTTTTTGAGGTAGTCAAGCTCTGAGTCTACATCAACAGCTAAGTGGTTGTTGGTGATGAGCTCTTGAGAAACAATTCCCTGTTGTGGGTTTGTAAGTAAGTCTGTTAAAAGTGTTAAGATGATTTCAGTTTCCAGAGAGCTATTGTCTGGTTTTGGAACCTGAAAACTAATTATATATAAAGGGTTGTTAACGGGTCGCTTGATGTCAACTCTGATGTCTCCTTCTCTTTTTTTATTTTCTAGAATAATTTTTCTTTTTAGTGGATGACTTGGAATTTCGTCAAAAAGAAGTTTAATGTTGCTAACAATATTGTCTGTAGACACGTCTCCAACAACAATGATTGTAAGGTTGTTTGGGTTATACCATTTTTCGTACCAGTTTTTAATTTCTAAATAAGAGATGCTTTCAATGTCTGATTCCCAGCCTATGACTGGATGGTGGTAAACGCCAGTTGGAAAGGCATGAGTATTCAACAGTTCTTTGGGTTCTAGCCAGGGAGTGACCGTTAGATGCTGCTTTTTTTCTTGCAAGATAGCGTTTCGTTCTTTTTCAATATCTTCTGGCAGAAATTGAAGACCTGTTAATCTATCTTTTTCAAATTGTAAAACAGATGAAATCTCGCTGGGCAAAACCATTGTCGTATATGAGGTGCTTTCATGAGAGGTTGTAGCAGAGTAATGGGCACTGTGTTGGTTATAGTAGTCTTCAATATTGGTGTGTGATAGGTTGTTTGTTCTACCATACATAACATGTTCAAGGAAGTGAGAAATCCCTGTTTGAAAAGCAGGCTCATTAATTGAGCCAACATTGTATGAAAAAGTAATGTTGGCAACAGGGTAGCGATGGTCTTCTTTAACTAAAATGTTTAAGCCATTGTCTAATGTTTTGTGGGTTATTTTATCTGACAATGCTACTGAAGATAAACAAATGCAAGATAGCAAAGATATTTTAAATACATTGTATAATAACATATTTTTTAGTATATTATTAGATTTGAAGGAACGCAAATGTTTAATTTGTTTAAAAGCAAAAACAAAGAATCCAATGATCAATCAAAAATGTCTGTTGGATTATCTAAAACAAGGCACACGCTTAAAGAGCGGTTGGGCAGTATATTCTCAGGGAAAAAACTTTTAGACCAAGTGCTTCTAGATGAGTTAGAAGTAGTTCTTTTGTCATCGGATGTTGGTATTTCTGCAACACAAAAAATCATTGAAGAAGTCAAAAAAATTAACAGCGCTCATAATTTAAATGCTGAGGACGCTTCGGTTGAAACGCTTAAGAAAGCCATGCTGATCCACTTAGAAAGCTTAAATAAAGAAGTGGAGTTCCCCGAAAGTAAGCCGGGTGTTGTCTTGGTTGTTGGGGTCAATGGTGTTGGTAAAACAACGACGGTTGCAAAACTTGCTTCATGGTTAAAAAGGCAAGATAAGTCTGTTATGTTGGCTGCTGGAGATACATATCGTGCAGCCGCAATTGAGCAGCTCCAAACATGGTCTGATAGATTAGAGCTGCCTCTAGTTGCTCAACAAGAAGGGTCCGACAGTGCTGCAGTAGTGTATGATGGTCTCGCTTCTGCGAAAGCCAAAAAAATGGATTATTTAATTGCTGACACAGCAGGTCGATTACATACACAAGACAATTTAATGCAAGAGCTTGAAAAAGTTAAGCGTGTGATTAAGAAGATTGATCCAACAGCACCCCATTTAACACTTATGGTTTTGGATGCGACAACAGGCCAAACAGCTTTAAATCAAGTGAAGATTTTTACTGAGGTTTTAGGCGTTGATGGCATCATTCTTACTAAGTTAGATGGTACCGCAAAAGGTGGCGTGATCTTTTCTATTCTTGATCAGCTTAAGGTTCCTGTATACTTTATTGGTACGGGTGAAAGTGATATGGATTTCATGCCATTTAATAATAAACAATATATAGATTCACTATTTGAAGAATGAAACAACAATTTGATGTTATTGTAATCGGTGGCGGACATGCGGGCACCGAGGCGGCCATGGCTTCTGCAAGAATGGGAGCGAAAACCCTTCTTTGCACTCATAATTTAGATACGCTAGGCCAATTATCCTGTAACCCCGCTATTGGAGGCATTGGTAAAAGCCATCTTGTTAAAGAAATTGATGCGTTAGGTGGTGTAATGGCACAAGTTGCAGATTATGCGGGCATTCATAGACGTCTTTTAAACGCTACCAAAGGGCCTGCTGTTCAGGCAACGCGACTTCAAGCGGATCGGCAAAGATATAAGCATAAAATGCGGCATTTGATAGATTGTCAAGATAACTTATACCTTGTTCAGCAACCAATTGCAGACTTGATCATTGAGAGTGATGTGATAAAAGGTGTAGAAACTGAAATAGGTATTTCATATTGTGCTTCAAGCGTTGTTTTGACCGCGGGAACATTCTTGGCGGGCGTCACGCATGTTGGTGATAAGCAAAGTGGTGCTGGTCGAGCGGGTGAGCCACCATCTAATAGGTTAGCTGTTTCTCTAAAAAAATATCCATTTACTTTTGGTCGTTTAAAAACAGGCACGCCACCAAGAATTGCAAAAAATACGATTAATTTTTCAGGTCTTGAGCCTCAACCAAGTGAGCCAGGCAGAGGTTTGTGCGAGTGGAAAAACATTACCTTGCCTGATCAAGTGGATTGTTATTTAACCAAAACAACACAAATAACGCATGACATTATTGCTAAAAATATAAGTCGATCCGCGATGTACGGTGGGCATATTGAAGGTGTTGGCCCCCGGTATTGTCCGTCTATTGAAGATAAAGTAACGAGGTTTGCAGACAAAGACAGTCATCAAATCTTTATTGAGCCAGAAGGGTTGTTTGTAAATGAAATATATCCTAATGGCATTTCAACTAGTTTGCCATATGATGTACAAAAAAAAATGATTCATTCGATCCCTGGTTTTGAAAATGCACATATAACTAGACCGGGTTATGCCATAGAGTATGATTATTTCGATCCTAGGTCGCTACACCCTTGGTTAGAGACAAAAATGATATCTGGGTTGTTTTTTGCAGGGCAAATCAATGGCACCACGGGTTACGAAGAAGCTGCCGCACAGGGTTTGGTAGCGGGGATCAATGCTGCCCAAAAAGCAAAGAAAGATTCAGTTTGGTTTCCTAACCGGGAAGAGTCATATATAGGGGTGATGTTAGATGACTTAGTTTGCAATGGTGTAACAGAGCCATATAGAATGTTTACAAGTCGAGCAGAGCACCGTTTAATGCTTAGAGAAGACAACGCAGACATTAGGTTAACACCTCAAGGTAGGTCGCTAGGGCTTGTTTCGGAAAAGCAATGGCAGGCATTTAAAACAAAACAACAGAATATAGAGACCTTGACCCAAGAAGTTGCAAAAGAAGTTATTCAGCCAGAATCAGTGCTTGGATTAAAACTAGGTCTAAAAGAAGCAAAGAAGCTTATTGACCTAATGAAGAGGCCTGACTTTGATATTAATGATATTAGTTTGTCCTACGATAAAAGAACTCAAATTCATGTCCAAACCAACCAAAAGTATGCCGGTTATATAGAAAGACATACTGATTTGATTGAAAAGAAAAAAAGGCTAGAACAGTTTGAGTTGCCAGGAGACTTTGAGTTCTCAAAAGTTGCTGGTCTTTCAACAGAAGCTATTGAAAGGTTAAGCCAGGTTAGACCTTCTACACTGGGTCAAGCAAGTAGAATATCCGGCGTTACTGCGGCTAGTATTGATCAAATGCTTGTATATTTGAAAAAAGCAAAATTAGATAAAGTTACCTAAATGCATTGCGATTGACATGTCGCCTTTTACATCTAGCTTGCCTTGCATAAATGCAGCCATGCCTGATAGCTCGCCAGAAATTAGTTGTTTAAGGGTGTCTTCAGACATACTTACACCACAGTCCGCTTCCGTATCTTTGTTTGAGGCAATATTTGTATTGTCTACATTTTCTAAATAAACT
Organism: Gammaproteobacteria bacterium; assembly: GCA_029243665.1. Taxonomy (GTDB): domain Bacteria; phylum Pseudomonadota; class Gammaproteobacteria; order Comchoanobacterales; family Comchoanobacteraceae; genus JAURNZ01. The sequence goes on from JAQWRO010000007.1 coordinate 6,811, forward strand.
GTTCCAACATTTTCTATGATTACTTTGAGCGTTCCTGTTAACGCAGGTGCATGAGTGATTTTGTTTGAAAAAGTTTGAGTTATTTCATCTAAATTCAAGTGATCTGACATATTTAATCCTCGTGGTTGATATCAATGATGCTTTTAGTATAGTCTAGTTTTGTTGAAGGATCATCGCCCATGTCACCATTTATTCGAAATTATCGATATATTGTCTTCGCATTTGCCATGTCATATTGGTTAAACCTTTACATAATGTATGGTTTTCAGTTTTTGCATTATTTAACCAACTGGGGGCTGACCTTATCGGTTGTTTGTGCTGGATTGTTGGCATTTGAGTCAGCTTTTCAAAAACAATTAAGAATAAATTCACTGGTTATTGCCACGTTCTGTCTAAACGCAGTTGTTATGATTCTTTATTGGAAGCTTTATTTTAAGGATCCTGACTTATTGTATGCTGGAAGAACGCCAATGCCTTGGTACCGTGATGATTATGTTCACCTACTTTGTCCGCTCACCCAAATGTTTGATGCGCTTGTGTTTAAGCAGGCCTTTTCAAATCGTTTGTTCAAAGGGGTTGTATATTACTTATGTCTTTCATTTGCATACTCTATTTGCTCTGAGTTTTTATTTGCTCTGCCATATCCATTTATGTGGGACCTTGACTTGGGTCAAAGGGTCGCTTTTTATGCACAGGGTCAGGTAACGGGTGTTTTTGCTTTTTTAATCGGTGTTGCACTATCGTTTATCTTTAAAAAAATTGGATTAACTCAGTTTTTTTATATACAAAAATCAATGGCTGCCTAAATGAAAAAAAGCTTATTGAAACTATCTATCTTAATTGTTTTTGCATTTTGTTTATATGTATCTGAAGCATCAGCAGATAATCTAAAGAGATTGAACATATATAAAAAAAACCAGGAAGTCGTTCAATACTTTGTTGATATAGCAGATACGTATAATAAACAAAAAATGGGTTTAATGTATGTGAAAAATATGCCCAAAAATCAAGGTATGTTTTTTATATATGGCAAAGAGAGAAATGTTGGTATTTGGATGAAAAACACTTTTATCCCGTTAGACATTATTTTTGTTGATAAAAATGGCATCATCACTGAAATTGTTCAGAGGCCTGATACTCGATCAAGAACGACAACCATTAGTAAAGAGCCATCTAAATATGTGCTTGAAATAAATCTTGGTGAAGCAAAAAGAAACAACATTCAAGTTGGGGACTTTGTTTCTTTGTCAAAACAACAGTAATATATTTTTTTTTGCGTCTTTACTCTACTGTAACACATTTTGCCAAGTTTCTAGGCCTGTCTGGGTTGTGGCCTAAGCGCTGTGATAAATTAAGAGAAACCTGCTGAAAGAGTATGCTTAAGCTTATAGAACTATTCTCATTTATTTCAAAAGGAAGTGTAATAATTGTTAGGCCATTTTTTTGGTTAGTATCTTCATCGGTCAGTAGTATCACTTGTGCGCCTCTTGAAAGCATTTCTTCAGCATTAGAGATTGATTTTTTATAGTGATAGTTTTTTGCCGCAATCATAATGACCATTGTTCCAGGCTCAATTAAAGCTAGTGGGCCATGTTTCATTTCTCCAGCAGCAAAGGCCTCTGTATGTACATAGCATAATTCTTTGATTTTTAGTGCGGCCTCGAGCATAACAGGGTGAAAAAGGCCCTTGCCTAACATAAAAAGATGCTTGTGATTGGATACTTTTTCTGCAATAAAGTTTACAACTGTGTCCAGCGACAAAATTGCTTGTGTTTGATGTTGTAAATCTTTTTGATTAATAAGGGTGTTTGTTTGCTGATTATGCCAGTGCATGACTAGTTTAGAGGCCATATAAATTGCTGATGTGACCGATTTGGTTGCTGCAACAGCAGTTTCAATGCCGGCAGGTGTTAATATGTTGTAATGACATAGGCGCATTAAGGCTGATTTTTCTACGTTACAAATTGAAATGCTAAAAGCGGCATGGTTCTTCCAGTGTCTAACGCATTCAAGTGTGTCAGCTGTCTCCCCGGACTGAGAAAGCACCATGAACGCTGTGTTTTTAGGCCACGCTATATTCCCGTATCTAAGCTCGCTGGCTAGATATGCTCTACAAGGCACTTGCGCAATAGATTCAATCCATTGCATTGCAATTAAAGCTACATGATAACTGCTACCACAGGCTGCAATAACCAAATGATCTGGCTTGGGAATGTCGGATATGTTTTGAGTTTCACATGCTTTCAAGACGCTAGGTTGTTCCATGATTTCATGCAACATGGTTGTGTCTGTTCTGATGATTTTCTCTTGTATTAGATTTTTAGGGGTTGGTTCCCAGGATGCATCTATTGAAGCGGTTAAGTCTGACGATAGAGAAATGCAGGTGGTTGTTTGATTGGGCACGTATAGAATGTCATCGGCAATGTTTTCAAGACCGTATAGGTCTGATGCAACAAAAAGACTTTTATCATTTTTTCCGAGAACCATCGGGCTTTTGTTGCATGCTATCATCAAACGTTCTGGTTGCGTAATGTCTAATAAAACTGTCGCCCAGCTGCCTTCTAGTTCAAGAATAGTGCTTTCCCAAGCAGACTTTGCATCAGTTGTAACTGTTAGAAAATGTTTATACAAATGAACAATGATCTCAGAATCTGTTTGAGAAGCTGTTTCAATTTTGAATTTATTTTTTAAGTCATAGTGGTTTTCTATGATGCCATTATGAATGATGGCATATTTATCGTCGAGCACATGAGGGTGTGCGTTAATTTCACTAGGGACGCCATGTGTCGCCCAGCGGGTATGTGCAATGGCAATAGTTGATTCATTTAAGTGGTTAGGCAGCTTTAGTTTCTTGGTTTCTCCAACGGTTTTTCTGTAATCAATCTTTCCATCATGAATAACTGCAAAACCAGCGGAATCATAGCCTCGATACTCAAGCCTTTGAAGTTGTGTTAATGTTGTTTTTAATACGGGTTCTAAACTAATTCCTGCAATGATGCCGCACATAAATAAATCCTCTAAGCTATTAAAATATCAAATAAATAAATTTTTTCCAACTAAAGTCGACTCAATCGATCAATTAATTGCTTTAAGCTTTCTTGAATGATTGACTTTTGTGAATCAAAAAATGCCCATGGAGATGGTTGTGGATGGGTTGCAAGACACATGTTAGATAATTCGTCTGGTCCTTGGGCCAGGAGGATAAGGTTTTGTGTTAGTAGGTTTTCTGTCACAAGCTTAAAATTATGATAGTGTGGTCCAATGATGGTTGTGCACCCGTGCGTCAAAGGTTCAATGGGGTTTTGACCACCATGGTTAACAAAACTGCCTCCAATGAAAACAGTTTTGGCACGGTCATACCAATAATGTGTATATCTGAATCTATCTTCTATGTGTAAATTATTTTTAAATTGGTCTAAAAGCCTTTCAAGCGCTTGTTTGCGGTGACCATGCCTTGGAATCAAAACTAATTTTTGGTCGCTACGGTTTGAAATGATGGACTCAAATACTGGTATAAGCATTGACTCTTCTCCAGGGTGGGTGCAGCTAAATACGATAGCATTACGATTTTTATTAATTTTTTTTGGTTTTTCAGCATTGAGATATTTAATGTTTGGGTGAATGCTGGTGATCTTTGCGCCGAGGTCTTCAAGCCTTTTGGCATCAAATTTAGAAGCGCACCAAACGCCATTAAGTTTTTTAAATGCGTTTTGAATCAATGGTTTGATAAGTAGGTATTTTTTATGGCTTTTTTCAGATAGCCGAGCGTTTAGTAACAGAACTGGGCAGGAGGCATGTTTAATTAAGTTGGGCCAGACTTCTGTTTCGATTAAAATTAGGGCTTTTGGCCTTAGTTGTTTAAGTACTTTATTAACACATATGGGGTGATCATAAGGTAAGAAAAAATCTGTTTGTAATGTTGTTGCTCCTCGACAAGTTGAGGAAGATATGATGATAGGCCCTAAATGTTCAATATAGGGTTTGATCATGTTGGCAACTTTGAGCTCACCGATAGAGGCTGCATGAATCCAAAGTGCTTGTTTGGGTAGGCTGGGGATGCAGCCAAAGCGTTCAAGGATCCTCTTTAAAGGTATTTGATGTTGGATGGATTGAATCAGCCAATAGATAAAAAACAAAGGTACAAATAGTGTAAGCGCAAGCGTATATAGTAAGTTAAAAAGCATCGTTGGCAGCTTTAATTGTTAAATCAAGTGTTTGTTCATCATGGGCACATGTTACAAACAGCGCCTCTAAATGTGCAGGAGGTAATAAAATACCATTTTTTCTCATATGATGATAAAAGACTTCAAAATATGATTGACTGCTAGGGTGAACATCTGAAAATTGCTTTGGGTAGTTTTCTTGAAAGAAAAAACCAAACATGGCTTGTCTATGATCACTACAAAAAGGAATGCCTTTTAGTTTAAATAGATCTGTCAGTGCTTCGCAGAGCGTTCGTACATACGTTTCACATGTGTTTAATACATGACCTTCTTTTATCATGTTCAGCACAATGCTACCTGCTTGCATACAAAGGGGGTGCCCTGCAAATGTCCCAGCATGATAGACGCCACCTTCTGGGCTCAGCAGGTTCATAATATCCGATCTGCCACCAACAGCACCTATTGGGAACCCGCCACCAATGACTTTGCCGAGCATGGTAAGGTCTGGTGTTACGTTATATAAATACGAAGCCCCCCGGGCATGCACTCTAAAGCCAGTCATGACTTCGTCAGCAATGAAAACAATATTATATGTTTCACATAATGTTTTGGCTTTTTTGATGAATTGTTCTGAGGCGGGCACAAATCCCATGTTCCCTGAAAAAAGTTCAATCATTAGCCCTGCTATTTCATTATGGTGCTTTTTGATTACGGCCTCTAAGGCTGCTTCATCGTTAAAAGGAACGCAGATGAGCTGAGAAGCCGTATGTGCATCGATGCCATTTTCTGAAATATTTCCTGGCTGCACATAGCCTAAAACGGTATCTGTTGCACCATGATATTGGCCAATGAATTTTATGATTTTTGATTTTTTTGTATATGCTTTTGCTAACCTAACAGCTGTTCCTGCGGCTTCTGCGCCAGAGTTTGTGAAGCGTATTTTTTCAATATGAGGCATTAGACCGTGTATGAGGTTCGCAAGCTCTATTTCTGCATCATGGCAAACCCCAAGCGCAGATAGGTTTTCGGCATGTGTCAGTAGGTCTTTAATTGCAGGATGTTGGTGCCCAATTAAAATTGGCCCAAATCCACAGACATAGTCAACATAGGCTTTGTTGTCTTTGTCAAATATTAAAGCACCTTTGCTTTTACTTGCATAGAAAATTTCTGCATTGACGGCCTTACAGGCTCTTAAGGGAGAGTTAACATCTCCAACCAGTCTGTTGATCATATTTGTTTCTCTTTAAAAATTCATATATTATCATATTATTCACTAATTTACTAAGTTGAGAAGAGACTATATGCAAAAATATATTTGTTTGATTTGTGGCTATGTTTACGATCCTGAAGTTGGTGCCCCTGAAGATGGTATTGTACCAGGTACAGCTTGGGAAGATGTGCCAGAAGATTGGGGGTGCCCAGATTGCGGCGCTATGAAAAATGATTTTGAGATGATTCCAGTATAAGATTAAATGGCTATTTTTACACATCAGACATCTAATATTGAGTATGAATACCAACAAGGCCCCAAGCAAGAAACAGTTGTTTTATTTCATCCTCATCCTTTATACGAAGGTACCATGATGAATAAAGTAATTACCACGAGTTGTATGGCTGCAAAACAATTGGGGTATGGATTTTTAAGATTTAATTTGACTGGTGTTGGGCAATCCAGTGGTCACTTTGGGTTTGGCTTGTATGAATCTGAGCAAGCCATAGCAATAATGGCGGGTTTAATTCATGAGCCAATCAAATATCTGGTAGGTTTTTCTTTTGGTTGTAATGTCATTCAATATGTATGGAGAAGTCAACAAAATAAAATTCCAGGGTTGTGGATCGGTGCATCAATCAATCAAGGCTTTTCAACAGATGCTGAGCTCGAGCTTGTAAAGGCAATGATTCATGGCAAAGAAGATAAGCTTTGTTTATATGGTGATGCACAGAAATTTTCAAAAGATAAAAACATACCACTTTATGGCATTAATGAAGCAGATCACTTTTTCAATGGAAAGCAAATAGCTTTGAGAGAAAAAGTTAAGGAAGTGCTTAGTTGAATATAAATATTGCACAATCTGCTCTAAACATCGTTGTTTTAATTTATATTATTCAGTTATTGCCTCAGTTGTGGCGAACAGCTTCAAAAGCAAGCGTTAGTGATTTAAGCACGGTTATGATTAGATTAATTTGGGTCGGCTGGGTAATGGATGTGCTCTATGCCAAACTTGCCGCTATGCCTGTACAGTATTTTGTTGTGAGTTATTTGGGTTTGTTTCAAACCATGCTTTGGATACTGTTGCTGCGCACGCGTAAATTTTTTAGCACTAAAGAGTTTTTATCTTTTTTTACAGTGGTCATTTGTGTGGTTGCTTCACCTTTAAAGTGGGTGATGAAATTAAAATTTCTACCTATTCTAACCATTGGACAGGTGTGTTTTTGGTTTTGCTGGATTAGCCAACTGGTTCGATCATTGATTCAAAAATCAGCCCAAGATATTAGTTTGCTATCTATGTTTCTTGGGGCCATAGGGACTGTTTGTTCTTTGGTTGCTGGCTCAGTTTTAGGCTGGGAAAAGCAATACATTTTTAATTTGATGCTTGTTGTCTTTTTTCATATTTGTATCTTAGCAGTATTAGCCTACTATCGTTTCTATCCAAAACAAAACACTTCTTTGTAAACAGTCTATACTCATTTATAAGACGATAAAGGGAAGGATCGGTTTATGAATAGTCATATGGATCAATTAGGATCATATTTTGCACATTACGCACAAGAGTTTCGTGATCACCCCATGATTAAATTTAAGGGTGAAACGTTTAAGTATGAAGATATCTACAGGCATGCTCAAGCGCTAGCAACCTACTTTTCCAATGAGCTTCAAATGACACCTGGTGCTCGTGTAGGCATCATGATCCCAAATACGCCTCAGTTTACAATTATTTTTCTTGCAGCACAATTATCTGGTTTGGTAACGGTCGCTATTAACCCTTTGTATACCAGGCGAGAAGTTAAACAAATCATGGAGCATGCAGACATTCGCTGTATTGTTGTGGTAGATTTTAAAGCACATATCGTTAATGAAGTTGTCAAAGAACTCAAAAATAAACCTGTTATTATGACAACAAAAATTGGAGACTTGCTGTCGCACGCAAAATCATTTATGATCAATGTTTTTTTACGATTTTGTAAAAAACAAAAAGCTTATCACAATCAATCATTCGTCAGTTTTAGACAAGTTATTAAACTTTACAAGCATCAGCAGATAACTTGTGTCAGACGTCTTAAAAAGGATGTTGCTATGCTTCAATACACAAGCGGCACAACAGGTAAGGCGAAAGGCGTCATGCTTTCTCATGAAAATATATTGTCTAACATTAATCAGGTTAATGTGGCATTTAAGAAAATAGGTGTTGTTGATGGATCTAAACAGTTGCTTGTTTTGCCATTCTTTCACATCTATGGTTTGAGTGTGTTTTTAAATGGAATAAAGCATGGTTTGGTTGGTGTTTTGGTGCCAAACCCTAAAGACACCAACACAACCATCCGCATACTCAGTGAAGAAAAGCCTGCAGTAATGCCCATCATTAACACATTAATGGTTCATCTGCTTGAAAAAAGTAAGTTTCGATCATTGGATTTTTCTTGGTTGAAAGTGACCATCACTGGTGGCATGGCAACCCAGGCGCCAGTTGCACATGATTGGCAAAAAATAACGGGTTGTGTGGTTAACCAGGGTTATGGTTTGTCTGAAACGGCTCCGATAGTTTCTATCACAACATATCAAAAAAAGGATCGTTTTCTTAATCATGTTGGCAAGCCGCTGGCAGGGACTGAAGTAAAATTTATTAATCATTCTGGTAAAAGAGTTAGGCCTGGCGAAGCTGGAGAGCTATGTGTGAGAGGACCACAAGTGATGCATGGCTATTGGCGTTCAATTAAAGAAACGTCTAAGGTTTTACATAATGGTTGGTTCAGGACTGGAGACATAGCTTGTTTAGATAAAGAGGGCAATATAAAAATTGTAGACCGTATTAAAGATATGATTGTTGTATCTGGATTTAACGTTTATCCAAGCGAAGTTGAAAAAGTTTTAAACCAGCACACCAGCGTTGTAGAATCAGCAGTAATTGGGGTCAGAGATAAGAGCGATAATGAATGTATCAAAGCTTTCGTTGTTGCTAATGGGCCTACTACAGGTGAGGCTTTAAGATCCTTTTGTAAAAAAGGACTCTCAGGCTATAAGGTCCCCACTGCCATTGTGTTTGTAGATGAGATTCCAAAAAGCCATGTTGGGAAAGTGCTTAAACGCTCACTTAAGGAAGCGGTTTAAGTTTTATAATGCGTATGATTAACAATATGGCAAAAAAGTTTAGCAGTTTGTTTTGCGTCATAAAGTGCTGAGTGCGCAGCATTGGCATCATAGCCGATTTTAGACGCTTGTAGTGCTTTTGCTAAGACTGTTTCTCCTAAAGCAAGTGCAGCCATGGTTGCGGTATCAAAAGTGCTAAATGAATGAAACATGAACTTTACACTATGTCGTTGGCAAGCTGCTAGTAAAAAACTGTGGTCAAAACTTGCGTTATGACCTACTAAAATTGCTTTTTGGCAGCCAGAGGCGCTAAGTTTGTCTTTAACAAAGTTACTTAGTTTATGCATGGCATCTGACTCTTCTAGTGCAAATCGGAAAGGATGAAATGGTCTTATTTTGTTAAAAGCTAAAGCATCTGCGTCTAGGTTGGCACCTTTAAAGGGTAAGACGTGCTCATGCCAGACATCCTCTTTTGTAATGGTTTTGTCTTCATTCATTACGATGTTAACGGCGGCTATTTCTAAGAGCGCATCTTTTTTGGCATTAAATCCAGCTGTTTCAACATCTACCACAATCGGGAGGAAGCCTCTAAATCGTTTTTTTATTAAGGATGACATGAATGTGATCATATCACTGGCAAAGGTTTTTGCCAAATAAAAAAAGGGCTCTTTTTCAAGAACCCTTATAAATTGTTATTATCTAATATGAGCATGTTGTTGTTATGTAAGTATCATATAACAACAAATATTAAGGAAACCTTAAGGAAAAAATATTTTATTTTTTATCAATGAGCAGTGGACTTGCAAATGCTTTACAGTATTCAGGTGGCGATATGTGGTTAAGTGTTAAAAGACTGACTAAGATAGTGTTTCTTTTGTAAAGGATCTTCTGTGGTTTAAGGATAGGAGTGGTATAACCTGGTGCAGGGGGGATGCTTGCCAGTGTGGCGCCCTCAGCTGCGCTTAAATTTAAGACATCTTTTCCAAAGTAAAAGCTAGATGCTTCTTTTATTCCATAGTTATTGTGACCAAAATATATAATATTAAGATACATAGATAATATTTGATCTTTAGTAAAAGCTTGTTCAATTTTATAAGCAAGTAAAATTTCATTAAATTTTCGTGTAAATGTTTTTCGCTTATGTAAATAAACATTTCTGGCAAGCTGCATGGTTATAGTGCTTCCACCATATTTTTTCTCTCCTGTAGCCAACAGCACTTTGGCAGCCCTAATTAAAGCTAGATAGTCAACGCCTTGATGAATATGAAAAAAGTTGTCTTCAGCGACAATAAATGCTTTTTTGACATGGGTTGGTATTTTCTCAGCGGGAATAAAGCGTTCGCTGTTGTTGATTTCATAAAGAAAGTCTTTTAATTTAGTTGTATCAGGAATAAATAAGTAGAAGTAAATAGTTAAGCCGCAAAAACACAATGTAATGAAAATGAGTAAACGAGTGATAAACGTATTGAGTGACATGCCTTACTTGTTTTAATATAAAAAGTAATGTTAAGCAATAAAAAACATATAAATATTGTCAAGGTGCTTGTTTTTAGAACGGGTGGCCGTGCATTTGATTACCTTTCGGAGCATGAGCTAAACGTAGGGGCGATTGTTAAAATCCCTTTTGGTCGGCGTAGTACTTATGGACTTGTGATTGAAACATCAACGACAACTACACTAGAAACGTCAAAGTTGAAAAAAGTCGCAGATGCATTGCCAGAGCCATTTTGCTTAACTAAAGCGCAAATAGAACTCTCTTTTTGGATGGCACAATACTATCATGACAACGTCTATGTTTATCAATCGATGATGCTGCCAAAGTCAATTAAGCAAGGTAAAATTAAGCCCTATATGCCTCAAGATCAATATGTTGTTAACTTAAATATAACTAAGAAATTGTCTCCAAAACAATCTGCTTGTGCGTTTTGGTTACAAGGTGAAGACTGTCAACGCATTACACATGAAGCATTGGTTGCTGAAGGGTTTGGTGAGGCAACCATTAAAAGCCTTGTAAGATTGAGTGTTCTTGAAATTGCTAGTGATCTTAAGCCACTTGAGTTTGAACTATCAGTGGCTCAGAAAAAAGCTTATGAAACCATTTTATCTAATCAGCATTGTTCAGCTTTACATGGTGTGACGGCAAGTGGTAAGACCTATGTTTATTTGGCTTTAATACAAACAATCTTGTCTCAAAAAGGACAGGTTTTAGTATTGGTGCCTGAAATAGGTTTGACACCACAAACAACGGCTAAGTTAAGGCAGCACTTAAATGCAAGCTCCGTATATTGGCACTCACAACTATCAGATGGTCAAAAATCCAGCGTGTGGGGTGCAGTTTATCATGCAGATATAGAAGTTGTGATTGGCACAAGGTCAGCTTTGTTTTTGCCCTTTAAGAATTTGCAGTTAATCATTGTTGATGAAGAACATGATATGTCTTTTTATCAGCAAAATAGACCTTGTTTTTCAGTGAGAGACCTGGCCGTTTTGATGTCGAAGAAGCTAAACATACGTACTGTTTTGGGGACGGCCACCCCATCCTTAGAAACTTTCAATAACGTCATGCAAGATCGGTATCAGTATGTTGATTTGCCTGCTACATTCAAAGGTAGTCAAGTGAACTGGCACATCGTTGATGCACGCAAACAAAAGCTGCAAAAAAACATTGCGCCACAAATCATCAGCCAAGTTAAGTTGAGTTTGGAAAAAGGAAACCAAGTTCTTTTTTTCTTGAATCGACGAGGCTATGCGCCACTAACACTTTGTCATTGTTGTGGCTGGATTTATCTGTGTAGTCAGTGTGATGTGAAGTTAACTTATTCTAAAGCAAAAGGGAGCTATAGCTGTCACCTATGTCAAAAATCATATGGCCCTGTTGAAACTTGTCAAAGCTGTGGGTCAGAAGCATTATTTAAAGTTGGTCAAGGCACAGAAAAACTTGAAGATAGTTTAAAAGATGCATTCCCGTCAGCCAAAATACTTAGGGTAGATGCAGATACAACCTCTACGATGGGTCAATGGGCGAAGGTTCGCCAAAGCATTTTATCAGGTCAAGCCAATATCATTATTGGGACACAAATGCTTGCTAAAGGTCATGATTTTCCAAATTTAACAGATGTTGTGGTTTTGGATGCGGACTATGCTTTGCACGCAACAGACTTTAGATCGATTGAGCGCTGGGGACAACGATTAAAGCAAGTTGCTGGTAGATGTGGGCGAGGAAGCCAGCAGGGACATGTATGGGTACAAACGCACTTGCCAAATCACCCTGCTTTTGAAAAATTACAGAAGAATAGTTATGATGAGTTTGCTTCTTACTTGTTAACTATGCGTAATGAGGCTCAGTGGCCACCAAATCATTTTCTAGCTAAAATAAAAATGGTTGCTGACACATTTTTCAAATTAGAAAGGGAACTTGAAAAAATTATGTGTTCAAATATTGAAAACATCGAGCTTATAGGGCCAATTTTTCCTGGTGTTCAAAAGCGTCAAAATCAATTTCATGGTTATGTTTTGTTAAAAGCCATTAAGCGTTCAGATTTAGCCAATGCTTGTCGATACATGGCAAATAGAAATTACAGAGTAGAAGTTGACCCTCAGGATTTAGAAGCATGACATTTTCTAGAGATAATCAGCAGCTTTTGCCACTCGGACATGGTTTAATGACTGAGTTTGATAATTTCATTGCTTTTGAACTACACCAGCCAATCATTCATCATTTAAAAAATATTAAAAAAGGTGAGCAAGTATACATATATGGGGAACAAAGTACAGGTTGTTCTCATTTAGCAAAAGCAACCTGTGTTTATCATCAAAATTTACAGAGCGTTTATTTACCTTTATCTACACTTAAGTTTTTGGATCGCTCTATGATCGAGGGCATAGGACAAGTTGATTTGATTTGTATCGAAGACATTGATCAGTTAGCAGGTAATAAACCGCAACAATTAATTTTATTTGACTTAATTAATATATGCAGCAGTCATAGCGTCTCAATGCTTTTGACAGCACATATAAAGCCTGAGCGCATGGATGATTGGCTACCTGATTTAAGAACAAGGTTTCAGGCCATGTGTAATTGGCAAATGCCTTCTTTGGATGATGATGACAAAGCCAAAATCTTAATGGATTGGCTCGACAAACAAAACATGTTGTTAGATGTTGAAGTTGTTCATTATTCATTTAAGCATATCAATAGAGACCTAAGTGTGATCAAGTCTTTGCTAGAGTCTTTTTTAAAGCACTGTATGAAATTGAAAAAAAAACCAAATATCAGATCTTTGAGAGAATTCTCAAGTTAATTTTTACATTAGTGCTATAATGAATATCTATGGAATGAAAGCTTATTAAATTAAGCCTGATAAATGGATTTATGTTATGCCTGATAGAGCTCAAATCAATCGTTATATTATTAACCATGGCGTTAAAGACCAACTGTTAGCAATGTTTGACCAAACGCTTAAAAGCAATCGTTTTTTTTCAAAAACATATGATCAAGCTGATCCATGGTATGTAAAATCTTTAATTGATCTAACTTACCTTATTAGACATATGGTTTCTGATGCTGTGAAAGAACATATGACTTTATTGTCACCGCTAGAGACTAAGAGAGTTGTTGATCAAGAAATCGTTAAGCTATATTGGCATTTTTTTTCAGCTCAACAAACAGCATATGATAATATCAATGAAAGATATAAAGGCATTGAGCGATTAAAAACAATTTCTTTCATTATTAACAAAGCAAATTTTTGTATAAAAAATCCTAATAATATTAATGCCAATTTAAAATTAGTAGGGTTTGATGATTGGGGTGATTCGTTTCTAACCTTAAATTCAAGCACAGAATCATTGGTTTTGTTACAAGAGGAACTAGATCACTTGTTAACGTTCAAAGCATCGCTTAGTGACGCCCTAAAAGAAACAAAAGCATTTAGAGCAGAACAAAAAATAATAGAGGATAAAGGCGATTTATCAAAGACCTTTGCACAAAAACTATCAAAAGGTTTGAAGGTTAAGTCATTGCTTGATGAACTAGATGAAAAAATAGATGCTTTAGAAAAATCTATTGAAGATCATCGGTCAGTTGCAACAAATAAAATAAGTAGTGAACTGAAAGACATGAGTCATACTCGACTTGATAAAGGTGAAGATGACCATTTAATTAGTGATTCAGATGAAGAGTATGAATATGGCTACGATCATTATGATGTGAAAGATATAGATGCTACAAAGGTTGATCCTCGTTTGAAAATGTTACTCGATATAAGTGCTTATGGTGTTTATAGAAGTGATTCTTCCAACATAGAGCATCAGTTGCTTACGTTGCTTGAAGGGGCTTTTGGGTTTAAGTTAATTGATTTGCATGTTGAAAATTTCAACGAGTTAAACCCATTATTAATAGATGCTTTAGAAACCTCTAATCTATCAAAGATAGAAATGTATTTAGCTAATGTATACCCTAAAAAACTATCGCTTCAAAATTATACAAACTTACATCCAGAATTAGTTAAATCGATGCTATGGCCAAGTGTTATAAAAAAAGATTCCTCTCAAGTTTCTTTGTTTGATGAAGTGTTATCATTTTTTAATGAGGGCAGTAAGTTTAAAAGAAGTCGAGAAGCATCAGACTTTGTTTTGTCTAAGCTTATCAAAAGAAAAGAAATGACACACTTTTATCATTTTTATGCGCAAAAAATGTGTAGTTTTACACCAGAGCTTAGTGGGTTTCCCGAGCAGAGCTATAAGTCAATAAGGCTTGAAAAAGTAGATAAAAGGTTTAAAGCGTGTACTGCAGATTTGGTTTTTAAATTTGCCTCTTTAGCCGAAGTATTGAAGTGTGATCAACTTAGTAAAGAAGAAATTGAAGACCTTGGTGTTCAAGTTGAAAAAACAATTATCTTTTTAAATAGAACAGGCCAAGTAAACCCATACGATAATAGTATAGGCCAAGTAAACCCATACGATTTTATTGCTAAGTGGTCATTAAAACGCTTCCATAGACTAAACAATAAAACAACAGATTTTGTAAAAGATAAAAAACAATTAGATATGTTTTTAGCGTTATATGCTTCTGATTTTGAATGTGTTGATAGTCAGTTCATGAATTTTTTCCAAGCGGATGAAGTGTCTGAGGCGAAACACAGTAAAACTAGGCAAAAGCTTGACTTGATTGGTGGGTTTGATAATCTTGCAAACAAATCTCAAATGATGGAAATAGTTAATTTATTTGGCATGCAAAACAAACATGAGCCGAGCTCTCGGCTCAATTATTTTCTTGATCAAATTTATATTGATCAAAAGTGTGAAGAGACGAGTAATGAGCTAAAGATAAAAAATGTTAAAAATATTATGGAGCAGTGTTATAAAACTTCACAAAGCTTAACAGACAATTCAAAAATGTTTTTATCAAGATATGCATTACTAGCATATAAGTTTTCACATAAGAGCAAATACACTTCTCACCAGGATGCATTAGTTACTCAGTTTATTAAATTAAACGAAAGAATATTTAATAAGCCTATTTATCAGTTTTCAGATAAGTTAATAAGCAACCTAAGTGGTTTTATTAAAAACAACAATATCAATTATAAAGGCTGGCAAGCATTGTTGAGAGGGTCGCAAATTTCTAATGATGGTGGTCGTTATATTGATATCTTTACATTGTTTGAAATACAATCTCAGGAAAGCGAAACACTTGCAGCAGCGATTGGTAATACTTTAAATTGGATAGAAAGTAGTTGTCATCAGAAAGGGGGCCTTGCTCAGTTAACATATGTTGAAAAAAATATTAAAAACTATTCAGACAGGTATGGTTTGTTAATTGAAGAAGCAAAGCAGATTGAGCAGGTTAGCTTCAAGAGCCCAAAGCCCGCTAGGATATTTCCCTTGTCAAGAGCCATTGTTGCAGAAAATCACTCATCTGATTTTAAAAGATCTAATGAATTAGGGCAAGATGTCATCAATCTTTTGGGTAAGCTGGCTAAGGAGATGGATCTCTCTTTAAGTTTGAATCTAGTTAAGTTGTTAGAGAGTAAGTCATATGACGCTATTCTTGATCGTGGACTTTTGCCATCAGTCAAAAAAATGTTTCATGATCATGCAAAAAGCAGTGTTTCAGATGCTGTTAAAAACATGTCAGAGAGTGAACGATTGCTAAAAGAAGTTGGGTATGAATCTGATTTTTCAGATGAGTCCATTGAAGACCTGCCATCATATCACGTGTTTTTTAATGCAATGCTTCCTCATTTTAAAGAGAAACATTTATTAGACTTGTTATCTGCTGATGAAACAAAAAAATTCTCGCCAAAAACCTTAAGAGATGCGTTGGTTTTAAAAGAAAAATCTTTAATGAAGTCAATTGAAAAGCAACAAAAGATAGTGAATGATGCTAAGTCAAAAAATAGAGTAGCATCCGATTTGGAAAACGAATTAAGGCTCATCTTTCTTGCCTTTGATGCGGTAAGTAATGAGCGTAGTGTTGAAAATATCAATTTAGCTGAGGCTATATCAATTTCAGGCGTTACTCCCGATGTAGATAGGGCGATGATGATTCGGTTAATGCCGTCACTTAAAGAGGTTGATCTTATCAATGAGTCTAGTTTATCAAGTGTTATTTCAATCTTAAAATTAGCCGAAAAAATTAAATCAGTTGGGCTGAATGAAAAAGATGAAATATTATCTCAACTAGGAAAGGAAGGTTATGATAAAGGTGCTGTTTTACAGCAAAGATTATTTGATCAATTTTCTCAAATGAAAAAAAATTATCACGGCATTGATAAGTATAATGGTAATGTAAGCGAAGTGGATTTACGCGATGAGTTTTTTGTGTTCATTGATGCAGTTAAAGTTCTGAGAGAGAATTCTGTTGAAGATCAAGAAATCTTTGTAAAAACTGCAAAAGAGGGCTTGTTTAGATTGCCTCTTACAGATCTTCTTGATGCGATAGATGATGATGCAGTCATTCATTTAGTAAAAACGCTTGGACAGAGTTCTCGTGAAGCCAATGAAGTTAGGAATAGCTTGGGCAAAGAGAAGTTAGCATCTTTATATAATGCATTATATGCAAACACAGATGGTTTTGTAGATGTTGATTTAAATAGTGAAGAAGACATTACAGTTTCAGAAAAAACTTTATTTTTCTTAAGTCAGCATTATCCTGACATCTATGATGATTTAATAAAAAAATATTTATATAAAAATGTTAGATATATGACACATCTCCTTGAAATTGTTTACCTGGATTGCTTGCTTGAAAAAGCTGATGTAAATCTAAACCAAGCCAAACAAGCACATGATCCCTCTAGGATGAGTACAGAAACAACATTGGTTGCTGCAACACAGAAAAAAGCAATGCTAGATTCTGTGAAAAACTTCTGCATCAATGGTTCTTCTGAAATGTTTTTTACAACTTTAAGTTATCTTTTGCCAAAAAATGATAACCGCAAGCTACTTGATCAGTTAATTTATCAATTCGCGCCTTCTTGGGGATATGAGCTTTCTATTGATAGAAATAAAGAGATCATAGATATGTCATTAAGTACTCAATTG
>JAQWRO010000009.1 GCA_029243665.1 Gammaproteobacteria bacterium
GTCTTTATCTTTACTAAAACAAGAGATTTGATTTGTTTCGGTTGGACGATCCCAATAACATTTTGCAAATTTTTTCCAACCAAATAACTTTAGATAATTACGGTCACTTCTTTTTAAACCAAGTTCTTTATCAATTGAAGACCCAAAATCAATGTAAGTATTTGCTGGATAAATTTTATGTATTTGATGAATTAAAATATTTGAAACCGGTCCTGCACAAAACAAAAATATATGGTTTTTAATTCTATTGCTTTTTGCATATTCAAGAATGTCATTTAAAAGCACATTGTGTTGCTGCCAGGCATTCATTGGAACTGAAAAAAACTTTGTAACGTTGAAGCCTTGCTTGTCTAATGATTTCAGATTGGTTTTTTTATTAGCAATCAATACAATTGGGTATTTCTTGATACAGGGGACAAGTTCATTTCTGACACGATTGTACATGGCATTTGTAAAAAGCGTTGCAAAGGTTTGGTTGATTTTTGATAGATCAAATTTTTTGTTAAGGTAAGCTCTAAACCCATCTAATGACTCACAACATCCACAAGGAAGTCCGATATAATAATGATCGTTTTTGTAGCTTAAGCTTGCACTTAAAAGGTTACTAAAATCATTTAAAGATTTTTTTGAAATTTGCCACTGCTTACATGTGAAATTTTCATTTTTAATTACATGTAGTTCACCATCATTAAATCTTGAAAAAGCAAAATGTTGCTTAGATTCTAATCTGTTTAAAAATTTATCAAATTCCTGATCGATGATTAAGTTAGCATTAGTGATCAAAATAAAATCCTTGTCATTGATTTCAAATATAAACTATTTTTAAGTATTTCGTCAAAACTTTAGTGGTGATAACGTGTCTCATCAGTTAAGTTCGCTTCCTGAAATCCTTTTTGTCTCAAATAACAACTCTCGCATTGTCCACATGCTAAACCTTGTTCATTGGCTTGATAGCAAGAGACGGTCATCTTATAATCAACCCCTAGCTCATTGCCTAATTCAATGGTTTCTGCCTTGCTTTTATCAATTAAAGGTGCGTGAATTTGAATTGGAAATCCTTCACATGCAAGTTTGGTTGCTTGATTTGCAAGAATATTAAAAGTTTCAATAAATGGTTTTCTACAATCTGGATAACCTGAATAATCTACTTGGCTACAACCAATGAATATGTGTTGGCATTGAAGCACTTCTGCCCAAGCAAGCGCATGTGATAAGAAAATTGTATTTCTAGCAGGAACATAAGTGCTTGGGATTTGGTTGGTTTGATTTGGGCGAGGGATAGATTGTCCTTTGTCAGTTAGAGAGGATCCCCTGAGCTCACTTAAATAATTCATTTCTACAATCTTTTGCTCAGTTACTTGAAAATGTTGTGCTATGCGTCGAGAAGCTGCAAGTTCGCTTTGATGTCTTTGTCCGTACGAAAAAGTGAGGGCATAAAGTTCAAATCCTCGAACTTTGGCATAGGCAAGACAAGTTGCAGAATCAAGGCCACCGGATAATAGAACAATTGCTTTTGGCATAATTTATGACTCCAATAATTTTTGAATTAAATTTTTCTGTGTATTGAGACGGTTTAATTTCTCTTGGCTTAAGACTAAATTATTTTGTGCTTCTTCAACCAAATGACTGGGTGCATGATTGACAAAATTAGGGTTGCCTAATTGTTGTTCTAGTTTAGAAACATCCTTAGATACTTTGTCAAAAACTTTATCAATACGTTTTAATTCTAAATCAGCATCAATTAAACCTTTCAGAGGTATGTCAATTTGCATGGTTTCAAGTAAAGCGCTCGCTGAGATTTTTTCAGGTGTTTCAACCCACTGAATATGATTGGCTTTACAAAGGTGTTTAATCCATTGTTCAGCTTTCTCAAAATGATGTCTATCTAACTCAGTCCCTTTAGATAATTGAACATCAATGCGTTTATCTGGTGATATATTGCCTTCACTGCGAATATTCCTCACTTGTGTTACAAGCGACTTTGCCCAGTCAATTTCCTTAACACTAAGCATGTCATCTTGAGCAATCGGATAGGGTGCCTGCGTGAGCATCCCTTGGTTTGGTAAACCCAACCTTGTGCTAATTTCTTTCCATAGCGTCTCAGTAATGAAAGGCATTAACGGATGCAATGCATGCAATAATTGGTTCATGACATATAAGGCACACGCATATGGGTGTTGCTTATGTTGCGTATCTTGAACTTTTAGCATTTCTAAATACCAGTCACAAAAATAATGCCATGTAAAGTCGTACCAAGTTTTAGTGAATAAATCAAAACGATAAGCATTTAAATGATCTGTTGCTAAGCGCAAGTGTCTATTGAACTCACTTAAAATCCATTGATCAATGATGTTGCTTTTAGCAATATCAAAGGTTATTTGAGACTCATTATCTGTTTGCATCATCAAGAAACGACATGCATTCCAAAGTTTGTTACAGAAGAACTTATATCCTTTAAGTTGTTCCATATGGATACGTATGTCTCTACCTTGTGTGCAAGCTGAAGCATAACACATTCTTAATGCATCAGTGCCATGGGCTTCAATGCCATCAGGAAAATGCTTTCTGGTCTTCTTCGTTATGGCCTCTGCTAATTTGGGTTGCATCATGCCATGTGTTCTTTTTTGAATGAGTGTATCTAAATCGATGCCATCAACAAGGTCTAATGGATCAATGACATTACCTTTAGACTTTGACATTTTATCGCCTTGTTCATCTCTAACAAGGCCGTGCAAAAAGACTTGTTTGAAGGGTACTTGACCCGTAAGGTGTAAAGACATCATGATCATACGGGTTACCCAGAAAAATAAGATGTCATAGCCTGTGATTAATAAATCTGTTGGAAAATATGTTTTAAAACGCTCTGGGTCTTCCTGAAAACCTAGTGTTGCAAGAGGGTACAATGCTGATGAAAACCAAGTATCAAGCACATCTTCATCTTGGGTCAATGTGACTGAGTCATCAAGTTTGTATTTGTTTCTGATCTCAGTTTCACTGTTACCGACATAAATTTTGCCAGATTCATCATACCAAGCAGGAATACGATGTCCCCACCATAACTGTCGACTGATACACCAATCAGTTAGGTTGTTTAAAAAGTGTTCATAGGTTTTTTGCCAGTTATTTGGAATCAACTCTATGTCATTATTTCTGACAGCATCAATCGCTGGTTTGGCAAATCCAGTCATTTCTACGAACCATTGGTTTGTTAAAAGTGGCTCAATGATGACACCTGTTCGTTCTGCAAAAGGCACCATGTGCTTATGAGGTTTGGTCTCAATTAAATGCTCTGATGCTTCCAGTGCTACTAAAATCTTTTTACGTGCATCTTTGGCAGGTAAACCTTGATATTCAATGGGCACGAAGTCATTCAATGTGCCATCCAATGCAAGCATATTATGTTGGGGGAGGTCATGTCTTTTACCAACCTCATAGTCATTAAAATCATGCCCAGGGGTAATTTTTAAGCAACCTGTGCCGAAAGATTGATCAACGTAATCATCTGCGATGATGGGTATGGCTCTTTGAGCGATAGGGATAATTGCTTTTTTACCAATGAGGTGTTTATAACGTTCATCTTCAGGATGAACAGCAATGGCACTATCAGCCAGAAGTGTTTCAGGTCTTGTGGTTGCAATCACAAGCGTATCATCACTGTTTTCAACCGCATATCTAATGCTATACAAATGACCGTTGACTTCTTTATTTTCGATTTCTAAATCTGAAATAGCAGACTGAAGGTGTGTATCCCAATTAACCAAACGTTTGCCTCTGTAAATCAAACCTTGGTCATAGAGTTTAATGAAAACATCTTGGACAATTTTCGAGTTGGTATCATCTAAGGTAAATAGTTCTGTATCCCAATCAACGGATGCACCCATACGCTTAATTTGATCATGAATGGTTACTTGTGAAACCCACTCATTGACATGTTTTAGGAAAGCTTCTCGACCAATGGTTTTGCGATCAATGCCTTCACTGGCAAGCTTCTTTTCAACGACCATTTGTGTCGCAATTCCAGCGTGGTCAGTGCCCATTTGCCATAAGGTATTGTCACCAAGCATGCGATGGTATCGGATTAAAATATCAGAAAGCGTAATCAAAAAACCATGGCCCATATGTAAGTTGCCTGTTACATTTGGGGGTGGAAATAAAATACAGTATGATGGGTTAAATTTTTGTTGAGGTGAGCCTATTTTGTTATCCAGCCAAAATTTGGATAATGATGCCTCAATGTCTTTAGCTTGAAATTGTTTGTCCATAGTGTATAAATGTTTAATTAATAGGTGATTTTTAATTAAGTAAATCCAAAAAATTAATAATCCTATTTTGCCTGCGATCACAGATGATTACAAGTAAGTTAATCATTAAACAATTTTGATTAGATCGGATTTGATGATCAATATAATTTTATATTTTTGGTATTAAACCCTTATTCGTGGTAATTTTATCCATAATGAAAATACAAATTAGAAATCATCACATCAACTATAAAAATATCAAGGATAAGTTTTATATTGCAAATACTGAATTGAATCATGATGTATTAGTAGATTCGGTAGAGCGCCATGATATCTTTAGTATCATGCGTAATAATAATTATACACTGGGTGATACTTCACTTTATAAATTGTTTGCAACAACCCTAGATATGCCTGAATGGATCAATGAACTACCAAAGTATTGTTTTTTTTATGCCGAGATAGATCATTTACATCTACCCATGACGTTAAAAAAAATAAATGCCTGGTCATTTGCAAGGTTGCAGACAGATGAACTCATCATTCCACATCAGGTCACTGAAATACCATGCTCTGCTTTTCAATCAGCAGAAATTAAAGCATTGTATTTACCTAACTTAGTTAATATTTATAGGGACTCATTTAAAGAATTTAAAGGTGGAATATACAGCTTTAACAAACAAGATTTAATAGCATCAGGGGTAGATGCAGGCATCATCGTAGACCTAAAACACCCAGAGGAAGTCTTTAAGGCATTTAAACAAAAAAAAATGTCGGACATCCATCGTATTGAAAAACGAATGGGTATTGATTTACTGCCCAGTAATTTTTATGAGCTTCTCAAAAAATCACAAGATTATTCGGATGATCTTTATTTAGAAAAATTAAACCCTCGTAATATGTTAAATAGCCAAACACTGTTAACAGTCACTAGGTTAAAAGTTTGTGTGCTAGATTATATCAAGTTTAAACATCGGATATGCAGTTTAGTAGAAGAGAATGATTTATTAAAACCCTACATCAAACCAGAAGATGTTTCAAATAAGGTTGAAGTATCACTTGCTTTACGTAGACAATTCTTTTCTAAAAAAATACCATGTAAAAAGGTAAGTGCATCAACTAACTTGAGAGAGTGTTCACGAGCAAAAACTTAGCATATGAGTTTAACATTCTCTTGTATGATGCTTTTTAATTCATTAGTAAAAAATCTTGTCAAATAGATATGCTGATTATTTAACCTTTACGTCCTTGTGGTTGTGTCATCAATCCATACTGTTGATCAAACCTATGTTGACCAAGGTCTGATACATTTTTATTTTGGCATAATTGGCTAAATAGTGAATGATTAATGCTTGGAGGTAATAAGTAAGGTTTAATTTCAGATTGATAAAGCTTTGTGGTTAATAATGATTTTCTTTCATCTAAATTATTATCAAGAATGAATAACACATCTTTACCCAAATAATGACAATACCCAATAGTGAACGATAACGGATCTTCCATGATATTAGTTTCTGGGGCATTATGTTGTGTCAATTTAGAAGGCTTTTTAGACAAGAAGTTTTCGATGACATAGGTCAGGGGGTGTTGAGCGACATTGTTATGGTAAGCTTCCCAAATTAAATCTATATGAGGTCTATTTTCTTGAGAGAGTATTTGGCAAAAAAGTGTTTTTAATGTTTGGTTTTCTACAATTAATTGAGGGTTTTGATAGACTAAAGCATAAATATATAAATCAACGTCATTGGTTAATGCGCCCATGTCCAAGAGTTTTTGCCATCTAGAAGCGTGTGCATACTCAAATTGGATGCGGTTTATTTGTTCTAATGTTATTGGTAGATATTTTTCACAATAGGCAAGATAAGTTAATTCTTGATTGGGAACGATAAGGTTTAGTTTAGCGCCTTGGTCCAGAAAACATCTGATGGCATAAATAACATTCGGGTCACTTTGAAAT
The DNA here is from genome assembly GCA_029243665.1 of Gammaproteobacteria bacterium. GTDB lineage: Bacteria > Pseudomonadota > Gammaproteobacteria > Comchoanobacterales > Comchoanobacteraceae > JAURNZ01. The sequence continues at coordinate 6,199 of JAQWRO010000009.1, forward strand.
TCATTGATATTTAACTTCAAATATTTAAAAATTTCAAAAATAACAGTATAGTTATCCTGATTCATATGACTAAGAATATTTTGATTAATATTATTGACTAATAATAAAAAGTTTTTTTTGAAAGCATGATGTTGATCAATAGTGCATGAAAATGATGTTTGTAGTCTCGTGACACTTTTTTTGTAAGCTCGGTAAGATACTTCAAACATTCTCACATAACAATCTGAATCATGCATTTTGGACAAAAGCAAAGTTTCAGTCCAAGGGTGTTCAGGGATACGCCAGAGAACAGCTTCTTCAAGTAATTGTTCCCTAGGTCCGGTAATATCAAGATTGATAGATGGATGTGCTAAGAACGGGTAGATCATGCTGTTTAAAGATTTAGCGGCACGAAATAAATTAGGTTCATAATTTGTAAAATTTGGATCAAAGTGTGGTGAGTCGAGAAGTGCTAATATGACATTTTCATTTTTTTCCTGAAAAGCCGTTTCACAAATAAGATCAAGTACTATCGGGTTATCTATCTTCGGAATAACAGCTATAAGTTCATTATCACTCATTATGTGATATAAAAAATAAATAGCATTATAATTTGGTTTTTGTTTGAAATGAAATAGATCTGATATTGTTTTTAATAATATTCCTTTTTGATTGGATGATATATGTTCTTT
>JAQWRO010000063.1 GCA_029243665.1 Gammaproteobacteria bacterium
CTTTATACCTTCATATGCAAATAAAATACCAATTATGATAATGAGTAATGACATAAATAACATTGCCATTGTCTCGATACGTTGGTGACCATAAGGATGTGTTTCATCAGCAGGTACACTACCTATGTGCGCTGCCCAATAAACAAACACATCTGTAAAAAGATCAGTAATGGAATGAACGCCATCAACGACTAATGATTTAGAGTTACCTATATGACCAATGACAACTTTGATAATAGCCATTAAACCATTACAAATTGCACTTAATATAGTTGCAAATTTAGCTTTTTGAACGTCTTTCATGATAATAAATACAATACATTGCTGGCAATGAAAATGATATAATACACATTATCACACTTAATGCATATATGACAATCTCGTTTCCAAAAATACGAGCAGGGGGCATTAGAACCGCGAATAAAGCAAATATTGAAAAAATGAAACCTATTATTCCAGCAAGAAAAATAAGTTTATTTAACAAATATGATTTAAACTGATATATTTGATTAGAAATTGATAGCTTAATAAAAGCTAGAAATAATAATAAATACATTAAAAGATATAAGCCAGCTGGTATAATGGTTAATACCCAGTAACTTTTATTTGTTGAGTCAAAAATGATAAATAGAAAGCTCAAAATCGTTACAATAATTGCTTGAATGTATAACATGTAAGTTGGCATTTCATGCTGATTTTCATGCAAAAACTGCTTAGGAAGAAAGCCATCTTTTGCAGTTACCATTAAGCCTCTTATGGGTGCAATTATCCAGTTTATAAGTCCGCCAAAAGAGCCAAGAAGAATCAAAAGAGCGAAAATTGGTTCAAATTTGCCATAACCAAACTTTGTAAGACTTTCAGAAAAAATAAAGAAAATCGAATTGATGAAATCAATTTTTTCAATTGGTACTAGGGCTAGAATTGAAAAACTGCCGACGATTAAAGAAATAATGATTACCAACATAGCTAAAAGCATTGCAATTGTATAGTTTCGTTGAGGATTTTTAATATTTGGGACATGAACAGCTGTAATTTCCAAGCCAGCAAGGCTTAAGCACATAATACCAATAACAGAAAAGTCTAATTGTGAAATTGGGTGCCATTCAAACATATGTATGAATACTTCTTTGTTATAATATGAATAGCCACTTGCTTCCCAATAATATGTAAACATAATTAAACACACTAAAGGCACAATAAGACCAAGAACTGTACAATAAAGACTTAATTTGGCTGTTAATTCAATGCCCCTTAAATTAACCCATGTTGATGCCCAAAAAATAATAATGACCATGCTCGTAAGTCCATAGGCATCTAGACTTGTATAAAAGATATGTGCAAATGCTTCAGCAATAAAAGCGACTATTGAAGGAAACCAAACGACATTTTCAACCCATTGTAACCAAATAGCAAAAAAACCAAACTTTTTGCCAAATGCCTCAGAAATCCAAAGATATATCCCACCTTCTTGTTTTGAATAGGTCATTGCATAAGTCATTGTGACAAGTCCACATGGTACAAAAAAGCAAAGGCCTACTAAAGTGTAAAGTTGAATAATTTGACCGCCATAAATTGCTACTGATGGTAAGTTTCGAATATTGTCTATTGAAACAATAATCATAGCAATTAAAGGGAGTAATTTTATATTTCCTTTAATCATAAGAGCTACTATATCAAACTAGAAACTATTCTGCATAAAAAATTCTAATCTCTACTTTTCACCTAATTAAAAAAAATCTTGAATTTTTTTAAGAATTATCTAAATATTTGACTTATAAAATAAAATAAAATAAGCAAGTATAAAGTATAATTTACAACATTTGGTGAAACTATGTCTCAAAAATTAATCGAATCTGTTCTAAAAACTCCTTTTGATAGTGACTTAACTTATGAGCTAAAAATAGAAACTATAATATCTGCTTTAAGAAATATCATTGAAAGTGATAAAAATAAATTTCATCTTCTTCATATACAAATTGGGCTATCTCAATTAGCAAGTGATCATAAAAAAGATCTATTTGAGCATCCTCTTTTTAAAATCAATAATAACTCGAGTGATACAACTCTAATTCAAGCCGACGTTGTTCCTGAGAAATTTAAGGCATTTATGCAAGAAGAAAGTAATATATGTTTGACACAAAATCTTATAGACTGTTATAAACAGAAAAAAAGTTTTTATAACTCAGTAGAATTATCAAAAAAAGTTTACAGTATTCTATTTTCAACCGTTCTTCGTAGGACATTATGTTTGGTAGGTTTGTATTTGATGCTATTTACAGCTGTACCATTGATGCCACTAGCCCAAACTATAGGTACCATACCTATGTTAAGCTCTATATATGACCATCAATTATTAGCAAGTAAGCTTAGTAAAGATCGAAGATTCTCCCCAAACGAAGTAATTGCTATGACAATTTTAATTACTGCCTTTGGTATTATTATGACGACTTTATGTATAACATTTGCTAAACACCCTTTGATTACATTTCCCTTATACATACTTGCAACTGCATTTTTTAATTTTCATATAAATAATGATAAATTTACGACAATATATAATGAAAAGATAGGAAGACTTAGAAGAAATCTTTTTATACAAAAAGAAATAACAAGTAAAGCTTTGAATAGATTTTTAAAAAAATATGAATTATCATCCGAAAGCCTTTCAGATAATAAAAAATCATCTGAAAATATCCAATCAGCTAATGAGTTATCATTATTTAATGAAAGCTCTTTGATCAATAAAACAACTTTTGACAATCAACAAGATCAAATTATGGAATCTATTTTAAGTAGCGAATATATAAAATAAAATGGCACTCATAAATAGCTTCGAAGGTTAGTAATAATCATATGACGAATTTTTTACCTTATTCAACAATCCTTAAGTCAAATTAGGATAAGAAATACCACTAAGCCCACAAGAACTTTAATCATTCAGCATAATTAATTTTAGATATCTGTCCACCACCAAGACAGATCAATTCATGATATAAAACACACCATTGACCAAGAGATAATTGATATACAGGTTCTTTGAAAAAGACTTCAACATTAATATCATCAATTTTTTTTATTTGAATCGATAAAAGCTTTCCACCATGTCTTGTTTTACACTTGATATTAGACTGATTTAAGCAGCTTAAATGATTGAACGACTGACAAACCACTGAAGTTACACGATACTTTTCTTGATGTGGATGCTGAGAAATGACTAATTCATTTGATTGTAAACGTTTTTCAACCACAAACCATGGCTTTTGGTCTGCACCTTTCACCCCACCAATGTTTAAACCTTGTCGTTGACCTAGTGTATAAAAGATAACACCATCATGTTTGCCTAATAATTCTCCGGTTTCTGATATTATATTACCTTGTGCAGCAATGATGTAACTTTCTAAGAAAGGTTTGATTGCAGCAGGTCCGACAAAACAAATACCCGTGCTATCTTTTTTATCTGCAACCACAAGATTTTGTGCTTGAGCAATAGCTCTTACTTGTTTTTTTTCAAGACCACCCAAAGGAAATATTAATTTATTTAAGTACTGTTTTTTAATTGAGCACAAAAAGTAAGTTTGGTCTTTGTGAGTATCTTTAGAACATATCAATTTTGCTTCTTGATCATCATTCATCATTATGCTTGAATAGTGACCTGTAGCTAAATAGTCAAAATTTAATTTTTTTATATATTGAAAGAAATGTTCAAATTTAATATATTTATTACACCAAATATCAGGGTTTGGTACCCAACCAGATTTATATTGCTTAAGCATTTCTTGGAATACTTCTTTATAATATGCCTTCTCAAAATTAATAACTTCAAATTCAATATCTAATTGATTTGCAATATATTCGGCATCTTTTTGATCAAATTGTTGATTACACAATACGTCATTATCTTGCCAATTTTTCATGTAAAATCCTTTTACAATACAACCAGCTTCTTTAAGTAGGTATGCTGTAACGGCTGAGTCAACACCACCAGATAGACCAACAGCCACTTTCTTTCCTTTGTACTTTGCATTGATAATAGAGGGTAACATGTTGACCTTTTTCACATATTATGACATATTTATATCTTTTTTAATAGAATTTTTAAGGATCTAAAATGAGTCAAGTATCAATCCCAACACAAGGCGAAAAAATAACATATGATAATTCCACTATGGTTGTACCAGATCATCCTAGGATTCCATATATTATAGGAGATGGTATTGGAATTGATATTACACCTGTGATGATTAAAGTTGTCAATGCAGCCGTTAATAAAGCATATAATAATACAAAAAAAATTGAATGGTTCGAAGTTTTTGCTGGTGAAAAGGGTGCTGAAAAATATGGTGAAAAAGAAGGCTGGTTACCTGAAGAAACCTGTGAACTCATCAAAGATCACCATGTTGCAATTAAAGGACCTCTAACAACACCAGTTGGCGGTGGTATGCGTTCAATAAATGTTAAAATCAGACAATTGCTAGATTTGTATTTATGTTTACGTCCAGTAAGGTATTTTAATGGTGTTCCGTCACCTTTAAAAAGACCAGAAGATACAGATATGGTAATTTTTAGAGAAAACTCTGAAGACATTTATGCAGGCATTGAATTTAAGTCTGGTACCGACCAATGCAGAAAAGTAATAGATTTCTTGTTAAATGATATGGATGTCACTTCTATTAGATTTCCAAATACAGCTGGTGTAGGTGTTAAGGTTATATCACAAGAAGGAACATCTAGATTAATTGAGAAAGCGATTCAGTATGCGATTGATAACGATAAAAAAAATGTAACAATAGTGCATAAAGGCAATATAATGAAATTTACAGAAGGTAGTTTTAGAGACTGGAGTTACGAAGTAGCGCGTGAAAAATTTGGTGCCAAACCACTCGATGGTGGCCCTTGGCATTACATTGAACATAATGGTAAGAAAATCATTATTAATGACGTGATTGCAGATGCATTTTTACAACAAATTATTTTAAGACCCAAAGATTATGATGTAGTTGCTACCATGAATCTTAATGGGGATTACATATCAGACGCACTAGCCGCACAGGTTGGGGGCATTGGCATAGCTCCAGGAGCTAATTTAAATGATGATACAGCCGTCTTTGAAGCAACACATGGTACTGCACCTGGGTATGCTGGATTAGATAAAGTTAACCCATCTTCATTAATCTTATCTGCAGAAATGATGTTAAGGCATTTGAGATGGTTTGAGGCTGCAGATCTAATCATTAAAGGCATGGAAGGTGCTATTGCAAGTAAAAAAGTCACTTATGATTTTGAACGGTTAATGGATGATGCAACATTACTAAGTTGTTCAGAATTCGGTAATGCAATCATTGCTTCCATTAACGAATAAAGTTATATCTATTGCACCAATGATGGGTTGGACAAATCCATCATTGCAAAAACTCATTAAAGTCATTGCACCCAACATGATGTTTTACTCACAAATGTATCATGTTGAGGCTGTGATTCGAAGGCCTGATAAATTAACTTATTTATCAGAAAATCTTATTTTTCAACTTGGTGGGTCAAGTCCTGAAAAATTTTTACAAGCTGGTCGAGTACTTAAAGATATTGGTATAAAAAAGATCAATTTAAATATTGGCTGCCCAAGCCCTAAAGTTCAAAAGGGTAATTTTGGTGCATGTCTAATGAAAGAACCAAATTTAGTAGCTGAATGTTTAAGTGCACTTGCATCAAGTTATCACAGCAATCAACTCAGTGTAAAATGTAGACTGGGTGTAGACCATGATGATTCAGAATCATTTTTACATCATTTTATTGATACAATATCAAAAGAAACAGACATTAAAACATTTATAGTTCATGCTCGCAAAGCATGGCTATCGGGTTTAAATCCAAAACAAAATAGAGATATCCCACCACTTGATTATGAGCGTGTTTATAGATTAAAAGAAAAACATCCTAAATTTCATATTGGCATTAATGGCGGCATCAATAAAATTTCAGATATTACAGAGCATTTAAAAATATGCGATGAGGTTATGATTGGAAGATTAGTCTTGAATGATTTGTATAAAATTCACGAAATAGATGCGTACTATAATCAGTACAATACTTCATCAAGAGGGTCACTATTAGAAAATTTAAAAGTGTATAATAAGGATACAGGAAGATTTTTACAATCCTTGTACAAAAGCATGCCAGGTTGTAAAGAATGGAGAAGAAAACTGCCAGAGATTGAAAATCTTAGGCAGCTCTTATCATTGTCACAGCAGAATAGCTTACTCGCCACCCAAGAAATCGGATGAGAATTTTTGCTTAAACTTATCTATGGCACCAGCAGATAAAATCTTTCTTTTGCCTGTGTAAGCACTGTGGCAATTAGAGCAGACCTCTATGTTTAAAGTATCTTGGTTTAAAGTTGATAGAATATCATATTTGGTATTGCAACCACTACATTCTACTTTTACTGTTGATATTTGAGGATGTATTGCGTTTTTCATAAATTCACTTTTCAAAAAAATATAGTATATATGCATTTTTTATTTAATTCAAGCTAGTTGCATGAATAACCCCATCAGATTAAACTATGTAAATGAACTGGATAATTAAATCACGATCTAAAGATGAGCTTATTTTAAGTAATACAAGTTTAATTACTCAAATTTATAAAAATAGGGGGGTAGAACCTAATGAAGATTTATCGTACCCATTACAAAACTTATTGCACTTTAAAACATTAACTGACATAGAAAAGGTTTCAGAGCGACTATATCTAGCATTAAGGAAAAAAGAAAAGATTAAAATCATAGGCGATTATGATACAGATGGTGCAACAAGTACTTCCTTAATGGTTACTGCTTTAAAAGCATTTGGCTTTTCAAATATTAGTTTTGCTGTTCCTGATCGATTTAAATATGGCTATGGGTTAACAAGCAAGCTAATTAAAGACCTTGATAAAGAAAACATTGATTTAATTATTACCGTTGATAATGGCATCGCTAGTCATGAAGGTGTTGATTATGCCAATGAACAAAAGATCGATGTCATTATTACTGATCATCATCTTGCTGGTGACCAACTACCTAATGCATTTGCAATTGTTAATCCTAATCAAGCAAATGATTCATTTGAAAGTAATTATCTAGCTGGTGTTGGCGTTGCTTTTTATGTTCTTTTAGGTTTAAGAGATTATTTAAAGAAAAAAGAACATCAACCTTTACCAAATATGAAGCAATATTTAGATTTGGTTGCACTTGGGACCATTGCTGACCTTGTACCTTTGGATTATAATAATCGTATTCTTGTTTATCATGGGTTAGAGCAAATTAGAAATGACAAAACAAGACCTGGCATTAGAAGTTTATTAAACGTTTCTAAAAAATCACCAGGAAATATTGTAGCAAGTGACTTTGGTTTTTTAATTGCACCTAAATTAAATGCAGCAGGTAGATTAGATGACATGACCATTGGTATAAACTGTTTAATATCTGATGACAAGCAACATGCACATATGTTTGCTAATGAGTTACAAAATTTAAATGAACATAGAAAAAATATTGATCAAAACATGCAACTGCAAGCATTAAAATTTGTAGACAACATACGCAATCTAGATGAAAAAAATGTTATTGTATTATATCACCCTGAGTGGCATGAGGGTGTCATTGGCATTGTGGCATCAAAAATTAAAGAAAAATACCATAGGCCTACGTTCATATTTGCAAAAAATGAACAATATCTAAAAGCATCTGCGCGCTCAATACCTGGTATAAATTTAAAAGATGTTCTTACATATCTAGCATCAACAAACCCTGATTTACTTAAAGGTTATGGTGGACATGCAATGGCAGCTGGTTTAAGTATTGACCACAATGATTATGAAAAATTTTCAAATGCTATGAATAAAGTGATGACTAAATTCATGAAAAAAGAATATTTACAAAAAATATTTTGGTCTGATGGCAAACTAGATGAATCACAAATTCATATGAACCATGCATTATCCATTGAAGCAGGTGGCCCATGGGGACAAGGTTTTGAAGAACCAATATTTCATGGCAACTTTAAATTATTACAGGTAAAGGCACTTTCAAATGGTAAACATGGTGCTTATACACTTACAACAAAAAGTGGTAGTAAAATTTTCGATGGTATTTACTTCAATGTCTCTCCTGATCAATTCAAAGGCATAAGAGAAGTATTAATAATTTATCAACTAAAAGTTAATCGTTTTAACCACAGAACAAAGCTTCAATTACAAATTTTAGCAATGAAGCCAATTTCTTAAATTTGTCCTATAATAGAATCATTAAGACAGGATGTTACTCAATGAGATCAATTATTAATTTAATCAAATTTGTTCGTAGTGAACTTTTTTTAACATTAAATA
>JAQWRO010000072.1 GCA_029243665.1 Gammaproteobacteria bacterium
TGCATAGAGGTGTGGTGATTGCTCGCGTAATGCTTCTAACCGTTCGTTTAATAATAGTTCAACAACAGTTGTATCTAAATCTGATTGTCTGATTTTTTCAAGTGTTTCATCCTGAGTTAAGTGCAAATAAAGGTCTGTTAATTTACAAAGCTTAGCATCGAGTAATTGGATATCTTCACTTGAAAGATCCACGTATGTTTCATCAGTCAGTGGTTCTGGTGCGGAAGTGTGATCATTTAAGTCTGTAATTCGTTGTCCTGGTCTTGCAGGGTCAGGAACAACAACATACAGTGGTTCACATGCTTTAAATAATTCATGGAGTGCCGCTAAGCGAACATTGTATAGTGGCTCGTCTTTAAATGATGGTAAAGATTTAGTTATAGCATCATTGATGTTTTTTTCTGTATAAGGTTCTGTTCGACCATGAAATAACTTATAGGTATGTTGGTATTCATCATGCCTGTCAGAGAAGCGATTATGGATACGATTGTATGCTCTTCTTTTTGTTGTTTTCAAAGGGCTAATGTTAGAATCTATTTGCTTAGAATAATATAGCGTTTTTAGCTGATGAATGATTGTATCCATGAAAGATGATTTGTTGTCCATTACAGTTATTGGCGGCTTTTCTCGATGTCTATGTCTATCGTTCTTGCTCATACTACGCTCACTTAATCACTAGCTAGGAAAATAACATTAAACCACATATATTTCAATCATATAGCGGTTTTTATTTTTGTGATTTTGTTTCTTTAATAATTTCTAAAGTCTTGTTAGCTTCATTGAACTCAAACATAGAGTTAAGCTTTATCTTCTTTTTACCATCAACCACCATTTGTTGCAGTTCATCATCCAATATATCCTTAACAGGTTTTAAGTCCTCTGAGGATTTTGGTTGTTCATTAATGAAATCTTTTACGATTTTTTGATGGTAATGTTGCGCAAATAAAGGTGTTAAGGTCCCCACCAAACTGAGCGTTAGAATCATAGGTGTTTGTAGTATAGTCATGGCGATCATGGCAACAACCATGATCCCAGAGTTCATGTAGAGACACGGCCAAGCTTTATCTATATCTGTTTTTTCTACTTTTTTTAGAATGATATATTCAGATAGGATTAACCCTATAATCCCAAGCGTTACGAGGAGAGAAGTTGCATGCATGCCAGAGACAATGTTAAATAGTGTTAAACCAAATGAGATGATGCCTAAAAAAGCAATTAGGTATGTTGTTACCCGATTATAATACTCACTATCTAAAAAAGTTTTTCTCCAACCTTTTAGTCTATTTGTGTAAGTTTTATAAATTAATTCATTGCTTAATTTAACAAACCTAAGAGCCTCTTTTGGGTTTGCCTCAAATATAATGCTTGAGGAATATAAATTATTTGCAATGGCTTGAATATCGTTAGATTCTGGCTGGATTTTAGTTTGTTCATTAAAGCAAATGTATGGCACCAATGGCATACGTCTGAGATATGCCATTACTCGTAGTGAATCAGTTTCTTTGTCAATGTTATCCCATGGTTTTTTATTATTTTTTCGATAATGTTCTTTGAATGATTGAATCTCACCATTTGTTAAAAATGTTATGTTGGCATTTGCACCATCTTTATTAAAGAATGATTCTATACTTTCTAAGCTTGAAACAATTTTTTCCAAGCTTAAATCAGAAGATTGGTTACCAAAACTTAGTCGGCCTTCTACTACAACTGCAGGTTGTCCATCATTCATTGGTTAGTACCCATATCGTTCAGTTATGATTTCTAAACTTTGTGTATGTTTGTTTATTCTAAACATTGATTGCAATTGACATCTACAAGCTTCAATATTTTCTTTAAATACAGATTTTTGTACAACTTCATTGAGAATAGAATTGCCGGCAAGCGTTTCTTCATGAGCATATGTCTTTGGAAGATGCCTATACATTTGATCGAAAATTTCATATTTAAATGCTTCTTTGAATCTTTCTAGATAACAATTGGGAGTGAATATTGATCTTCTAAAATTATAAGATGTAACATAATTACCAATATTGTCGAGATTTATAGGTTTTAAATCATCAAGTAGAATGATATTAAGAATGCGTATGTCTTTTTCATTGATGGGTTGTTCACGAATGAATTTTCTTATAGCAGTATTAGTAAAATGCTGTACTACTAGTGGTGTAAATGATGCAATAAAGCAAAACGTCAATAAGATAGGTACGTTTAATGCAGTAATTGTTAAGATTGAAATCATAAAAAACGATACATTAAAGTATAAAAATAAAAAGTTTGTATCAATACTTTTATTATATGTTAGAAGATCTTGTATGAATGTTTGTGAGATTATAAAACCACAAGAGCTAGAAACAATCAATAAAGTATTTGCAAGCATACCAAGTGTATAGCCATATAAAACCAGTGAAAACATCAAGATTCCTATCGCACTGATGAGGTATGCTAACTGAAGCTTATATTGCTGAACAGAAACAAATTCACTTTCATCTGATTGTAATCTACACCTATGATAAACTTGAACTAACTGGTTACTCAGTTGTACAAAGAGTAGTGAACTTATTGGGTTTGTGTTATGAGTATGGGCTGAGCTAGCAATTGTGATACATAAGCTAGCTAGTTCTTTGGCACCTGCGTTTGTAGTAGCATTAATACCAACATCTGTTAGCGAACCGTTAAATAGTAAATAAGCACCCAAAGGTTTTAGTTTATGCCAGACTTGGCGTTCTTCTTTTAAAGCCTGTTGCCATATTAAATCATCTCCCTTTGTAAAATACTCCTTGAAACAATTAATGTCATCTTCTATCGTCAGTGGGCTAAGTACCTGAAGTGGATCTATGATGCTATTTGCATGATTCTCAAAAAAACTTTTAGTCGTTTTTAGGCTAAGCGTTATTTTCTCAAACATTTCATTTGGGATTTTGGGTTCAGATGGTGTTTTGTTATTCGGCATATATGTTCTTTTCTAGAAAGTCCTTTAAATTCAAGCTGCGTTTGCTGGTTGTGCATTTTCATTAAATGCTAACATGTCATTATTGTTGATATGAAACAACGAGGAAAGTGTAATGCTTGGGTTCTCTTTTGAATGTTTGGTGCTTTTTTTCAATTCCTGATCTTGGGTTTGGGGTTGGGCTGAGGACATTAGAGAAGGCGTTGGTTGAGCTGAGTTGTCGTTTGTTTTATTCATAGGCTCTTCTAATGCATTAAATGCTTTATGAGTTAAATAAGCTGAGTCCGTGCCATAAACTGACTTATGTATATAATATGAAGCAATACCATAAAAGTTTGTGACGAATAAGAAAGCTAATAGCTGTGCTTGAGGAAATAAGATTATTGCAGTTAGTGACGCTATTACATAACTATAATTTAGTATCCTATAAATACGTAGTTTGTTTTTCTCATCATTAGCTTGTATTGGTGGCATAAAGCTTGGAGTATATTGGACTATTAAATCTGGTATAAGATAAAACAAATCTGTCACACAAAACTTCAGAAAATTAAAAATATCGCTTGCAAGGTTTTTCAGACCAAAAAGACCATCATTTTCTGTAGAACTGGAATATTTATAAGGCAGACCATTTTCAAAAGACATTGCTGCGATCACATAAAACACCCCAATGACAGTAGTTGAGGGTATTAAGTTTAAGAGCATTGCAGTGACAAGTAGCGTGCCAATAGCTGCATAAGTCATGGACAATAGAAAGTCGTTGTTGTGATTTAAATTAAAAAGCTCAATATATGATTGTTTCAGAGTTTTTAACTCGTCATTCAATTTTTCGTAGGTTTGCAGAGCAATACTTGGCATATATGTTGAATTATATTGTTCCCAGATTTTATCCAAAGTTGTTTTTACAACTGTTGCTGAAGGTAAATTATCTGCTGAAACTTCTTTGATAGGCTTTAATGCAGCATTTTGCGATGAAGGTTTAAAGTTTGATAGAGTAAAATTCCTATAAATATGATGGTGTTTCTTATTATTAACAAAGTACATACCGTCAGTAGGCATCAGAAATTGCAACTTATCATAAATAATTGTATTAAAAAGACAACTTTTATTAAATATTTCTGTGTCTAATTTATTTAGTGATTCAGGTGTTATATTTGAGAACGTAACTAAAATATATTCAAGATTTCTATTTACATAGTACTGAAGTTTTTCGCGCATGGATAAATCGCTTACAGGACTTCTTATTCCGGATGCTTCTTTAAGGTCCGTACTAAAATTTTCATGCAAATGATAAAAATGTTCTACTAAGAGTTTGAATTCACTTTTACTTAATTTGCCTATACAGTTACGGGAATTGGTATCTTTAAAAAGTAAATCAGCTATCTCACGCACGAGGGTCTTACCAACGCTCGTTAAGTTCGTAGCATGTATTTTAAAACCTTCTCTATCCGATACAATGCTCTTTAGATATTGAGTTAAAGCAATGTATTGATATGGATTATTCATGTGAGTTTTTACAGAACTTTTACTTGATTCATCATCATTTAGTTGGGTTAGGTATTCATGTAATTTGCTAAATTTGTACAGCTTTTTACGTATTGTATCTTTCAACTCATTCGTCAATTCTATCGTTTGAACTTCAGTTAAATCTTTATAAAAAGGTGAAAGTATATCTAATATAACTTTTTTTTGTTCAAATGTATAATCTGTAAAAATGTCATCAACTTTCTTTTTTAACTCCTCAGGGCTCTTTTTTGTTAAAATAAAATCATTTATGCCGTTTAGCGGATCGTTTTTTTTATCAATATCGGGTATTACGTTGAAAAGCCTATGATATAGTTTTCTATGGTCACTCGTTTTATCAGTTAAGAAATCTAACATGGTATTCTCCCAATGAATGTAATATCAAATATAATATCTAAAGATGATAGATAGAGTCAATCATAACATGTTGGGTCTGAATTTAACCGATTATATTTGATGATTTTTATCCAAAGGTTTGTAAGTAATGTTTGAATTTTGGTTGTCGAAAAGGCTCCCAGTGATTTTAGGTAAATCTTTTTCAGTAGAAATTTCGATCTCGTTATCAGCATTAAATTTAAATATTGATTCAAGCTGGTAAGCTTGAATAATTCTTTTTACAACTTGTTTGGAATGCGTTGGAATCGCTAGGTTATAGTGATCCTGTTTACACGCTAGATGAGTCAAAAAGGCAAGCATACATATTGGTAGACATATATTCAGAATATAAAGATTAGCGTTTAAAAATGCTAAACCATAAAGCGTACTTGTGACAAGTGCTATGAAATAGGTTGTTTTGAGTCTTGAATGAAAGGTTGAAGTTGTGACTGGGTTAAACAAGCTTTGATAGATCACCAGCAGATTTAAGAAAGTTAGAAATGTAAAAATATAAGGTATGTTTGAGATTCCCAATATTAGACTAACCAACATAGTCACCGCAGTTACGAATATAGCATATAAATGCCAGCTAAGGCGCATCGCGTAGCCATTTAAATTTCTTTCAATTTCTTTTTCACAATTAGGTATTTTTAATTGTAGACGTTCAAAGTAGGGTAGTCTATCCATATGACGTACAAAAAAACTTTTTAGATAAGCGAGTGGCGCATTGGAATATGTACGGAAATTATCTTGTTGCCAAAATGCAATGTCAGAATCTAAGTTTTTCAGACGTTTTAAAGAATTATTCAGCTTTCCAAGCTTAAGTGATTTATTACTAAACGATGATTGGATTTCCTGAAATAAGCTATCGTTTGTTTCTAATGCAGAGTTGGCCGTTGAGAAATCACTTATTCTACTCAAAACATAAGATTGCATGATAGTCTTTTTTAGTTGTTCTAAACTGTCCTTTGTTGGTTGAATGTCAGATCCATCATAGTTACTGAGTATCGTTTCCAATTTAGTAAGAAGAAATGCGATAGGCAAATAACTTTTATTTGTTAAGCTAGATAAATTAAAAGATTCAAGCGCTTTATGAATGGATTCAATGAACGGTTTTACCTTTGTTGATAGATGGTAAACTGTAATCTTACGATCAAAAGCATATAACTTTATTAAAGCATCTGTTACATGATTAAAATTATCAGAACTAAAATCAATTTTTGAAAATTGTTCATTAAATATTTTTAAATAGATTTCTTTTGATTGTAGTGTGCCGTTATCTTTATGTTGGAACAGTAGTATCATGTCATTTAAAGAGTTTACGTCAGATTGTTTGACAAGGATGTTTGCAGGAGAACTTTTCGATGAACCTTCACCACGGTACAATAAAGAAAATAATATTTGAAATTCTGTATTATTTCGTAACATTTGAAAAACTATAAGTGGGTTGTTTGAATCTAGTAACTTTGTTACTTCATCAAGTTTCTCAAAAAAAGCATCACGTTTCACTGAAAAAGGTTCTTTGGGGCTGCCAGGATTATGTGTTTTTATGCATTGATCATAAAAAGAAGTAATGATTTCTTTAGCTTCAAAAAAATCACTTAGTGTTTCGGTAGTGATTATTTCATCAGGGTTGATTGCCAATAAGTCAATACACGCTCTTAATTCATTAATAACCGTTGGCTTGGAATGAATCAGTCGTATGTCTAATATTGAAGCAGTCATTTCATTGTAGTGTTTCTCAAGGATTGATTTGATTTGATCATAATTTTTATTTATGAATTT
>JAQWRO010000034.1 GCA_029243665.1 Gammaproteobacteria bacterium
GGATTTGTTCGTGTAGATTATTAAAATAAAGAGGATAAGAATATGAGTGTATTTTACAAAAAGTTACTGAACAAAATTAAAAATGATCGTCCAGCAGATGTGAGTAGCTTTATTGAAAGCAATAGTTTGGATGTGGTTCAAACGCTAGAAAAGATAGCTATTATTCCAATAAACTATACAACAAAGATTCTTTTAAAAGAAGAAGACGGTAGTGTGAAGCAAGAAAATGATGTCAACTTGAGATATTTTCCTTCAATTTATACCGCGGTATTAAATGAAGAACATTCATTAGAAATGGTTATGTGGCTTCATAAGCATACGGCAACCTCAATTACGCGAGGATTGATAGATTATACAGTTGATCGGTCTAATGGGTATTACGAAGAGTTTCTCAAAGCACAAGAAAATGCTAATTTTGATTATATCACGCATGCAATAACGAATGATAAGCCATTATTATTAAATTATTTGCTTTCATTTATAAGCGTTCAAGAGAATGCGTTTGAAGATTTTGATGGTTTTATTGTTGATTTAAAAGTACAAAAAGAAAGTGATTTTAAACAACAAAAGTTACTTTTTGAAAGTAAAAATTATGAAGCTTTAATGGGTGCGATAGAAAATTCAACCTTAGTTTATTCTGTTTTAGAACTTGCAAAAGATGATGCTTTTGTGAAATTTTGCCAAGCAAACGGTTCTGATTTCGTTAAACTATATATGGATAATGCAAAATACGAATTAGGATTCAGTAAAGACGGTGAAAGAAAAGTTAAAGTTGATGACCCTAAGGTAAAATTCAAATGCCGTAGGCCAATAGTGTCACATACAACGACTCAAAAAACACCACTTAAAGCAAACAGCATGTTTGATTTAAGTAGTATGGCCTCTGTCGCCGGTGGCGTTGCAGTGGCTGGATTAGCAGCATACTACTTAAGTAGTATGCGAAAATAAACTTATTTTAAACATTAATATTGGCGTATGTAAGAAACTTGCGCCAATATTTTTTATCTTTTTTAGGGTGTGGCTAAAGGCCTATTTAATCCCGACATAATATTTTGTAGTAGTACCGAGACAGAGTCGATGCCATTTTGTCTACATATACTTATAATTTTTTCTTCATCGGCTCTTCTTAACATAGGTCGAGGAGGAAAACTGCCGATAACTTCTTTATCAAAGTTAAATAAATTTAAGTTTTCTAAATATTCAGTTAAGTATCGCAATAAAAGGCGACTATTTTCAGAGTCATGATTATGAAGTCTGCGCATAGTTATAGATGCTTCGGAAGTAGTGTCAAAATTATATTCCATCATTAAGGCAACCGCCCTCAAAAAATGTTGACGGTGTTGTTTGATAAAGCCATCTTTCGAATGCTCACTGTCAGTTAAGATCAAATGAATCGTTTCCTCTAAATCTGTTGTAGATGAGATGATTTCAAAAAAAGCGCTCGGAATAAAAGTATTGTTGTTAAAGTTTCCATTAAACATAATAAACCCTCCTTTTATGTATAGTTTATTATATATATAATAAAATTCAACCAATTAGAATAACATTAGTGAGCGCTTGATATGGATGTATATAATTTCAATTTTATTCGACTTAATTCCATCCAATTATTTGTTATCGCTGCATTTAGCATTGATTTTTTTGGTCCAAAAGTCTTTCTAACTTTAATGACCTTAGCAGAGATTAAATGAGTTATTCACTATTATTTCTTATTCCAGCCCCATCTTGATTTCCAGAAAAAAGATTTCTTGCGACAAAAAATAAACTGACGGTTGTCAAAACACCAAAGCCAATTTGACGTGCCGAAGGCCAGTTGCTTTGTTTTGCTATAGCTTTTGGTTTTTTCATCGTTGATTTAATCATTTGATGGTTTTTTTTCTCATGTAAAGCATGTGTTTTAAGTGTTTGATATTTAGTTTTCAGCGTTTCAGAACCGCTATCATCAATATGTGCCATGAGGCCAGAGGATTCATGTGTTTCTAAATGAGCCATAGATACGATCCATTGGTTGCTTAGAATGGCATCGCATATGTGTTGCCATTCTTTATTTTCTAACCAGGTAAGCTGGCATTCGTATGTGGATTTATCGATGGTATTTTCTTGTTTATCTTTAAGTAGATGTCCAAATTTTTTGGAGGAATCAATATTAAGTTGTGCTAAGACATTATCAAATCCAAGTATTTCTGACATGCTCATGCAGTAAGCAAGCATGTCTTCTTTGCCATGTTCCCATAAATATTGAAAAGGGTTGTTCAAATGCAGGGTTGCCACATTCACTGGAATGATCGGGATAAATAATGCAGAGTGTATCGTATATAGCATTTCAAGGTTGCTAGTAAAGGCTACCAGATGAAAAAAAGACCTACCTCTTAAATCAATTGTACGATGTTTGCTTGGGCTATACATCCCCGTATTCTCTTTTATCCTTATTTCATAAAGAACTTGAATGGTTTTGAGCTTGGTTTCTTTTAAGTGGTTTTGTACAGCTGGTAAATTTGCATGTTCGATTGCATGACATAAATCTAATGTGTCTTTTTCATTTTTTTTCATTTTTTCCTCTAATATTTTTTATACATCTATTTAATAGTCTATTAATGATTATCCATTAATATAAAGAATAAAAAGAATATTTTCAATATGTTTTATCTATCTACTCAAATACTTTTATCGGCACAATTCTTGTACTTATTATATCTAATGCATAATATTTCTATCAAGTATATTCGAGCACCTGATTTATTATATAAAGATCACATTCATGCCTTTAAGCTCAAATGGTGGTTGAGTGGCCAGGGTATAAAAAATGAAATTTCTAAAGAAATCATGAAAGCCATTGTTGCCAATGATGATCATGAAACGTTTTCATTTTTGATAAAGCATGGCTTCGATATCAATATGAAGGACGAAGAGGATAATAATATACTGATGCTCGCCCTGAGTTATCACTCAACCAAGTTGATTAGCACGATTTTATCTTTTTTAAAAAATGATCTATGTTTGGATCTGGATGTCATTAACCATAAAGGTCATCAAGCTTTAAGCATTGCCATTTTAAAAGACCATGATATTGAAGTCATAAAGGGTTTGTTAACTTTAGGCGCAAACCCAAATCATCACCTCTACAACAATTCCATTCATCCAGCATTGGCTGCGATAATGTCTAATCATATGCCGTTGTTAGATGCATTAGTATCCAGTCAGCAATTTAATTTTGATCAACAACTTTCTCAAACATTATTCTCATTAATTGAACAGCAGCCTAAGGTGGTTGGTTACTATGCAACACTAATAAGCCGGTATCATTGGTTGAAAGACAGGGTCTCCAACCCATATACAAGGTGGGTTATTTACGATGAAGATAAGCCAAAAATGGCGAGTGGTAGTGGCATTAATGAAAAAGATGCGTTTGGTCTAACGGCATTACACTATGCGATCATCCTGAACAAACCAAATGCTATAAAGTACTTAACTAGTCATCCAGCATTCAATGCCTGCATGTCTGAAGACAATGCAAAGCTAGGTCTTTTGGAGATCATGTTCTCATCTGGGCATTGGTCGCTCTTCAAGGACATCGTAGATCTTAAAGACATTGAGCTGCCAAGTGATATGTACCGTACTGATTATGTGAAACTTCTATTAAACATAGGTGGACAAAAAAGATTTCAGCATTTAGCATCTTTGTTTGAAGGGCATGCTTTATATAGTCGATCTCACATAGACATTGCATTCAGTCATGAACGTTTTAAAGTATATTTTTTAAAGCATATGGATGAATTTACTGGAAATAGTTTTGTTTC
>JAQWRO010000077.1 GCA_029243665.1 Gammaproteobacteria bacterium
AATGCATGTCTGAGTGTCGGTTTTACATCTTCCGGACCAATGCTAATGGCAGTGATTTTGGAAATGAAACTTTTCTCTTTCAAGCGTATGGCTTCTTCTAAAGCGATTTCATCAAATGGATTAATGCTGTGTTTGACTTGATCATGCACAACTTGACCAGATTTAATTTGAATTTGAACGTTATAATCAATGACGTGTTTTACGGGGATAAGAACATGCATGATATGTGAAACTCCTTTTCTTAGAAAAAATTATAGACTAATTATGGTTGTAGGTCACTAGATTCAACGCCTCACATTGTTTGAGTATGTTCTCACTCATCGTGGGTTTGCTGAGTGCATGCATGAATTTTTGATGCAGGGTTTGGCTTAGTTTGGCAAGGTGTTGTTTGCTCCATGCTTCAATACTTAATGCTGTGTTGTAATCAAGATTGATTATGCCATGCCTTCCAACATGTGAAATCTGATGCATGGAAGTTTTTAATAGTAGATCATCCTTAAACAAAACAGGTGTTTTTTTCGGCTTATTGGCAATGATGTCTAATATTTGTGCCATCAGTTCTATCGTTGTTTTTAGTGAATCAGCATTAGACGTATCTAAGAATCGTATTTCAATAATTTTGTGACCATTGATTTTTTTTGGTCTTAATAAATGTTGAACTGGATTGGTAAAAGCATGAAAAATATAGTCTTTACTAGATTGCTTCA
Organism: Gammaproteobacteria bacterium; assembly: GCA_029243665.1. GTDB lineage: Bacteria > Pseudomonadota > Gammaproteobacteria > Comchoanobacterales > Comchoanobacteraceae > JAURNZ01. Next base: position 708 of record JAQWRO010000077.1, read on the forward strand.
ATAGAGCATCAAAAGCAGCTATTTTTTTCCAAGACATTAATGACTTTGGAAGAAAATCAAAGTGTGGCCCTAGTATTCCTGAAGCCAAGGCATGCCTTGAAGAATGACAGTGAGTTCTTTTTTGCGCTAACAATGGAGAGGATTGCATCAAAACTGAAAATGGCATGCACCACTGTTGCATTAAGTCGAGAATTTGGAATAAATCAGAGTGATGTTCTTCTTTTATGTTAAAGTTAATGTGAATCCCTGCATAACAAAATACATCAGAGAATGGAAAATATTTTCGTGCATGAAGTTGCTTGGATGAATCTGCGCGCGGGTTTAAACCTTGAAATAGAATATTACAATCGTATTTTTTAGCTATTTTCTGAATGTCATAAATGAGATCAATTTCATTGAAAAGTAACTTTTTAGATTGATGGGGGTTCGTTTTGAATTCAATTAAACTTGCATGTGGTTCTAATGAAAATGTTGGTAGATTGTGTTCCTCTAAATAGTTAATGATTTCACTTTTTAAATCATCCTTTTGAGTAATTGATACTGGTTGATTTTTTTTATCAACTAAATGACACTCGATTTCGATTCCAACTGTCGAATAAAACTGTTCCATATTTTTTCCTATCATTGATGCTAAATCCCTTTATACTGAAAAAGTATAGTAGTAATTTAAAATATTTCAAGTGTGTTATAATGGTAACATGGATAATCAAGAGGTATTGACATTTGACGTCATTATTGTAGGTGCTGGTCCAGCAGGGCTAACAGCTGCGATTAAGCTATTACAATTGCAACCAGGTTTGTCGGTTTGTGTGTTAGAAAAGTCTGCACAGATTGGGGGGCATTTGGTTTCGGGTGCAGTATTAGAACCTAGTGCTTTACATGCATTACTACCAAGCTGGCAAGAAGATAAAGCTTGTCCGGTCAGTGTTGCTGTCAACAAAGATCAATTCTATTATTTTTCTAAAAAACATGCTTGGCGTATGCCAACCCCGCCACAAATGAAGAACCATGGTAACTATATTATTAGTCTGTCTAAGTTTTCGAGATATTTAGCTGCTAAGGCTGAAGCCTTAGGTGCACAAATTTTTCCTGGGTTTGCAGCTGCTCAACCAATCATTGAAAAGGGTCGCTTGTGTGGTGTGGTCACAGGTGAAATGGGTGTAGACCATGCAGGCCAACCAGGACCAAATTATCAACCAGGGATGCATTTAAAAGCACCTATAACTTTTTTAGCTGAAGGTGCGCACGGCTCACTCACAAAAGTCGTAACGAAGACATTTGATTTGCGTCAAAATGCTCAATTACAAACTTATGCCATTGGGATCAAAGAAGTGTGGGAAGTGTCGGATCAAGTGCATCAAGAAGGACTTGTCTGGCATAGCATTGGTTGGCCATTACCATCAGATACCTATGGTGGTTCATTTGTATATCATGATGCCAATCAAAGGGTTTCTCTTGGTTATGTTGTGGGTCTTGATTATCAAAACCCATATCTAAATCCCTATGCAACGTTACAACAGTTCAAACATCACCCAAAATGTTTAGGTTTGCTTAAAGGAGGTAAGCGCATAGCTTATGGTGCTCGAGCTTTGACGGAAGGCGGTTGGCAGTCTTTGCCAAAGCTTGCATTTCCAGGTGGTCGGTTGATCGGTTGCTCAGCAGGGCTAGTCAATACACCTAAGATTAAAGGGATTCATAATTCAATGTGGTCTGGTATGATTGCAGCTGAGCAGTGGGTGAGTCACCAAAAACCAGAAGATACAGGTTATGATGATGCTTTACGAGAAAGCTGTGTTGGCAAAGAATTATACAAAGTTAGAAACATCCGTCCAGGGTTTACAAAAGGGCTTTGGCCTGGCTTAACTAATGCTGGTTTTGAGACATTCACAATGGGTAAGGTGCCTTGGACATTGTCTCATCACATCGATCATTTGCAAGTTAAGTCTAAATCTGCCTTCACACCGATTGATTATCCAAAACCAGATGGTGAAATTAGTTTTGATATTTTAACATCGGTTCGATTGACGGGAACTAATCATGCTGAAGATCAACCCTGTCATTTACAACTGGCTGATACCAAGATTCCTATTGAAGTTAATTACAACCAATATGATTCACCAGAAACACGTTATTGTCCTGCAAAAGTATATGAAATTGTAAAAAACGATGCAGGAAAACCAAAGTTACAAATCAATGCACAAAATTGTATTCATTGTAAAACCTGCGATATTAAAGATTTTAAGCAAAATATTAATTGGGTGCCGCCTCAAGGGGGTGAGGGCCCAAATTATAGTGAAACTTAATTTATGATGTCTTTGAGGGTTTTAATTAATGCTTCTTCAGAAGGGATGAATGACGTTTGAAGTAGTTCGCGAGTAAATTTGCTGTTAGCAATGATTTTACCATTCAACTCTTCCATGATGGCTCTATATTGAGGAACAAACTGTTTGATCAAAGGCTCAAATAGTACGGGTGGCGTTATTCTTGGCATATTTTTTTTCAAACTTGGTTTGATTGATACCATCAAATCTTTAACGGTTGATATAGAAATTGTCTCGTCTGCCAGGACAAGTCTTTTATTAGTTAAAAGATTATTGTTTATGATGTTCATATGTGCTTGAACAACATCGATAATATCAATTCCAGGCCATTGTAGTTTCGGCAATAGCATGAATTGACCATCAGCCATTTTTTGCATTAGCTGAATGAATGGGGTTGTGCTAAAACCTTTGAAATGCCCAAAAACAGTTGGCACGTATATTGCAGTAAAAATATTTTCTAACTTATTGGCAGTAACGTATTCCCAATTGGCTATGTCACTTTTAACAATTTGTGTTGAAAAGGGTGTTAATGTATCCCATTGTGGTTCGCAAAAAGATTGACCATCTATCAAGTTCATCGTTGGTGTTTTCATATTATACCGTAAGGACAAAATGCTCGAGGTCACTGTGAATTTCTGAATATGTGCTTTTTTTGATGATTCAAGCCATTGGATGGTTTCATGGTGTAGGGTATGTATCCAGCGAAGTCTTCCATCCTCATCTAAAATGGGGGGTGGCGCTAACATATGGAAAACGATGTCACAATGTTTCAAAATAGAGGTCTTAGTTTCTAGAAGACTGTTTTCAAGGTTAGTAATTCTTAGATTGGAAATGTCATCAACGTGATTGGCAATCAACTGTTGAAGAGGTTCTATGAATGTCTGTTGGTCGGTTAACCCAATGACACGGTAGCCACGTTTCAAAAGTTCAACAGCGGTTGCTTGTGCAGTGAAATGGGATAGATCTGTAATAAGTACACAAAATTTCATATTTTATTCTCTTTATAATTTAATTATAGTTTGAAAATAATACTTATGTGATTAAAATTTATACTTTTTTTTATAGAAAATTTATTTAGGGTTTTTTTCAATGTTTATCTAAGATTTCAATTGTTAAAGCGGCCAATAAATATTGGCCGCTTCCTCCGTAAGTAAAGTTATTAAGTCAAAGCTGACACATTGTAATGAGTTATGTTTTCATGAGTTGTTAGTTTGCTATGTATCTGTTTTTTACCATGTCCATTAGGTATGTCAACTCATTGAATATTATAGCATAAATTTAAACACTTTGGTTTTTGAAGACAGGGTTGAATAGAGCTGTTAAGCTATATGTATGATTATTGTAACAAGACCAAAGCCATGGGCAGAGCCTTTGTGTGACAAATTAAAGTCAGCACAAATTCAGTATAGATACTTGCCTGCAGCAAGGCTCGAAAAGACAGATTATAAACCACCAAAAAATCTCGGTGGCATAACTCTTTTTTTAAGTCAATCGGGTGTATTATTTGCACCTGATGCACTGGATTTCGAAATGGTTTTTGCAGTTGGTCCTAAAACAGCTCAGGCAGTTGAAAATAAGTACACATGTGACTGCTATCAACCTAGGCCAGGACATTATTCAGTATCGGGGTTGCTAGAAGACCCTTACTTTATCAGGCAAATGGAAGCTAATTCTGTGCTTCATATCATTGGTGGGATGCATAGTGATGTCAGTAGATTCGATTCATTGAATACAAAAGTTGTGATGCATCGAGTGTATGAAATGACGCCCATTGCCCATCAGGTCAATGGGATACCACAACAGGGTGAGATTTGGTTTACCAGCCAAAAACTTATGCAATTATTTTTTGAGTATTATATCCTTACCCTTAATGAAAAAAATCTGTTATCCTATGACATAGTGGTGCCAACAATGATGTGTCAGGAGCAAGCAGTTGCCCTTGGTTTTAAGGGTCGCATAGAGGTGGTCTCAGATCCGAGAGATGAATCTTTTATCGCACATTATCAGGTAAAGCATAGGAGCAAATAGATGAAACAAATCAAACGGTGGCTAACATGTTATTTATTTCCTTTGGCTGTTTTAGCCATGATTGGCTGGCTTGTTTTTCAACAAGCTTTATTTAACCAAACAATTCAAGATCAAAATGCAGTTATCGATCAGCTTGAATCACAGCTGAAAGCTTTTCGTACACCAAAAGTGATACAGGATGAAAATAAGCATTATCAACAAATGGCTTATCTTGTCTTGGTTGATCGTAGTGATTTAGACCTAGGTGCAGCATATCTAGAAATACTCAGCACCAATTATAAGGAAACTAAAGATAGAAAGCGTCAACAAGACATTCAAGTCCTTAAGTCACAAGTGGACACACTCAGAGCTCAAGTGAAAGATAGGACCAAACTGATTACTGAACTACAATCACGGCTGTCAAAACCTGGCAATCAGAAAAAGACCAAAGAAAAAAGTTGGCTACGTCCATTGAAAGGTTGGGTTAATGTTGAATATCATGAAGGTAAGGCAGGTCAGGTTGATCCTCAACAGTGGCGTTACTGGTCTACATTAGAGCAGGCTAGATGGTATCTTGTTCACGGACACTATGATGATTACCTAGATGCTATAGCAAATATAGAAAGTTGGGTGAAATTATACCCTGGGGATATCGATTGGCAAACATCACTCACTGAGCTCGCTAAACCCTTACAAGATTTAGACCTATCAAGTATTCATGTTGAACAGAACAGAAAGAAAGATTTGGAGCAGAAGGCTATGCTTAGAAAGCAATTCAATGAGAAAACAAAACAAAAAGCTCAAGAAGATATAGACTTAGAGTCTGAGTCTGAACAAACCAAATCTGATTCTAAGCCACAACAACCTAGACATGGAGTGATTGCCTAATGTTTCGCTATATGATTTTATTACTTATTGCTGCCGCTGCGAGTGCTTGGCTTTGGGTCAATCCAGGTTTAGTAGAAATACATGTTGCACAGTTGAGTGTTGCGATGCAATTGGGCACATTTATTTTAATAATCATAGCATTATTCATTATAATTAAAGTCATCTGGAATATCTTAAAATTACCATCTTGGCTGCATCATCGTCGTAACGTACGCCTGGATAAACAAATCAATAAACACATAACTAAATTATGTATTCAACTTTCAGAAGGGCAAATATTAAAAATTGTCCAATCCAAACGTTATCAAGACAATCTACCAAGCCAATTATTGGGGCTATTAGCCAATGCTTTGAATGGGACCTTAACATCAAAGCAAGTGTCAGCTAGCATTCTCGCCAATGAAGATGCAGAGGGGTTGATTCGTTGGATAGAAGGCTTAGGTTATTTGTATCAGGGCGATGGCGAGCATGCTCAAGAGGCTTTTAGGCTTGCACTTGTAAAATGCCCCAAACATGCTGGAATATTGACCGTGCTTGCACATAGTTATTATCAAGATGCACAATGGGTGTTGTTGTATGATTTAATGCAACAATATAAACGTTACATGCCACAGGACATCATTGCTTTGTATTACGATGATGTTGCCTACGAGCATCTGCTAACCTTAATGGATCAACCAGAGTCCTTTGATCAAGCCTGGCGCAAATTACCTCATGAGCTCAAGCAAAGCATTCATTTTATTGATTTGAAAATAGAGCATTTGCTGCAACAAAAATTATTTAAGAAGGCAAAAACGACCATTGAGCAAAGTTTAGATCTTCATTGGCAAGATGAGTGGGTTAGGCAATACATGAGCATGCCTGATTTGGAGATGCAAAAGTGTATCAAACAATTGTTAGCTTGGTTAAAAAAAGAACCAAAGAATGTTGTTTTATTAGATGCGCTTGCTAAAGCACATCTCGAAGCTGATATGGTCCAACGCGCTGGCACATATTATGAAGCGGCCTTTAGCCAAAGTGGGCAACTTTCAGAGGGTTTGGCATTGCTAGCTTTTTATCAAGCACACCAACCTGAAAAGGTAACCCAGCTGATTCCACATGTGACAAGATTAATTTAATTATACCGCTATTTCAATAGCGTCACTAACTGCTAGACCTGCGTTGCTAAATGCTTGGCTAAACTATTCTAAAGCTGCTTCACCAGCTTGACCTACTGTTGTAGCTAGGGGGCCAGCTGCTCGGCCAACTTCGTCTATAGTTGTGGTGAAAGCGGACCAAATTTCTGCAGAAGCACTGCTTCCTAAAAGTAATGCTGAAATGGTTAATATTTTAAATAAATTATTGTTCATAAAATACCTCTTTTATTATTATATTAATATTATAGGTTAATTTTAGCATGCTAGCTGTTGTGAATGTTGATTTTGTTTAAGTCACATTTCAGCAGTCTTTTTTAGTTTATTCAGCAACTTCAGCCATATCAGCTGCTGCACCCACATCTCCTGCAGTGGATGCACTATAAGCCATCGTAGAAGCTCCAAATAAACTCATAGAAGTTCCAAACAAGCTTGCAGAAGCACTGCTTCCCAAAAGTAAG
>JAQWRO010000102.1 GCA_029243665.1 Gammaproteobacteria bacterium
CTTTAAAAGAATTTCCTGAGTTTAATTCATCTTTAAGCAGTGATGGTAAATCTATCGTCATGAAAGATTATTATCACATTGGTATTGCTGTAGACACCCCACAAGGTCTGGTTGTCCCTGTGATTAGAGACGTTGATCAAAAAGATATTATGACTTTGATGGACGAGCTTTTATCCTTGAGTGAGCAAGCACGTGAAAAAGGTTTGCCTATGAAAGCCATGCAGGGGGGATGTATGACCATCTCAAATCTAGGTGGTATCGGTGGTGGACATTTCACACCAATCATCAATGCACCAGAGGTTGCTATTTTAGGTGTATCCCGTCAGGAAATTGTGCCAGAATATAAAGATGGGCAATGGCACCCAAAAACTCAGCTTCCTTTATCTTTGTCGTATGATCACCGTGTGATTGACGGTGCGCAAGCGGCGCGTTTTTTAGTAAGACTCATGCATTATATTTCGCATGTAGTCGTTGAACTCATTGTTGGAGAGTAATGACATGGCAAATGAAAATTCAGTTAAGCAATTAAAAACACAGTATGTTGTTTTAGGTAGTGGCCCTGGTGGCTATACGGCCGCTAACAGGTTGGCAGACTTAGGGAATGAAGTCACACTAGTCGAGCGTTTTGACGCATTGGGTGGTGTGTGTTTGAACGTTGGTTGTATCCCATCAAAGGCAATGCTTCATATGGCTGAGGTCTTATTTGAGACAGCTGAATTAGCTGATAAAGGCATTGAGTTTAATAAACCAAAAGTTGATATTGTTAAATTGCGTGCATGGAAAGATGGCATTATTAAAAACCTCAATCAAGGGGTTAAAATGCTTGTTTCTAAACGTAAAGTAAAAGTGGTTCATGGCTACGGTACATTGACAGGAACGCATACATTATCCGTTACCGATGCCAATGATGCTGTGACAGAAATCACATTTGAAAAAGCGATCTTAGCTGCGGGCTCAGAACCTGTTAAGCTACCATTCTTGCCAGAGGATCCAAGAGTATTTAGTTCAACAGGTGCTTTAAGGTTTGCAGATCCATCTGGACCATTATTGGTTATTGGTGGTGGCATCATAGGTTGTGAGATGGCGACTGTGTATCGTGCCTTGGGTGCGCCAGTTACTATTGTTGAGATGCTGCCAGAAATCATGCCTGGGACAGATCCTGATCTGGTCAAGCCGATGCAGCAATTGCTCGAAAAACGTGGCGTAGAAATTCATGTCAATACCAGTGTTACAAAGGCTGAAGTAACTAAGAAAGGTTTGAGTGTTACGCTTGAAGGTGAAACAACTGAAAAGAAAATCTTTTCTCAAATCCTTGTCAGTGTGGGTAGAAGACCAAATGGTTCATTGATTGGTTCTGATAAGGCAGGCCTTGCATGTGATGAGCGAGGATTTGTCAAAGTAGATGACCAGTTTAAAACCAATGTAAGCCATATTTTTGCCATTGGGGATTTAATTGATTCACCGATGCTTGCACACGTTGCAGCAGCTGAAGGCCACTTAGCAGCTGAAATTGCTGCAGGGCATGATCATTTGGTGAAGGATTTTAGATGTTACCCGAATGTTGCCTACACCGATCCTGAAGTTGCGTGGGTTGGCGAGACAGAAGTATCTTTAAAGCAATCAGGTACAAAATACAAAAAAGGCGCATTCCCTTGGATGGCGAATGGCCGTGCCATTGCCATGGGACGAAGTGAAGGTTTAACCAAATTATTAATTGATCCTGAAACAGGAAAGATTCTTGGTGGTGGTATTGTCGGTAAACACGCAGGAGATCTCATTGGTGAAATTGCACTTGCTATTGAAATGGGCGCGAATGCAGAAGACATTGCTTTAACCATTCATCCGCACCCAACATTAATCGAAACAGTTGCGTTGGCAGCACAAGTTGCTGAAGGGACAGTGACCGATCTGTGAGGTTGTTGCTTTTAGCATTGTTTGTATTATCAGGCTGTGTGTCTCAGGGGCACACAGTACCTATGTATGAAATAAACCTTGTTTCACCTGAAAAAAGTCTTCAAGCATTTAAGGCTTCGTGTGATAAACCTAACGCAACGCATGTGCTTGATTCTGATCAGTGGGTACAGATTTGCCAATCAATTACATCACTTGATCTAATGTCTAGTGATGCCGCCCAGGCGTTTTGGGCGAGACATTTCAACCTATCACCCCAGACTCAATTAGCAAAAGTATCGGGCTATTACACGCAAGAACTTGAGGGCAGTTTGCAACCAACCTCAAAGCTTAAAACACCTATCTATGCCGTGCCAGAAACTTGTGCAGAATGTTTTGATCGTCAAGGTATTGAGGCGGGTCGGCTGAAAGGTCAGGCGGAAGAGATTCTTTATATTAAAGATAATGTTGAGCGTTACTTTACACAGCTTCAAGGAACAGCCGTTGTACATTTGAGTAATGGTAAAATAAAACGCTTAGTTGTTGCTGGAAAAAATAATTTCCCTTATCATTTCATTCGTATTCCTGGTTCGCTGCAGCATCAACGTCAATGGTTATATCAGCATCCCGAGCAAATCAATGAAGTATTGTCTAGAAATCCAAGTTTTATTTATTACGAGCTTTCAGATGATCCATTGGTTCGAGGTAATCGAGGTGTGCCATTAACAGCAGGACATAGTGTGGCTGTTGATACAACCCTCATTCCTTCGGGGACCCCCATTTTATTAGGTGACAGAATTGTCATCGCTCAAGATGTGGGTAGGGCCATTCATGGCCATGGCCGTTTTGATTTATATTGGGGCATTGGTCAAGCAGCTGAAAAAATAGCTGGGGGTTATTTAACTAAATCAACTTGGTCTATTTTAGTACCTAAAGCTTGATTAAGATGTGTCAGAATCATTTGACATATTCTAACTAATGGCTCTGCAGCACCCCATAGCAGTTGATCTCCAATAGTAAATAAATGAATGACATTAGGTCGATATGAATCTTGTCGAATACGGCCAACGGCAATATCTAAAGTATTTGAAATGGGTTTGGGTGACAATAGTTCTGGGACATCATCATCGATGAGTTTGGTCCATGCATTTCCGTGTGCTAGCCAATGTTTGATGTCATCGAGTGGGTAATTTTTGTTAAGCGTGAGCGTAACTGATTGGCTGTGACACCTCAATGCATTGACCCTCACACAAGTTGCGCTAATAGGTGTTTCCTTCCCATGTAGTTTAGTAGCTTCTCTGGCAAATTTAAGTTCTTCTTTAGTTGCACCATGGTCAGATAATGCATCTACCCATGGAATGACATTGTTTAGCAAGCTATGATTGTTTTTTTCAAGTTGATTACATGTTTGAATGATATTATCTAAGTTGATGTTTGTTGATGCAGCATGTACTTGTGTTAAATAATTTTTAAGCTGTGTGCTTCCTGCGCCTGAAATGGCTTGATAGGTATGTGTGTCTACATGCTGTATGATGTCTTTATCATAGAGTCCTTGTAAAGCAAGTAGTAAAAGCGACGTACAACAGTTAGGCCCAACAAATGTTTTTTGATTATTCATCAGAGCAGATTCAATGGAAGCTTGGTTAATGGGATCAAGTACCAACAAAGTTTTAGAGTCAAGCCTTAGATGCGATGCTGCATCTAGCCAATAGCCATGCCAGCCTTGTTGTCGTAGCACGGGTAACATGTGCTGGGTATATGCACTGCCTTGGCAGCTAATTAATATGTCACATTGCCCAAGCGCTATGATGTCATCTGAGTGCTCAACTGTAACAGTTTTGGCATTTAATGAAATAGATGTTGCATCAATGGTTTGTGATGAAAAAAGAAAGATGGCTTGATTGATTAAACCATTGGTAGCGTTGAATCGTTCAAGCAACACTTGTCCAACCATGCCGCGCCAACCTATGATGCCAACTTTAAATGATGAATTCTTATACATAGATTTATTTTACGTCATCTTGTTGATAAATAAAACTCAATTAGGAAGTTTTAATCATAGATAAATTCAATACTGGTTGACTGTTAGGGGTATTTATGTTGAAATTTTAAAGTGTTTTTACGGTTAATAACAATAATTTTTATTCTACTTTCCTCTGCCTTTGCTGATTGGAATCCTTACTATATTTTAAGTAGTGCGAGGGACCATAATGAAATCAGGTTTAGTCAGTCATTTCCAGAGCAGCCTGACTATGATTGGCGAGGGGATTACTCAATTTTAGGTCCAAGTGTTGACTTTGGGATAGGTGTCATTAAATCCATTGCACCACATTGGGACTTGAGCTTTGAGACCAGTATAGGTTACTCAGTTGCACAATCATCCGTTGGTATATCTGCAATCAATGGCGTGAGTGGGCAGGCATCTATGGATCGTGATTGGATGTTTTCTGCTCGTGTGATGCCCGTGTATAAGAAATACGGTGAAATTGGTGCGGTACTAGGCTTAGAGTTTATGAATTATAACATGAGTTCAGACCTTGCTTCTTTTGCAAGTGTTGGTTCGGATACGTCACAAATCGCAGGTGGTTTACTAACGGGTATTACCACACAGTCTGCAGTTAATGAAAATTGGGCAGTTCGTTTAAGTTGGCTTGAAACCCTCTTTTTGCAATACGAATATGATGTGATCTTACCTTATTCAAATACTTATGATGATTCTGGTAGTACCACGACCGTCACTGCTAATATTCAACATGTATCATTCAAACCAACCATTGACCGCTTCATGGCTTCAATTATTTATTACCCACGTGGACAAGAGTTAAGTCGTGTCATTACACCGAAGGTAGAAAAAGCTAAAAACTATGTCTTATTCAATTTTGTGAAAGATGTTTCAGAAATGAATGAGAGTCAGGATCAAGAGCAAATTTTAAAAGTATTTCATTTACCTTTAGCTGTTTCTGGCTGGGGTGGTGAAATCACCGCAGGCAGGCGTTTCAATGTCAATGATTCTTTCTTTTTTGGCATCGAAGGATTTGCTCACTTCCTTAATAGTTTTGAAGAAAATCAAGGTCTTAATACGCAAACAAGATTTGAGGAACAACTTGAACATAATTGGGATATGGGTTTTGTATTAACCCCAGGCGTGACCATCGGTGAAGGTCAAAACCTAGTTTTACTAGCAGGTATTGCAAGAGGAGACTTTACTGATCGAGGCATTGCTGGCGATCAGGAAAATACAGCCATTGATCTTAAATCCTGGGGCGGTGTTGCAGGCGTTAGACAAGAGATCACTTTAGATGATCATTGGCGTTTAGCCCTAGGTATGAAAACGATTCATTTCCAATCTATACAAGTGCAAACATCAGGAACATATTCATTAAATGACTTCGATGACATTAGCTCAGGCATTTACAGCGCAGGTTTGATGTATACCTGGTGATGTTAGAATGCATATCTAAGGGCTATATGAGCATTTTCTATATTTTTCTTTTGACCATTGGTATTATTGATTTCATCTGATTGAGCACCACCTAAGATAAGGCTAAAGTTATCTACAACATCATATGAGAGTTTAATACCATCGCTACGCGAAGTTTGCTTGCTATTATTTCTATCATGATAACTTGCTTCTTGATGTGTGATTGCAAATTTTGTTTTTGCATTTAATTTAAACTTTCCTGTTATTTCATTGGTATCTTCTATATTACCATCTGCGTTATCATCAAAATTTTGATGCGATAAATTTAAATGAAAATTTTTAACGGGTGACCAACCAAATGTGACGCCTGTCCCTTTGGTCCCAAGGGCACTATTTTTGGCATTATGACTGTCATAAAGGCCCAAATGGAGCATGAAAGTTTGATTGGGCAATAAACTATTAATTACATATTTTAAGCCCATATTGTAATCATGAATACCGCCTTCAATGGTTCTAAATCCCCAGGTTAGATAAAGGTTAGGGACAAGTTTTGGATCACTTGCCTGCCCATATATGGTTGCAAAAGTTTCAGATATTTTTTTTGACTTCCCATCACTGGAGCCGGTTTGAGAATTAATAAAAAGGTCATCCTGTCCAACTGCCAAATAAGTAGCTACATTTGATTGATGGGTTGAGTGCGTGTTGGCAATTGATGCTTGCGCAGTACCATAAGCACTCATGAGCGCAAGGCTCGAAATAAGTAACGTTTTTGTAAGTTGTTTAGTTTGCGTCATGTTAAATACTCCTTTATGTCGCAATTTGTTTATTTAGCTGAAAAATTATACCCAATAGCAATACCATCAGCACCTGGGTTGTAGCTTTTAAGACCAGCATTAGATAAGTGGTAGATACCAATATGCCATTTAGGGGTTAGGTTATATCTAATATTAGATTTAAACTGTATATGTCCGCCTAGATCTGGACCATTGCCTTGATGGTAATAACCAGGACCAAAAGCAAAACTAAAATTATTCCAATAAACACGCATGCCGCCACGAATGTAGTAAACAGAATCATTAGATACTTCGATAGATACTTCTGGATGTAGTGTATGACCGGTGTCCCATGTTTGTTGATAGCCAATGAATTTTTGATAATCAGTTAGACCGTCATAATCTTCATCTGAATAATTTAAAACGCTTGCAAAAACACTTGTTTCTTTAATGGTTGCTGCTTGTGCATAAGTTGCACCAAGTGCAGCTATGATACATATCCCTTGTGTTAATTTCATGATATCCTCCTACATAACTTATCTTGAAATATTAATGAATGTAACAACGAAACCGTTGTTACAATATCATCAGAACCGAGCGCCCCAGAGTTACGATTATAAGGACATTCAGCTGATGATAAGACTGTGTTTGAATCTAGATTTGGATTTTGAGGTAATAGTTTTAATTTATTCCAGTGTTGGCCAAGGCTAATGGTGTCTTCAGGTGATGCAGATGCCCTTTGATTGGTGTCATTGTCATAACAGATGTGGCAATCACAACTATGGGTTTGAACATTGCCTTGTTCAAAAAGATCAACGTCAACATAGTCACAGGTCAGGTTTGAGGCCATGACTTGGCTAAAAAGCATTGAAATCATTAATCTTAAGTACATTATTTAATCCTTTAAATATGTTTAGTGGTGTGATTATAGACATGATTTTAAATTTTGCAAAGCTTAGAGTATAAAAAATTAATTTTTTCTAAAAATATGACTTAGATAGCATGTTTATCTTCATAAAGATGACTATAATTATAATATGAATAAACATTTTTGCGATTTTAATAAAGTTCGCGTAAAATATTCGATTTAAGGAGTCTCTATGTCAAACCAACCTGTCCGTGTTCGTTTTGCGCCAAGTCCAACTGGTTCAATGCATGTTGGCGGTATAAGAACAGCATTATACAACTATCTTTTTGCCAAACATCATGGCGGATCCATGGTTTTAAGAATTGAGGATACAGATTCAGAAAGAAGTGATCATAAACTTGCTGAAGAGCAGTTGGATGATTTGCGTTGGTTGGGGATAGAATGGGATGAGGGGCCACATGTGCCAGGCGAATTTGGACCTTACTACCAATCTGAAAGACTGAATTATTATAAACAATATGTGGACCAATTGTTAAAAGAAGGTCATGCGTATTATTGTTTTTTAACTGATGAGGAAATTGAAGCTCAAAAAGCTAAAGCGGAAGCTAATGGAGATCCTTACCAAATTGTGAGCCCTTATCGAGACTTCTCCTATGATGATCCTAAAATCACCAAACGTTTAGAAAAAAATGAAAAAGCGACCGTGCGCTTTAAAGTTAAGGATCCAAATAGAATCTATACCTTCGAAGACTTAGTGCGGGGTGAAATTAATTTACCAGCACATATGGTGGGTGATTTTGTATTGCTTCGTTCAGATGGGATGCCTGTTTATAACTTTTGCTGTGTAGTTGATGATCATGCCATGAAAATTAGTCACGTTTTCCGAGGTGAAGAACATTTATCAAATACATTAAGGCAATTAATGTTATATGAGTCTCTTGGTTTTGAGATTCCACATTTTGGTCACTTGTCTATTATACTTGACGAAGATCGTAAAAAACTAAGTAAAAGACACAAAGCAGCTAGTTGTAGCGATCTTAAAACACTTGGTTATGTGCCCGAAGGCATTATAAATTATTTGGCTTTATTAGGTTGGTCTCACCCAAGGGGTGAAGAAATTTTATCTATGACAGATTTAGTGGAATCATTTACAGTTGATCGTGTCAATGCATCTCCAGCAGTTTTTGATATTCAAAAAATGCATTGGTTGAATGGTCAACATATTCGTAATATGACACCTAAACAGTTATGGGCACTTTTATCTGAATTACCAGAATTTTCAAAATTAGCACTACCAACGTCTAATGGGTGGAATGAAAAAGCATTGGCTGTCATTTGGAGTGAGTGTGATACATTAGCACATGCAATTGACTTGCTTAGAATTTGGTTTGATCAAAGCCACTTTAATATTGTTGAGCCATCTAAAGAAGTATTGGATTGGCCGAATACAAAAATGATTCTTGAAGCTTGGCTATCTCAATTAAATGATGATGCCTTTTTAACCGCTGATGCTTATAAGGCAATTGTGGAAAACATCAAGACGACTGTTGAGGGTGGTGTTAAAGGTAAGTTTTTATTCATGCCTTTAAGGGTTGCCATGATCGGTTCACCACATGGCCCTGATCTGCATTTGTTAGCTGAGGCTCTACCTGTTAAGTTGCTCAAAGAGCGAGCAGCAGCGTGTCTTAAGTTATGCAATTAATTTGCTGGAACGTTAACTCAATTAGGGCAAGAATGCCTGGGGTGGAGTTTTTACTAGAAAACCATCAGCCAGATGTTTTAGCTTTGCAAGAAACTAAAGTGTCTGATGATCTGTTTCCAGAAGAACACTTAGCTTCCTTTGGCTATAATAGTCTGTATGTCGGTCAACCAAGTTATAACGGTGTTGCCTTCATCTCAAAAGTACCTTTAAATCAGGTGCCACTAGAACTTACAGAAACTTTATCTAAACAAAAAAGAGTTATTGCGGCATCTTTTTCAGATACCTTGATTATAAATGCATATATTCCCATGGGAGAGTCTTTAACTTCAGAAAAGTATACATACAAACTTTCTTTTTTAGAGGACTTTTGTAAATTAGTTGAAGCTCAAAAGAAACAATTCAAACATGTATTGTTATGTGGTGACTTTAATATTGCACCGCAAGATATAGATGTATATGATCCTGAAAAATGGCAAAACCAAGTGCTGGTATCTGAGCCTGAACGTGCATTATGGGAAGCGCTACTTTCATTAGGTTTTAAAGATGTGTATCGCACGTTAGACCCTGATAGCTCTGGTTTTACATGGTGGGATTATCGTAGGTTCGCTTATAGACGTAAGGCTGGTCTTAGAATAGACCATTGGCTTTGTACAAACGATTTGTTCAGCCAAGTTAAATCTTGTCAGGTCCTTGAGGAGGTTCGTCAGCAAGAGCGTCCTTCTGATCATGCACCATTGGCACTAAACCTGCTTTGATCTTTAGTCTAAAAAACAGAAAATAAATTCGCAAACATAACCATACCCAAATAGAACAAAAAAAGTTAAGGCCAATGGAGCTAATGATAATTAATTTAGTTGAGTGTTTAGACGCTAGTTGATTGTTAGAAAATTTTTTATAAAGTGGATCATTGCTGTCAATTTCCTGTTTGGTTTGATTAAATTTTTCAATAAAAATATTGTTTTGAACATCGTAGATGCTAAATATGACCGAAAAAAACATTGTTGGGATTAGTAATATTTTAAAAATGGACTTAAAACTAAGTTTGGATAGATAAAAGTAAGAATACATATCTAAAATATACCTTATTAATAGTTTTATATGCAATTTTTATAAAGTTATGTTGAATGAAATAAATCATATGTTTATAATAATCTTATGGAAAAAACAAGTAATAATGCTTCAAAAGAAGAATCGCTTAAGGCGGTTAGAACGCTTATAGAGTACATTGGTGATGATCCTGATAGAGAAGGATTAGTTGAAACGCCTATGAGAGTCATTAAGGCATTTGATGAGTTTTATTCTGGTTATAAGATAAATCCGCAAAACCATTTGAAGAAAACATTTTCTGCAGGCTTCGAAAGTTATGAAGAAATGGTTATTGTCAAAGACATTACGGTTAGCAGCCATTGTGAACATCATATGGTGCCTTTTCATGGTTTGGCTCATATCGGTTATATTCCAAATGATAAAATTGTTGGTTTGAGTAAACTGGCAAGGGTTGTTGATGGTTTTGCGAAAAGATTGCAAACACAAGAAACACTTACATTACAAGTTGCACAAGCGATACAGGAAGAGTTAAACCCTGTTGGTGTTGGTGTTGTAATTGAGGCTGTGCATGGTTGCATGGTAACTAGAGGTGTTGGGTCTATAAACTCTAAAACTGTTACAAGTAAGCTTGTTGGTGTCATTAGTGATGATTGCAAGATTCGTTCAGAATTTTTAGGCCTAATAAAAAGATAAATAATAATTTTTTCTTTGTAAAAAAAAGTTATTCAGGTAAGACCAGAATCAATAAAATGGGCGCGGACTTTCGCCAGGTGATTCATATTCTTCATCATAAAAAAGCGAAGAAGATTCACGATCTGTATAGCAACTTCTATCGCTATTAGGAGTATCGCAGCTGCCGCGTGGTTTGCGTTCAGGTGTAGAGTAAGGGTTAGGTGTTAACAATGGTGATGATGGGCCATAGGATGATCCGCCTTCAGAATAGGTTCTATCACTTATGCTTTGATCTGAATATGACGTATAAATTTCAAATTCACTATGTTTATTTGGTTCCTGATCTTGAATTTTGATTTCATAGACATCTAAATATTGTTTATGAATAACGTTATTTTTTGTTATTGAATTTAAAATTAACTTGTAACTAATGGCAATAAATGCAATTAGTGCGATTGGGAAACTGCCTGTGGCAGACAAAATCAGAGAAGAAATCAATAGGTTGAGGCACATATTAAAGTATGTGCTAAATAAGACTTCACCTGTGCTTTTAATGTATTCATCATCTGAATATAATAAAGATTTTAAGTAAAAACTTCTTAAAAAATCTTCAAGTTTTCTTTTGCTTGGTTCGTTCTCAAATGAGTCGGTATGATTTATATATGCTCGTTCTAAAATTCCAAGTGCACTTTTAAAAGTATCATCTTGAATGATATCTGAATTTACTTCAAACATACTTGAGAGATTTTGGTCACTTATAGTATTTCCAAAAAATTTAGCCATAAGGTAATTATGCGCCATTGTTATCACATGGTCAAGTGTAGTTTTTTGATGTATTTCATGTGGTTGATTTAACTAGGAAAAATAGGTATTAGAGGGTTGTTTTTACGGAGTTAAATGGCGTCTCATATGTGTGAATCAATTCTTTTTCTTTGTGCTCTATGTTGTATATGGGATGTAAGAATTTGCCCTCCCAATTCTTGCGGATTGTACTTTTTATATTGCAAGCTATCGTGTTTCCAATGAAGGTGAGCTCTTCTGTTGAGGCATCGTTCATTAGTTGGTTTAAATAAGTTTCATTTAACATGAGTGCTGTTGCATGTTCGAGGTATATTTCTTGAGCTACAGCATTTTTATGCTCAGGAATAATACATGTCGCACCCGTTAATATTGATCCAATAAAACCAAGTAAGATGAATCTAAAATCATTGTAATCACATGCAATAAATAAGGATGTTTCTGAGTAGAGGGGAGCATTGTAAGTCCACTGATAGAGCATATTCATAATGTCTACCATCGTGAAAATGGTGATTTTATCTTCTTCAACAATATAAAGTGCCTCTTGTGGTAATTTAACTTGATTTATATCACCCAGGATAATTGGAATATCATTAAGTAAGGCGCTTAAGAATCGTATAGGCGAAAAGCTATCTTCAGTAAGGTGGTAGAAGTTTTTATGAGTCCATGAAGTTTTATTTGCAAGTTGTAAAACTTGTTTAAGATTTAATCGTTTCTTGTTGGATATCAGACATTTATGTGAATCGCCTATCTGACTGATTAAATGCTTGATGGCATCTTTAAGATGCTTGGGTTGTGATTGTTTACATTGTGTTTCAATTAAAATTTTTCTAATGGTTTCTTCATTGAAATTTGATTTTTTTGTGACTTTGACTGGTTTGCCAATTTGAATTGTTACTTTTGGAAAAAATGATTTTTTAAAATTTGTTTTCATGCGACTGGTCACATTATATTGAGACCCGTTTAAAATAACTGGCACAAGTGTTGCTTCGGTTAGTTTTGCCGCTAAAATAGCGCCAGGATAAATTTTACCAATTTTTCCTATCGGGCTGCGTTGACCTTCAGGAAAAATAATACCATTTTTACCGTGCTTTAAACCATGTATGAATGGTTTAAGCATCATGGGTTTATTGGGACTCATGGGTAGCTTTTGCCAAAAACCCTCAGTAAGTCTTACTATGAGCATATTTCCAGCTTCTGGGTTAATTGGAAACATAAATCGCCCAGGAAGCATCCCAGCAAGAATAGGAGGTTCGAGGTAGGAGTTATGATTAGGAATGACGATGTAAGGTTTTTTAAGTTGCTCTAAGTTGTGTAAGCCATGAATTTCAATTCTAAAAGTATATTTAACAAAACTTTTCAAGCTGGCTTTAAGTGTTGATGCAGGGTAACGATAAACGGTTGTTATTAGCGCTAAGAAAGTTAGGATAGCCATCCAGTAGGCTATTGTATAAATGTTGGATACATGTGAAACCCAAAGGGAAAGTCCAATAATTGTGATCACATTGATCATGCTAAACACGAAATGAAAGCCTTCCGTATGTCTTTTTCTTGATAATATTCTATATGTGGATAATTGAATATTGAAAGAGGCTAGTAACGTTCCAATGGTTGTGATCTGAATGAGCTGTTGAATGACTAGGTAGATAAGGTTAGTAGTGTTTGGTGTGCTAAGCCATGCTTCAATATTTGGTAGCATGTTCAAATTTATTATTTGACATATTAAATTTAATAAAATGTATAAGCTGATATAACCGTTTTTCAAGAATGATTCAATCGGTTTTTTTTTATTGGTTACAATGTATGCAATTAAGCAACTTGGTATTAGAGAAAAGATTAAATCATTTGGTGCTAAGGTAGGCAGCGATATGATATATACCCATGTTAAAGCTGTAATCATTGCTATAATAAAAAGTTGATCAACTAATAATCGATACATGGGTTTAAAAAAGCGTATTCGGTAGTTTACATGACGGTAAGTTTGGGTAATAGTTTTATAAGAGAGTATGTGACCAATCATTAACGCGATAAAAGTTGTAAGCGGGTTTTGTAATAACAATAGGTTTATCCCAATTAATTTTGGCTTAATGGGTTGTTCTCCTTGAAGCCAGTGACTAAATAATAATGATGTTGCAGCTATCATGGGTAAATCAAAATATAAACAGATTGTAGTTAGCAACATACAGGCTGGATTAATCCATGAATGTATTTTAGCTTTTACGGGTAGTTGACCTAATAGACAATAAAAAAATAAAATGATGTAACAGTTTAACCAAGTATTTTGGAATATAAATAAAGAAAATAAATAAATAATTTGTAAGTTTACAATCCAAGATGCAATTAAATGGTTGGCTACAAAGCCATTTCTATATGTGTGTGCTAGCATCTAATTGCTTCTTAACCAGGGATATTTCAAAATTTTTATAACTAGGAAGTCCTGAATGATAATTAGGGTAGTCCTCGCCAGCAATTAATGGTTTAAGATACTCAATACAGGCGTGATTGATATTTAAACCATCGGCATCGATAAAATAATCTGGAATCAATTTTTCTTTATTGGCAACATTTGCAAGATCAGTATCTTTGATGCGTGACCGGTAAGGGTGATTAGATAATCTTTCGATCGTAAGCATTTTACCTGTTTTTCTAGCTTTACAAAACTTGATGGCCTCTTCGCCAAGTGCAAAAGCTTCGGTGGCATCAACTTTAGATGCAATATGCCTTGCAGAACGCTGGAGATAATCTGCTATAGCAAAGTGTGTTTTAAGTTTAAGTTTCTTTTGTATGAGTTGTGATAGTTGAGCACCAACGCCTCCAAGTTGTGCATGACCAAAGGCATCGAGATTGTTTTTTTGTGAAGACCATATTTCTTGTTTGCTGTTTTTTAAACCTTCTGCAACGGTGATAGAGCAATAACCTTTTTCCTCAACAGTTGATTTTATTTTGGCAATGGTTGCTTTTTCATCGAAAACACGCTCTGGCATTAAAATAACATCTGCATTGTAAGGTTTGGGTGCTAAGGCAGTAGATGCTGCTAACCAACCAGCATTACGCCCCATCACTTCTAAAATAAAAACTTTAGTAGAAGTTTTAGACATTGACGCAAGATCAATGCTTGCCTCCAACATAGATGTTGCTAAATACTTAGCAGCTGAGCCAAATCCTGGTGTATGATCGGTACACTCTAAGTCATTATCAATGGTTTTAGGAATCCCAATACAAACCAATGGATGGCCATTTGCTTTGCAGTATTCTGAAATTTTCAATGTTGTATCTTGAGAGTCATTCCCGCCATTATAAATAAAATACCCAATTTTATGCGTTTTAAAAACCTCAAGTATTCTAGAAAACTCTGAAGCTTGTTTGGCAGGGTCTTTTAATTTAAATCTACATGATCCAAAAATACTCCCAGGTGTTGTACGCACTGCTTCAATGGCGTTAGCATTCCAATCGGATACATCTACCATGTTTTCCTCTATGGCACCCATAATTCCATTGCAGCCGATGAACATGCGATCGAAAAAATCTTTATTTCTTTTGTATTCTGTTAAAACGCCACTCAGTGTTGTGTTGATGGTTGCTGTTACACCACCAGAATGTGCAAAGAAAATGTTTTTATTAGCCATAAACATCTATACCTATCATTAATTAACGTATAATAACAAGATTTGTATGTAATTGGTATAGGTGGCTAATGAAAAAGTGTGACCAGACAGAGTTGTTGGCTAATAACAAATAGGAGGTACTAAAAGAAACTGCCTAGTCACATTTAAATGATATCAGCTTAACATTAAGAAAATATTAATAAAATCAATCAATTAAGAATTCAGAGAAGTGACTAGACAATGGTGTTGGCTAATAACAAATAGGAGGTACTAAAAGAAATTGCCTAGTCACTTCTTTATAATAACAACCAAAGCTTAAAGCAATCTTAATAACTAATGGGGAAATTTAAAAATATCTTCTATGTCAGAGTGAACCATGTTTTTTTTGGCAGGTGATGGTTGCGTTGCAACTATTTTTCTTAATTGATTGATTTT
>JAQWRO010000010.1 GCA_029243665.1 Gammaproteobacteria bacterium
CAGAAACAAAAGCAGACATCATCAGTATTAAAGATCAATTATCTGCGCTACAGTCAGCCAATAAAACAATCTATACCAATCCAAAAGCAGCAAACAACGTTGCAACCGAGTCAGAAAACTGGAACCTTGAAGGAGAAGCCCTAGCACAAAGACAGTGGCTACATACGCAACAGCAAGCAAACCGTGGTGATTATGATCAAGCATGGCGAATGATTCATGAGATTAATCATGTGCAATTACCTAAAGCCACCCAAGCAGAACTTTCAACGCTATATTGGCAATTAGCTACAATACTGAATATTTGTCCCCAACGTCAAGGCACTCATATGCAGCAATTTAACTATCTAGCAGCAACTAATAATACACAGTGTGATCAATACATCGAAAATGATTTGAAAACATTAATGCCTTTAGTGAATGATATTAATTCGCCAGACTGGGCTAAAAATCTAAACGCGTGGCATGAACAATACACTGCACATTGGTCCAATGAATTTATTAAATGGCATAAACTTAAAGATGCAAACCATACTCAGAAACAAATTGCTGTTATCCTTCCATTGAGTGGTGAATTTGCTAAAGCTGGAAAAGAAATTGAAGATGGCATGCTATCGATGCAACCTTTCTTGAGTCAAACGACCCTTTCCTTCCACGATACAGATGAGCTGGGAGTACAGGAAGCATATGATCAAGCACTCAAAACCAATCCATCCGTTATCATTGGGCCTTTAACCAATAAAGACATGCAATCTTTAACTATCGATAACAGCACACCCATGCTTGCATTTGCACCGCCAAAATTTCCTCATAAAAACATTACCCATATGGCACACGACCCCTATCAAATTCCAAAGTTATTATCTTTATCTAAGAAACTTGGGCACGAACATTTAGTTTGGTTAACAGATCCTGTGTTTACTAATATGCAAAGCTACTGGCCGAATAGTGTTGCTCGTTTTGGACAAATTCCAATCAAATCAGATGATTTGAAAACATTACTCATGCTCGATAATGATAGCGGTAGCCGTCGGTCAACCAACACAAACCTTTCATATGATGGAATTTTGATGTTAGGCAATGATACATTTGAATTACAAACAGTTGCACATGAATATCTGGTAAACCCAGTGCAAACATTTGTGACCCTGCCCGATACCAATATCCAAAAGCATTTCTATGAATATACCGTTATGTTAAAGAGTCCTTGGTTAAATCAAGACACTGATAATCCTCATGGTTATGCACCATTCAACTATATTTTATCAAAGGTCAATGCTCGCAACCAAACCTGGTATAATGCTGTAGGGATGGATGCCATCTTATTTGCTTATTTCAGTGATGAAATCAATGCCATAAAAACGCCTATGTATATGGCAACAGGACTAAGACAGATCAATAAAAATGAATTCTCTCTTAAACTTAATGCTTACCAAGTGCAGGACAGTAAATGGCATCCTTTATTAACTTTGAATAGCATTTAAAAGATTATGTATTGTAATTAAACCATTGATATGTTTAGATATAACCATGCAAAACTTTAAAAACATCTCAAATATTGTATTACTTTCATGCATGATTGCATTTACTACGACAGGCTGTACCACAGGTGCTTTTCTGCTAGGTGGTGCAACTGCAATCGTAGCAATGAATAAAATTAAAAACTAAGAACGTTCTAAAATTGTAACAACTTTTCTGACGCCTGTTGTTTGTCTGGCTATTTGCGTGACTAATGCAGCCTCTTCAGATGAGACTTTACCCATTAGATAAACAACGCCATTTTCAGTCACAACTTTAAACTTAGAAGCATGAATATTATAATCACTTAGCATCTGAGCTTTGATTTTAGTACTAATCCAACTGTCATTCGCTCTCACAAGCGATGTTGCAGGTCCTTCAATGGAAATTCGATTTAAGACTCTTCTATGGTCAGCATGAGCATTAGCAATTCTTGCAACACCACTTCTTACTTTACCATTAGGAACTTGCCCAAGCAGTAACATATTATTTTGGTAAACAACCACTCTAACCTGTTCAGAATAACGTTTATATTGCTCCCTAATTTCTCTTGAAACCTGATGAGATAAATCATCATCACGAAAAATATGTGAAATATTTCTGCGTGCAATGTGTGGATCATCATTCTCTGTAGGTGATGGTGAACTAAATTCAAGCCCTTCACAACCATAAAGACCAAGTAAAACTACTGAAGTAAGAATTAAACGTTTCATAAGTACCTTTATGCCACAATTCAGCCACATTTATCAAGTGTTAAAATCAATTCTTTAATATACTCTTTTCACCCAAAGCATGGTAAGTTAAAAACATGAAAGCTACTCTAAACAAACAACCAATAGCAGTTATCACTGGCGCCTCTAGTGGCCTTGGCGAAGCTTTTGCCTATGCACTTGCCAACGAAGGCTATCGATTAATTTTACTCGCTAGACGAAAAGAACGCTTAAAAGAAATTCAATCTAAAGTTTTAACTGATTGTCAAATACACCAAGTTGATCTCAGCAATCTCAATGCAGTCAACGACATTTTAAAAAAACTACCCTCACACATCGATTTATTAATTTGCAATTCAGGCTACCGTATCAGTGCTGAATTTGAAGATGCAGATCCTACTGTAATCACCCAACAAATTTCGTGTATGATTGATGCCCATAATCGTTTAATGCAGCATTACTTAAAAACATTCAAAGAAAACAAAAATGGTCAAATCATCGTAGTAAGTTCAATTGCTGGTTTGCTACCAAGCCCAGGTCCACTTTATGGTCCCATCAAAGCATATCAGCATCACCAAGCCATTAATCTACATGCTCACTATAAACATCATGGCATACATTGTATGAGTCTTTGTCCGGGATTAATTAGAACAGAATTTCATACTGTGAATGGGCTTACAGATTGGTCTAACATATCTTCTTGTTGGTGGATGACAGCTGATCAAGTAGCTAAAAAATCTCTTAAAAAGCTTCAGAAAAAGAAAACATTCTACATCCCTGGCTGGTATAACCAATTGCTATTCATGGCAATTAGGCACTTACCTATTACCTTACAACAGTGGTGGGTTCAGCGTTTCTTTGAAAAATCTAAGATATGACGTTTATCAGACCTGTTGGGTATAAAAACCTCTGTGATGATTGGAACTTGTGTAATCTTTTCAAGCTCAACTTCGGGCTTTTGTCCTTTCATTAACAAAAGCTTTGTATATGGCAAGTGTTTCACCCATTTAAGAATGGTATCAGATTGAGAGACTGCTCTTGCAATAACCATATCCAATGAACCATCTACTGGCTCAAAAGACTCAATACGAGCATGAACAGTATTTATATTTTTCAAACCAAGTGTATCAATAAAAAACTGACATGCTTTCATTTTTTTTTCTCTTGCATCCAACAGAGTGATTTTAAGATTTGGATACATGATTGCAATAGGAATACCTGGAAGACCAGCACCTGATCCGATGTCTAGCACTGTATGATTATCAGCTAGTTCATCCAACCAAGGCTTTAGAGTTAAACTATCAAGTAAGTGAAGGTCTATTGCTTCAACAAAGTCAGTAATTGAGGTTAGATTAAATGACTGATTAACCTCTAACAGCATATCTAAATAATTAAGAAGCAATTCAGATTGAACATCTGACACCTTGTAACCAAGTATGCTTAGCCCTTTAAGAAGTTGCTCATTCGGTGTCATTATTTTTTTTAACTAATTTGAAAGGTGACTTTGGTTTTTCAACAACCTCTGGCTCACCTTCATCAACGTATAGTTCATCTTCATCAAAATACATACCCTGCCCATTATCAAGACAATAAATTGCCTTAACCGCTTGAACAGGAAACTGTACTTCATGTACGGTTTGATTAAAAGATGCTAAAAATACGATATCAGTGATGCCAAGTTTTAACTCACTTACAGCATCAGGAGAAACATTTAAAAGCACACAATTGTCATCATCTACATGACAGGCATCAGGCAATTTTACCCCAGGGGCAAAAGCATCTAATAAAATGTAAGGTGTTACCTGGTTATCAACTAACCAGTTATATGTTGCTTGTATAAAATAAGGTTTATTAGATGTCATCAGTTAGTTCAGAATACACTTCTTGCTCTGAAAGTGATGCTTGAAAGCTATCTCTAGCAAACACATTATCAGCATAAGCCTGTAGTAATTTTGAATAATTTGAAAAATCCACACCCATTTGTTGCAAACGCCATAAGATTGGTGCAACTGCACAATCCACTAATGAGAGTTCGCTACTCAAGAAAAATGTATTATCTTCAAGTAATGGGGTTAATTGTAGGATCTGATTCATCAACTCATTGATCTTTTCATCGGTCTTTTCTTCAAGCAATGTTTCCATCAATGGAAACCATGTTTGTTCAATTTTGCCAATCAATAAACGTGATTTTGCGCGTGCAACTGGATAAACAGGAAGCAACGGCGGATGAGGAAAACGCTCATCAAGGTATTCAGTCATCACAGAAGCGATGTCTAGAACTAAATCTCTATCAATTAACAGTGGTAATTGACCGTCTGGGCTAATTTCTAACAGGCCAGGATCAACGTTGTTTTCGTTAACCTGAATAATATCAGCGGTAATTGCTTTTTCAGCAAGCGTGATGTGTAAGCGCTGACTATTGATGTCAGTACCTACATAAAGTGTCATTGAGTTTCTTTTCATAATTATCGTTTTGAGTATTGTGGCTTCTTACGGGCCTTAACATATCCAACACGTTTTCTTAGAACTGCTCTAGGGTCACGTGTTAAATAACCTTTTTTTCTTAACTTTTGACGCCATGTTAATGTTACTTCAACAGTATCGTCGCCTTCTTCAGAATTTTCTTCTTGATCGTTACTAGTAGCTGCTCTGTTCAAAACAGTTTTTTCAAAGATGTCTAGACACTTTGAAATACCATGTCTAACACCATCTGCCTGACCAGTAACACCACCACCTTTTACAAAGCAGATACAATCAAAATTGCCTTCTTGCTCCAATAACTTAAAAGGGTCTACTACAGCATCAAACCATAGCGTCTGCTCACCAAAATAATCTTGAGCAGTTTTACCATTAATAATGATATTACCCTTACCTTTTTGCATATACACACGTGCAGTAGCTTCTTTACGGCCACCAGTTGCATAGATTGCGTCTTTGGATACTTTAAGCTTAGTCATTTTTGTTGCTTCCATTTACTTGTGCTGTATGCGGGTGTTCAGAACCGTTATACAATCTTAATCTTTTTAACATTACAGAACCTAAAGGACCTTTAGGTAACATTCTTTTGACTGCAAGCATAACTACACGTGTAGGATGCTTTTCTTGCATTTTGGTATATGGCACTGATTTAATACCACCTGGATAACCAGTATGCCAGTCATAACGTTTGTCTTTAGATGTACAAATGATTTCTGAACAATTTGTGATAACGACCGCATCGCCATTTGCAAGATACTTGCTGTACTCTGGCTTATGCTTTCCCTGTAATATCATAGCAACCTGAGTTGCTAGACGACCTAGTCGTTTGCCAGAGCCATCAAAGTGATGCCACTGCAAATTAGGCTGTGGTTTAGTTTCAATTGTTTTCATAACTACTTATGTTATACAAATATGCCTAAAAAGGCAACATTTTTTTAAGAATTCCTTAATATTTTCATCTCAAATATACTTATTTACCTTAAGAAAATAAGCCCCCGCCACCAGCGACAATTAATGAATTATCCTGCCACTCGAACATTAAACTTTTAAACTTTTCCTTGATTGAACAGTCTTGACGAGCCCTATCAAACAAGTTAACTACAAGCGCATTTCGCTCTTCCTGCCAAGCAGAATCATGAGACTCCCTGCTAGTTAAATATTCTACTACACCCTTTTCACTTACACCTGTTTTAAACAATGATAGCAAGTCAACCTTAGTCTTCAGTGTACTTGTTTCAAGCATCTGATCTATCTCAGACAAAACATCATCCTGCTTAATCACACCTAATACATCACGCATAATCTCTAGCTGCTCATCATAAATTTCAGACATCAGCAAATTCTTTTGCTCAGGGCAGTAAGATGAAAATGCACTTGGCAATTCATCATTAAACCAAGCGCTCAAAGCGTACCCAATAGGATAAAAAATCAATGCGCCAGGCACAAGAGCTAACAAACTAATCACTAATGAACATGCATGCCTCAACAATTCACATGGAAGAATAATTGCTGCTGCCAAAAGATCAGATATGAAATTAGCGACCCCTAAGATAAAGTTATCGCCACTCCACTCTTCATCCTTTATTAAATTACCATAGAATTTATTAATGGAGAAATCATAGATCAATAAAAGTACTAAACTTGGAAAAGTTAATATATCAACAAGCATATGTCTTAAATGACGCAAGCAATAGCGCGACCACCCTGCAAAAAAATTTACATCAGGACTATAGACTACATTCAATGCTGCATCACCAAGGTTATAAAATGGATGCAAAATGCCATTTAATCGTTCACCAACCCTTTCCCACTTGAAAAAACTATTCAAATACATATGCTTTGAACGAACGAGGGTATGCTTTGACTTCACTTGATCTAACTCTGTTGCAAGCGCAACAAAGAAATCAGAACCCTGATGTTGACCATCGCAAACATTAGACATTTCATGCCTATCATTAAGGGTAAATTCGATTTTTTTATTACCTAACGAAGCAAATAATTCTGGCCATTCTGCTGACATGCTTATAATCCGAAGTCGCTGTTTAACAATTTATCAAATTCTTCGGTAGACATCATGTTTTTTGCGTTAGTATTTTTTACAGGAGTCGATGTATCGCTAACTGGAGATGATGATCTACTAGGGAACAGATTCGCGCTTTCGTCAGTTGACGATGACTTAGATCTGCTCCCTGAGTCATGCTTAGAAAAAAGTGTATCACCGTTTAATAGTTCTGATTGAACAAGGGGTGATGGTCCATCAACTTTTTCAGCAGTCTTAATTTCAATTGATGCTACAAATTGAGACAACAGAAGAGTAGCAGATTGAGCACTTTCTTCGCCACCTTCTTGATTAAGCTTGTCCCAAGCCTCCGTCAAACCTTGACAAACGTCTACATCTACGTCATCATCTACGTCATCATCTAATTCACCATTTAAGTCAACACGCCCTATTTCTAGCGCTTTTTTATCATTGAATTGAATAATATAATTTACAAAACCTTTATGGCTGATAAAATCATTTACATCTTTTAAAGAGTATTCTCTCACAGGCTTAATTTGTTCACCTACGATAACGGCATTGTCAGGATCCTTTTCCTCAGTAAAGAATGTATCTTTAAATAAACGACATGCCGAACCTATAAAAATCATTAATGGACTGGTTACAAATAAAGCAGCACCTATAATAATTTCGACCACATGTCCAATGATATCAAACGGCACTTTTAAGACAAGCCATGCAAAGGTATTAAGAATTATGTGATACCATGGCTGGTTTTTTACATTTGGTACATCCCAAAATTCCTTATCATTAAGTTCACCTGTAAACAATCTTACAAATGGCTCAACAACCAAGTGATACATGACGTAACTTGAAAATAAACGGACTGGATAAACAACCATATCTTGAAAATATTGCCACAAGCTACCTAAATAATTTAAAACACCATTGATAACTGAATTCAATACTCCCCATGAGGTATATTCAACATTTGGTTTTGATTTTTCATTAAAAACTTCATAAACATCATTGCTCACAATTTTATATGCTCTAAAAGCACTCGAAAAACTCGTACCCAAGTCTGAAAAATTAAAACCCCCTGGTAATCTTTTATTTAATTCTTCTTCATCATAGCCACATGCATGGATATACCTTGCTGGCATAAATTTGTCTAATGTTGTTGCTTTATTTAATTTTAATTCGTATCGCTTCATAGAATTTAACTCCTAGATCATTATTTATACATAATAACAACATATCATCAGTTGTCAAAAAAAAAGAGGTCCTAAGACCTCTTTTTTCAGGTAAAGTTAAACTATGATGCTTCTACAGCAGGACGATATAAAGTAAGATCAGCAAAATCTACTTTATTGCCTTTATCAGCACCGAACAACCCTGCTTCTTTAGATAAAGTCATCGCACGTAATTTTTGTGTACCATCAACACCGTTAAATAGATTTATAAAGCTATCAACAGTTTCGTCGACTTTAGTTTCATCTTTAGAACCTAGTTCATCATCGATATCACTTATATCTGATTCAGACTCTTTTTTCTTAACTACTAACTTTTTAGCATCATCAAGAGTCACTTCAACACTCTCTGGAGCTTTAGCTTTAACATCATCAATGATTTCAAAATCTACAAAAGTTACAACACCATATAATGTTTCAACAAATGCTTTGTAAGCTTCTTGGTGATTATCAACAAGGGCTTTAATAGCTTCTTTATCGCCATCAGCTGGGATTACATCAGTATTCTTACCAAATTGACGATTTAAAAGATAATGAATTGGTTTTGTTACAATATAGAAAAGGTCCAAAACATCATGAACTAAGCCCAATGCGCTATCAGTGATTGAAAGCACAGTTGTTAATAACAAAGCACCAAAATCAAGTACAAAATTATAAGTACCTTTTACAGCGTTCTTCAAGCCCCAATTTTGTCTACCAGGTTTTGTTATGACTCTGTGAGCCAATTCAACTGCTGCATAGCCGACAACAGCGAATATTGATAAAACATGAGCAGAAATATTACCAAAAGTGTTTATATAATGTTGTCTATCAAAACCATTTAGAAGCTCGCTCTTATCAAAACCAGCATCATTTTTACCTTCTCTGAAAGAAGTCATATCAGACCAAATTGCTGTAAGCTCACTACCTGTACGCGCAAGCTTTCTCATCATGAAGTATCTACTAAAGAAACCAGTCGTTGTTGTTTCTGCAGTGTGGTAAATTTTACCATCCATTTTGAAAACTGGATTATCTTTTTCATTAGTTTTATCACTAGGTGTTACTAGTTTTTCAAAGATATTTTTTACGAATTCATCTGTTTTAGAATCTTTTGATTGTCCTACAACCAAATCCAAAATTGCTGTCATAATTGGCACCTCTATTTATTTACGCAATTAAAAAAATTTAATATACTGATAATAACGATACTAAAATAGAAATGCAAGTGTTTATAATTTCATATGGCAATCATCTTCTTCTTGAATATATTGTGGGTAGATAGCCTTTAATCTGCTGCTTTATTTCATTTTCAGCTGTTTTCAAGTTTTCAGGACGATCATTTTTTAGCTTTACATTTAATTCTTCCATTTTTTTGTTATTATCTGTAAGTGTTCCTTCTTTTTCATCTTTTTCATCTTTTACCAAGTTACCTTTATTACTTAATCGAATACCTTCATCTAAATATGCCACATCTAATTTGTAACAAGCTTCAACGTATTTCACAGCCTTTTTAGCACTACCACTAAACACTTCATTTTCACCAATTTTAAAAGTAATTTTAAATTCATCCCCCAGAACAGCTCTACATTTCATTGCAAAAGACAACTGTGCGCCAAGAATGATCTGTTTATCACTACTGCCTCCTGTTTCAAAATTATCAAACTCAAAACATAAGCCAACATCCTTACTTTCTTCTAATACTTTGGAGTTAAGCACTATATCATCAATTAAGTCTAGGTAAGTATTGCATTCAAAATCCTTTATTTGAAAGGAGCCTTTCACAGTTGCAGCATCTATTTTACTGTACTTTTTTTCCAATAAAAATTTTAAATATTTATTGCTGTATTTTCGCAAAGATTTATTTCCCTGAATGAATAATGTCGCTAATTTTTTGTTATTTTTGTTATTTTTGTTATCATACAAAAACACTCTAATTCTTGGAGCTTTTTTATTAAAAGCTTTTTGTTTCTCTTCTGATTCAGCTAGGCCTACACGTGCCAGTTCAGCTTGAGTTTCCGGATTTTTTTTTCCTGCTATCGATTCTGATGAAACGGCATCTTCAGGTCCAGGTTTAATCTCTCTGTCTTTTTTTTTACTTTCGGCTGTTAGACCGAGTCTAATCTGTTTATAATCATTATCTTTATTTTCATCTTCACCCATATTCATACCTCTCCAAACAAATGTCCCATCTCAATTTTTAACTATGTAAACTTTGCTTTTATAATCTGATCTTTCGGCTCATTCGACACTTCCGGTGGTTTATAACTATCAAGACTTTGCTGTGCCTCTGAGGCTGTTTCACTAGCTGTTGTTA
>JAQWRO010000026.1 GCA_029243665.1 Gammaproteobacteria bacterium
TTGAACCACATCCAAACTATTGCTTTCAATAAAGCTACTCACATCTGCTGGACGATCATTTTTAATTTTGTTCAGTAACTTTTTGTAAAATACACTCATATTCTTATCCTCTTTATTTTAATAATCTACACGAACAAATCCCTTCAAGCAATTGATTTTTTTAAACTTTCTAAAATTATAAAAAAATGTTATATTTAATATACATACAAAAATAAAAACCTTATACTGGCTTAATTACCAATTTAGTGGAGAAGCATGATGCCCAGATATATAGAAACACTTGAAAAGTATAAAAGAGAATTTGAGTTAGCTAAAGAAAATCATCAACAGCAATGCCAAGAAGCTTTTGAAGCTAAAACTGGCCTTATGGAAGCACTTGATGAACTCACTGCATATGCAGTCCCACTTGAGACCAATAAGCATTATGGTGCTGGATGCTGGCTAACAGAAGATATTTTACTTACGAATGCGCATGTTATTTCAGATCAATTAGCTTTAGATATGCTCCAAATCGATGATACGTACTTAGAATCTCAACCAGATAAAGGTATTTTTTTTCGAAGACCAAGCACTCTAGGTTACTATCCAGATCAATTCATAGGCAAGATGACAGCAGCAGGCCCTAAAGAAAGTCTTAAACTTGAATTTGATGCATATCCCAGTGCCGATAGCAGCTATTTTTTCTATATCGATCCTCATCAATCTAGCTTAGAAGATAAAATACATTTTGTAACACCAGAAGATGCTTCAGAAGATTTACTTAAATTAAAGCTAAAAGCACCCCATAAAAAAGAGAACGGTCAATCAGGGGCGCCCTTATTTGAAGCAAAATTAATGATCACAGGGTCCAACACATCTCATTGGCAAATAAGACTGTTAGGGTTGGTATTTGGGTATGACAAAGAAAATGATCAAATACTTGCTTTCCAGCTTCGCAAAGAAATAGAGGAAGTCTATAAAATATTGATTGCCAAAGATCATTGCCAACACTTAAAAAAAATCAGTGTTTTTTCACCTGAAACAAAAGTAGGTGAAGCTCAATCTGAGCACCAATTATTGGTTAGCCGATACGAATCAGGGGTTTGCGATAGTGAAATCATTCTACCGCCTAATGTTGAACCACTGATTGATTACAAAGACGTAAAAATGCTTCGTATTAATGAATCTGTACTGATAGGTAAAGATAGCCCGATTGCAGATAAAAACAACCTTGCGCCACATTTGCTAGACTATACTGCTCTGGAGGGCTTTAACCAACATAGTTTTAAAAAGAATAGAGAAAGAATTGAAAGGAAAGAGCAGTATCGTAAACGTAAAAAAACAGAAAGGGATATAGCCCAACAGAAAGCAAATTATCATTATGAAGAAAAGAACGAGAAAAAATATGAGGGTCGCACGCCATTAACCTCAGGTGTTTTAACATTGAAAACATCATTGGAATTACTCTTTCATGAAATGCCAGCAGAAGAAAAGTATCTAATACCTATAGATACATCACAACTTAACAAAGAAAGGAAATTTTTTAACAACTATTTTAGACTGGGTGAATCAGTCAGTTTAGATACTGGCCATAAATTTCCATGCAGAATTAAAATTGACATCCAAGACCAAACCAAAGGCATCAGGCATAATATGCAAGGTACAACAAAGAAAAGCTCTTTTACAATGGCTTGTGTTACTTTTAGGTTCGCTAAACCAAGTCATGCCATATATCACGAAAATAAAAAAATGGGAACTTATGATACAACATCAAAAAGCTTTATATTCGATTCAAGCTTTATCATTAAATGCTTAAGAAAAAGCAAGCATCTTGTCGGTCAAACATTATATAACGATGACGAGAAACGTGAAAATTGTGTCGTTGAATATAGCGCGCGATTATAAGAAGGATTGATCGTCTTTCTCTAAAACTTTTATTTAATTTTACAAGTACAAACTTTAATAACTTTGAACAATTAAAAGTCACACAACTAGACCATCAAATAAATGTAAATTTACTAGAAGGTTGGGCAAGTTTAAATGCCACGCTCAAACTGGATGTGAAAGTTAATAAAACGAGCAGGTATCATTCTGAAAAAAAACCCAGCAATGCAAAGCTATCAATAATCTTTAAACGTTTAAATAACCCATCTCTACACCCCATTTTAATTGATGAATCTTTTAAAGATATTGATCACATGTGGGGCATATCGCTCTATCATGAAAGTTTCAATTACCCAATTGATTGATTTGAAATTTAAAAAAACTCAACGTCATATAATGCAGGGGTTTTTAATTGTGTGCCTAGTAATTACTACTGGAGAACAGTTAACCAGATCAACAATAAATCTTATCTTAAGTAGTGATTTTCAACTCCCATAACTGAAGCTTGCTCTTAAGAATTTTCTATAAAATATTGTCAAAACATTCGATGGCAACAATCTTAGAAAAACCCTAGGAATTATGAATAAAAAAGACGACATCAAAGACATATAGTTGGCTTGATAAGCTCTTTTTACAAAATCAATTTCTGATACCAAATATTTAAACCCTCTTCGCCTATTTATAAATTTATCAACCCTAACATAAACGTGAATAAAAGGAACGTTTTTAAACTTCACGCCTTTGCTCAAAAGTTTTAACCAATATAAATAGTCTTCATGTGTAGTATGATCTTCAAACGAACCATGCTGAGTAATAATGCTTTTTTTAAAACAGGTAGTGACATTATTAATAGGATTACGCTTC
Source organism: Gammaproteobacteria bacterium (assembly GCA_029243665.1). Lineage (GTDB taxonomy): Bacteria > Pseudomonadota > Gammaproteobacteria > Comchoanobacterales > Comchoanobacteraceae > JAURNZ01. Next base: position 2,728 of record JAQWRO010000026.1, read on the forward strand.
AAAGCATAATTTTTTATATCAAAATGAGAAAGTGGAACTTTTTTTGTAATTTTTAAATCGCCGGGAACTTTCTCAAACTCTTCTATGTACGTACCAATGACCTCAATATCTAGATCTTCTTGGATTATATTTTTCAACTCAAACAACCTGTCCTTAGCACAAATATCATCGCTATCCATTGTAACTATATAGCTTTCAGTGCAATGCTCGATGCCAATTTTACGTGCTTTTCCAATGCCAACATTGAAAGGTAGTTTTATTAAATTACAATTAATTTCTTTAGATTTACAAACACCTGAAAATTTTTCTAATAATTTATAAGCACTGTCACTCAGAGGACCGTCACAAACTAAAACAAACTCATTTGGCAAATAAGATTGATCAATAATACTCTGTAATGCCTCTGACAAGTGTTCAATATTATCCTTATAATATGTACACATATATATACTAAACATATCATTCTCTTTTGATTAACATACATTAGTGTATAACAGAATATTTCAAGAATGAAGGGTTAACAAAATTGAAAAAAAAAATTGCTTTAACTGGGGTAAATTTACACATATAAACTTAAAATAAATACTTGTTAAAAATCTAATTTAGATATGAATAAATTATAATCAACATTATTTATCTATAAATTCATGTTCAATAGTCTTGGCTAGACCATTAGTTAATGAATAAGGTACCTTAAAATTTATACGAAATGGATGAGAAGAAAAAAAAGAAGTTGTTCCGCAAAATTTTTTTATCCTTATATAACTAATTGGTAATTTCTTTCTAAACAAGATACGCAATATATCAGCGAACATACCAATCATTAATCCAAGAGGATATGGTATTTTAATTTTAGTAATTAAATTTAAATTCAATTTATTTAAAGTAAAACTTATTAATTCATTCATGTTTAAATCAGGTGAATCAGCATAATTAATTATCAACTTATTTTCATTGGTATATATACAATTTTGAATAAATGATGAAAGGTTTTCGACATATGCTAGTGACTTCTTATTTCTACCAGATCCAATCATAATAAATTTATTTCTGGCTATTTGATTTAAAAGATTATATACATTTCCCCTATTGCCCTCGCCAAAAACAACAGTAGGACGAATAATAACTAATTTATTTTTATCGTTTGAATCAGCCCAACAAATAAATTCTTTTTCTGCTGAATATTTACTTTTTCCATAGTCATTAAAAGGGTTTACAAGACCACTTTCATTTGTGGGTTTGTTAACAATGCCATATATTGCAACAGAACTTGTAAAGATTATTCTTTTTATATTTCTTTTTGAACAGACTAAAGAGATATTCTTAGCACCATCAACATTCGTAGAATAGTATTCATTTATATCTTCAACATCATCACGATGAACAGCAGCCAAATTAACTACGACATCTCCCGTAATCAATTTTTGCATTGAATCATAAGACCTTACATCACCAATCTTAGTTAACGCGGGAAACTCATGACTTGTATTAAGATCAATGATCTCGAAAGGTATATTAGATTTAAATAATAACTTACACAGACTAGTACCGATAAAGCCTGCGCCACCAATAACACTAACTTTAGTTCTATTATCATTAGTTTTATTCATAAATAATACTCAATATATAATTGTAAGCATAAAAGAAATTGACGAGAAAACAAATAAAAATTTTTTTAATACAAGCAACAAATATCATCTGTTAATGCTGCTTCTTTCGATTCATTCCCAAACATTGAAACTGATATTGGAGAGGATCCCTCAAACATCCTAACCCATTGCTTGTATGCGCTCTTTGTTTTCTCTTCTTCATTAAAGGTTGTCAAAAGTATTTTAATCAAAGGTGACTTTGGGTCTTTTGCATATAATACATCAAGTGTGTGCATCTTGAATCCGTATATTAATGCTTGACTACAGCATTTAAGTTTTTGATCACCCAATACCTTAATATCACTCTTGGCCATCTTATACTTTTGAAGTGGATGATTATTAAGTTCTAACCTTTCTTTACGAGCTTTTCTTGATACAAAGCCGCCTACTATCTCCCAATCAAAGGAAAGCTCTAAGGAAAGCTTATGAAATGCGATTTTATTCGTATGCATGCATCTTGGAAAACCATATAAATAATCACTTGCATAATCAGTAATATTTTCTTCATTACCAGGATAAACTTCATGATTTATAAATAGGTCTCTTAAATAAATATTATATATAGAGTTAAAAAAATTAAAGTCCTCTAGTGGCAATAATTTATACATGTTTTCAATGGTGATATCTATATTTAGTGCTGCAGAAGCTTCCTTAATTAATGCATCACAATCTCCGTTCCTATTAATCTTTTTTGATAAATAACATAATAATTCAATTTTATTGCGTTCGTTAAAAACTTTTGTATGCAACTGCATAAAATCAGCTACTGCCTTTTTAACTGATATATTTTTATTTTTATATTCAAAATAAATTATTGAAGACCCTGTAACAAACAACT
>JAQWRO010000033.1 GCA_029243665.1 Gammaproteobacteria bacterium
CATTGGTGTCTATGGATGTCTGAAGTTTGTTTTACCAGCTTTATTAGGTTGGCTAACGATGGCATATGGTGCTTCTTTATTTGCCATGTCAGCTACGATCATTATACTCAGCACGCTAGCACTACTGACTATCATTCCAATGATGGATTTAAGTCGCAGACGACTGCTTGATGCTTACTAATGTTTTTAATTGACTGCCTAATTGTGCCAATGTTTGGTCATTTAAGACGTCCATAAATACTTTCCGATGACACTGATAAAAAGCTTTTAGAGAGGTTTGTGGCAATTGGCAATATCTATTAGCTAAGTCGTCTATTGCTTGCACCACTGCTTGATCCTGACTTTGAATATCACAAAACCAACCCAATGAATAAGCTCGTTTTGCAGTTAGTGGTGTCGCATGCATTGCCATCTCAGTCAATACATCCTGAGGTAGATGATTTTTTAACAATGGTAGCAAAAACACTGGCCAAAGATGAGATTTGATTTCAGGCATAACAATTTGAATATCATCTAAAGCAACGATGACATCTGCAAAACTTAGTAAAATGGATCCACCACCATAGACAGCACTAGTTAAAGGTACATAAATAGGTTTATTTTTTTGTTGCAATACATTAATTAAAGCAATCAGTGATGCAATAAAATCATCGGTTTGTTCATGCATGTCCTTTAAATCTGCACCCGCACAAAAAACAGGCCCTGATGATTTTAAAACAATACACTTTATACCGTCATCTTTAAAAGCTTGAGTGAACGATTCTACCAGTGCATGCATCATGCCTACATTGAGCGCATGACGTTTTTCTGGTCGATTTAAAATAATCGTCTGAATGCCTTGTTCAGACACATTAACTTTCAAGTATGTCATAGTCTATTGCTTTCCATTCAAATAAAGTTTTATGCATAGGTACATGCTGGCCTTGTTTATAATTTAATGCAATGATTTCAAGATCACAAGGTGCTTTGATTGTATGATGCATTTTCATTGCTTCAATGACTGCAACTACCTGTCCCGCTTTAACACGATCTTCTTTTGCTACATGACACATGACCATTGTGCCTGGCATCGGGCTTATTAACCCACGATGGTTTTGTTTGTTCTCATGACTTATGGCTCTTACAGGAGTTTTTCTGACAGTTGTTGTGTGACCATAATATGAGATCACCCAAACATCATTGCCATGCTTAGATACCCGACAATCGATTGATTCTTCATCCACACAAAGTGTTACTTGATGATCTGAATGGACTGTAAGAGCAATCAGCTGATTATTAGGCAATTTTATGGCATGCGCCTCCTGCCAACTGTAAGTTATTTTTAATTGAGTTTCATTCACAGACCAAAGCCCCACCTGAGTAGATTGACCTGAAATTTGCCAATGAGGACTCATTTCCAAACCATGGCTTTTTTGGTAATGATGATAATTCAGCATGATTGCAACATAAGCTGCGTAAGCCAAAAGCTTATCATCCATTGGTTGATATAGATGATTGCTAACCCAGTGAGTATTTGGCAATGAGTCAGCTTTCAGTGTACTTAATGCACTCAACAGCCAAGGACGATTGGTGACTATCCCAGCCATATGCCAATTTTCAAGGCTACTGATTAATTTGTTTTTTGCAGAAACAAAATCTTTTCCCCATGCCAATACCTTCATAATCATTGGATCGTATTTTTGAGATACTTCTTGCCCCATATGAATACTTGTGTGCCAATAAACATCTGAAAAAGGTTTAATATCAGAAACCAAACATGTCCCAAACGTTGGCTTGAAATCTTTCTCAGGGTCTTCTGTATACACCCTGGCCTGAATTGCATGCCCATTCACCCTAACATCAGACTGTTCAAAATCTATGGTTTGTCCCATGGCTATCTTTAATTGCCAACCAACCAGATCAATATCAGCAATCAATTCAGTTACACCATGCTCTACTTGAATTCTTGGATTTACTTCCATTAACCAAAATTGGTTTGTATCAACATCCAATAAAAACTCAACGGTAGCACACGAGCTTAATTTTGTATGTTTAGCAAGTTGATAGGCAGCTTGATGCATTGATTGTCT
>JAQWRO010000051.1 GCA_029243665.1 Gammaproteobacteria bacterium
AAATTAAATGGGCTTTATGAGTGCGTTTTGTGTGCATGTTGCACAACTTCTTGTCCATCATTTTGGTGGAACCCTAAAAAGTTTTTAGGACCGGCAGCACTTTTATGGGCATGTAGATTCATCATTGATAGCCGGGACATGACTCAAGATGAGCGTCTAAAAGACTTGGAAGGCCTCTGGCGCATGTATAGATGTCATAATATCATGAATTGTACCAATGTTTGCCCTAAGGGCTTAAACCCTAATAAAGCCATATACGATATTAAACAATTGATTGAGAAAAAAGGTAAAGCTTGATATGAAAAAATCTTTCCAGCATTTTAAAAAAACTTCATTTTTATCAGCTGAGAATTTAACTTATCTTGAGCTAAATCGTGAAAAATATCCTGATTTAAATGATTCAATTAAATCTGCACCTTTAAAAGATGATGTGATTAAAAGTTTCAATAACGAAATATCTTCGAATGCATTGTCTCAAGTTGCAACAATCGCTAATGGAAATATTTTAGCTAGTGTTGGTTATCGTTTTGCGAATATTAGTCCACTTTCAAAATCTTTAGTAAAAGAAGATATTTTAAAAGGTTTATCTGAACTTGGGTATAAACATGCAGACATAAGTGATGATCAAATTAAAACATATTGTGGCACCAAAGCTCTAGATATCGATCACATTGCTGATATGAGTGTTAAAGAGTGGCTTTTAAAGTCATTTGAGTCTAAAACTAAATTCTCAAAAGAAGATCAAATTAAATTACTTAAAGATTTAGTAGCTGCAAATGATTTTGAGAAATATCTCGACTTAAAATTTGTTGGTCAAAAGCGCTTTAGTTTAGAGGGTAATGATGCACTTATCCCATGTTTAAATAGGATTATAAGTCAATTACCAAATTATGATTATCAATCTATATCTATGGGTATGGCGCATAGAGGTCGATTAAATGTTTTATTAAATGTATGTGGGATGATTTCTAAGACATTAATTGATATGTTTTCAGGTCAATCAAAATCAATTGCATGCACTTCTGGTGATGTAAAATATCATTTAGGGTTTGAATCCATTCGTGATGTTGATGGTGCGCAAATTCCTATTTCTTTAGCGAATAACCCTTCACACTTAGAGTTTATAACCCCTGTTGTTATGGGTGAAGTTAGAGCAAAGCAAAAAGAGTCTAAAAATCAGAATCATTTAGCTTTGACCATACATGGTGATGCTGCATTTTCTGGTCAGGGCACCGTCATGGAATCTGTTTCTATGTCAAATTTACCTGCTAATACAGTTGGTGGGACCTTGCACATAGTTTTAGATAACCAGATTGGTTTTACAAATGATAAAGTATGCGATATGCGAAGTTCTTTTGGTTGTGCTGATATTGCCAAAATGATTGATGCACCTATATTATATGCTAACGCAGATGATCCAGAGTCTTGTATTGTAATGACTGATCTTGCACTTACGTATATAGCAAAATATAGAAAAAGTGCGTTTATAGTGATGATCGGTTATAGACGTCATGGCCATAATGAAGGTGAGGAGCCTTCTATGACTTCGCCACATCGCTACAGTTATATTGCTAAACATGATGTTTGTGCTAAATTATATGCAGATCAGTTGATTGACAAGAATATCATTGGTCCCGATGATTTCACAAAACTTAAAGAATCTTATAAAGCTTTACTTGATAACGGGAAGTCTACAGTTAAAAATACAAAAATTCTTGATAAGAAACAACTTCATCTCAAAGATGAAGATTGGCGAAGTGATTATAGTGTCGAGATTAATAAAGACGACCTAATTTCTTTTACAAAGCATATTGCAACATTGCCTGATGGCTTTGAATGTCATAGAAGTATCGATCGAATTCTTAAACAACGCATGGATATGGCTGCAGAATCTAGACTGCTAGATTGGGGAATGGCTGAATTGCTTGCTTATGCTACTTTATTGGCAAATGGTCATTCAATTAGGCTTAACGGACAAGATGCTCAAAGAGGTACATTTTCACATAGACATGCTGTTTTAAATAATGTAAATGATGACAATGATTCTTATTCTGTTTTATCCAGTGTTTCTGCTTCTAATGCAACTTTTGATGTTTATAATTCTTTATTAAGTGAGCAAGGAATACTCGGTTTTGAATATGGTTATGCATTAATTGCTAAGAAAGATCTAGTGCTATGGGAAGCACAGTTTGGTGACTTTGCTAATGGCGCACAAGTTATCATTGATCAATTTATATCATCAGGCATGCAAAAGTGGTTAGAAACATCTAAATTAGTCATGTTATTGCCCCATGGTTATGAAGGGATGGGCCCCGAGCATACGTCTGGACGAATGGAGCGGTTTCTTCAATTATGCGCTCAAAAGAATATTCAAGTGTGTAATCCAACAACCTCTGGTCAAATGTTTCATTTATTATTGAGACAGTATCATCGTAACTTTACAAGGCCATTAATTGTGATGACACCAAAAAGTCTATTGAGGCATCCAAAAGCTGGCGCTTCATATGATGACTTAGTAAATGGTCCTTTTAAACCAATTATAGAAAATTCATCAAATTCTCCTGATTCAGATAGAGTTATATTATGTACTGGAAAGGTTTATTATGACCTTCTTGAATATCAAGAAAAGAATAAATTACAAATGCCCATCATTCGTCTTGAACAGTTATACCCTTTACCTGATCAAGAACTCAGAGATATTCTGAAAAAATTTAAAAATATTGATAAATTTATTTGGTGTCAAG
>JAQWRO010000027.1 GCA_029243665.1 Gammaproteobacteria bacterium
AATGATGGCTAGTAATGCTAGCGTACTAAGCATAATGATTGTAGCTGACATGGCAAATAAAGAAGCACCATATGCCATCGTTAGCCAACCTAATAAAGCCGGTAAAACAAACTTTAGACATCCATAGACACCAATGACTTGGTCTGTAGCAAGCTTCGGTTGATTCATAAGACCTGTGATGCTACCGGTTAATAGTATGCCGCTACCTAAATGTGTGACGCAGATAAGAAACGTAAATATCAGAGCATTTAACATATGGAATATATGACATATGAAGATGCTCATCATTGCAATTAAAATTAAACCATGTCCAAAAAGAATAGCTTTAAGAACTCCGGTTTTCTTTGATATCTGTGGCAATATAAAACAACCTACCATATATGTAAATCCGACCAAAGAAAAGCAATAACCATACCATAGGGGAGAGCTTCCAAAGTTCACAATATAAATATAGGGTGAATGAGACAAAAACAAGAAATTAGTGCTTGCGCCTAAGATGCCCGAAAATAGTAAGTAAGCTAGATTTGTATGTTGTATAAGCAGGCTGAACCAGCTGGCTTTAGATTCATGATGATGTTGTTCTTCAGACCGAAACGTTGGAAAAAGTTTAAAGGTTAATAATCCATGGATGGCTATCAATGCCATCATATACGCAAACGTAAAGTGCCAATGTCTTTTTTGTATGATCAATGCACCAATCATCGGTATGATTATGGGGGAAACAGCGATGGCTGTACTCAGATAACTACATAATGTTGCACGTAACTTTGAGTTTGTAGTGATGTCTCTTACGGATATAAAACTAATCATTAAAGTTGCTGAACTGCCTGCTGCTTGAATGCAGCGTGCAACTATTAAAGTCGTTAGGTTATGTGATACTGAAGCAATTAAGCAACCAAGGAAAATGATTATGTAACATAACAAGGTCAAGGTTCTTCGACCTAATTTTATGATCAAGCTCCGAATACAAAGTTGTGTAAGGCCACAAACGAGGAAGAAAACAGACATGGAGTTTTGTAATGAAGATGCAGATACATGAAAGTCGTCAGTGATGAATGGCAATGCAGGTGCGATGATATCAAGGCAAAATGCAAACCAGCATACCATTGGAATCAACATGATAAGATTGGCAAGCGGTTTATGTAACCATTCAGATGACATGTTTATTAGTATTCCTTTTCAAAGCAAATATTGCAAGCTTGTTTTTCATGGTGAGACCTGGGATTTCATGGCGTTAGTCCTTGATAAAGATGGGTTCCAAAGCAATGCTAAGCTTGCTAAATAATCTTGATAAGATGTTATTTCCTTCCATTGGCCTAATGTTTCATCAGAGCTATATTTTTTGTCATTGTAAATGAATGTATCAAAAAACCAAATAGACTTAGTATCGCCATAGGTTTTTTTTAAGAAGGTTTCCCCAGAAGTATTGATGTGATGCTCACGTATATTGATTTCAAAAAAATTAGCAATTAAGTGTGCGCTTAGGTCAATCATGCTGGGTTGGTTTAAGTCTTCAAAGTCTTTAAAATGGTTTTCAAAGAGTGTTTGTAATAATTGTAAGCATTGAGTCTTTGTCTGAATTTTATAAAAAAACCGAAGCAGTTGGTCATTTTTTTTTCTAATGGCACACTCATACGACAAATTAAGTAAATGATTGAGTTCAGTCTGAAAGGTCATGTGCTTTATACAAACGGCGGCAAGTAGTTGGCAATGAAGGTGAAAAAAACAATTGCCATCAGCACGTGTTAAAAGATAATGGGGGCCAATTGAGAAATGTTCCCCATGATTGGTTAGCTGAGCTGTTAAAGGACTTTTGTTATTAATCAATGAACCTGTATTAGGAATAAAGCATTGGATGCCAAAAAAGATATGCATACATTCAAAAAAGTAAAAAGGTACCGTGCTACCATTTTGATTGATTTGATTCCAGTTAAATTGACCCTGTGCTGACTCAAATAATAATGCTGTGGTTGCTCTAAAGGGTTTGAAATACGTTTTTATTGCTTCAATGGTTTCAATGACTTCAGGGTTTTCATGTGTCCAAACTTTTTCAGGGTTGTCGAAAATGATTTGAAGTGTACTTAGGAAGTCTTGTCTCAATGGTATATATAAGCGGGGGTTGTTTATGTCTTCAATAAAATTGTTGATTTGATAAATAGGGTGGCGATTATCAACCAGTTTGATAATGTCATTAAAACAACTGATTTTATCAATAATTAGTCCTGTTTTTGTAATGTCGATATCAACCATTGGAATGATGTATGGCATCTTTGTTTGTTGATGATTAAATAGCGACGGGTTGGGTGTCATAAATGTTCTCTTCTAATAAAAAAAAGTGTAACATTATCATAAGTTAATTTTCAAATGAGGTAGTGCTATGCATATCATGTCTTTTAATGCCAATGGCATCCGTTCGGCAGCAAGAAAAACTTTTTTTGATTGGTTCTTAACACATGATGTTGACGTGTTGTGTGTCCAGGAGACTAAAGCGAAAATTGATCAACTAGATGACGAAGTTTATAAACCAGCAGGATATGAGCGATTTTTTCTCGATGCAGATAAACCAGGTTACAGTGGCGTTGCTGTTTATACCAAACAAGCTGTCATAGATGTGCTTAAGCCACTCTCTGGTTTATGGTGTTCGGAAGGGCGTTTGCTGGGCGTGTCTTTGGCGCATTGTGATGTCTATTCTCTTTATTTGCCTTCAGGGACTTCTGGAGATGCTCGCCAAGCCATAAAATATGAGATGATGGATGAGCTCTATGAATGGATGAAAAATTTAAAAAGACCAACCGTTATTTCTGGTGATTGGAATATTGCGCACAAGAAAATTGATTTGAAAAATTGGCGAGGCAATCAGAAAAATTCTGGTTTTCTACCTGAAGAACGCGCCTGGTTGGATCAATTGTTTGAATCTGGACAGTGGTTGGATGCATTTAGACATCTAAATCAAGCTGAAGGTGAGTATACATGGTGGACTTATCGGGGGCAGGCTAGGGCTAAAAATGTTGGGTGGCGCATAGATTATCATATAACCAATCATGATTTAACCTTGGCATTAGATAAAACGATGGTTCATCCCAATCCAGTATTTTCGGATCATGCGCCATTGAGTTTATGGTTAAATGAAGACAAGCTGGAAAGCCTATCATCAAATTGATATAATTGAGTTTATGCGTAAGATTTGTCTACTTTTTTTGATTCAGTTTAGTTTTGCAATGCCTATGATCATTTTGCAATCACATCAAGATGAATTAAAGGCTATGTCTGAAATTATCAGGGCAGATCTCAAGTCTTCAAAAGCTAATTATCATGCTGGCAAACTTCAGTTGTTGCTCACTTATCAAAAGAATTGGGGGATGATGCAGTGTCGATTAAGGTCTGAAAACAATGATATTCTTGTAGAGCGCACTTTTAAATATGAAAAAAGTGATGCCTCATGGGCAGCACATGGGTGTAGTGATGCGGTGCTTCAAGGACTGACGGGGAAGCCTAGTCTTTTTTCAGGCAGGGTGTCTTGGGTACGTGTTGATAATGATGACTACATTGTTGAGCAAGCGGATAGAAATTTAGATAATCGAAGTATTCTTTTTAAAAGTAAAGCGCCGATCATTAGTTTGGCATGGACCCCTGATGCAAAGTCATTATATTACATTAAGCATACATCCGATGCTTATGACATTAAACGCTATGATCGTGCGTTTAAAACACATCATATGGTTTATCATTCAAAGACTCCTTTAAATGATCTTGTTTGGGATGCGTCGCAATCACAGCTTCTTTTCACAAAATCTGTACATGGGATTCAAAAGCTCTTTTATATGGATAATGATTCACCAAGACAGTTGACCTTTGGTAAGAGTATTGATGTTTCACCAACTGTTTCAAATGGCAAGGTTGTTTTTATTTCTGATCAAAAGAAATCACCTCAATTATATAAATTAACTCAGAATGGAATTAAAAGTCATTTGCCATTAGAGGGTGAGTCAATGTCGATGCCTATGATGTACCACCACCAATTGTATTGGTACGATGCCATAGAACATATAATCATGGTATTTGATTCTACCAAGCAAGAGACCAAAATGTTTCTGAATCAGAGTAATGTAAGGGCCATTGCGCCTACACCTTATGGCTTATTGGTGGCGACATCAAGTCAGGTCATGTTGGTTGGTTTTGAAGGCGATGTTTCCGATCGGAAAAACATACAGGTCAATGTTCTATCAACTTCCTGGATGGATGTTATATGATTTCAAAATGGTTTGAAAACGTTTGGATCAAAACATTGGCAATCATGCTTAAAGTTTGCATTCCTTTTCGTTGGAAAGTGACGTGTCATAATTTGCAACGCTTATACCCAGAAAAAGAAGCGAAAGCGATTGCGTGGCAGAGTTACCTTCATCATGCGAGGTTGCTTGCTTATGTCCCAAGGCTGAAGCAGGTGGTTCATAGTAAAAAAATTCGAATGAACGATCCAGAGCATTTTGAAGCCATGCTAAAAGCACCTGCTGTTTTTATGTTTAGCGGTCATGTCGGTTTGTGGGAGTTAGTGCCGTTTATTTTAAATAAGTATGGTCTTGAGAATCAACATTGGTTATACAAGCAAAGTAGAATTAAATCATTAGATCGATTATTGTTCCGTTTCCGTCAAAGCCCTGGCTTACATACATGGGATAGTTTGACTCAATTGAAGGATGCATTGAAAGGCTTTAAACAGCACGGGCATCTGGGATTAGCTTCCGATCAGGGTGCAGGTTATCAGTCCAATTTTTTTGGTATGCCCATGAAATTTCCAATAGGTAGTCAAAAATTAGTTGCACGTTATCAAGTACCATGTTATTTCTTTAGTTGTATGTTTGAAAACGATGAGCTTGTGATTCACACGAAGCCACTTCCGTTAAATAATGTTCAAGATGCATATATTTCTGAGCTTGAGCAAGTGATCAAACAATACCCGGAACAATATTACTGGATGCATCGTTTATGGCAAGTTTAAGACCTGAAGGATTAAAGATTACATATAAATTATATGTGTTTTCTTTTATTTTAGTGGGCATGCTTTTAACGGGTTGTGGTTCTGAGCCGCTTTTGATGAATGATGATTCCAAACACGAACTCCAATATATTCAGAACGTCAAAAATGTAAGCAAAATTGAACAACAGGTATTGCTTGAGATGATTGATCAAATATCTAAACAAGACCAAGCTTTTTTATCGATAGATGTGCCAAGTCCAGTCACACAGGCTGAGAGTTATGATCGTGCCCTTTGGCAGTCCAGGGCTAATCAATTACAGCAATTTTTAAGAATGCAGGGTTTAAGTTATAATCAAATTCAAATGAGGGAATGTTCATTATGTTCATCTATACGCGTTGGCTAATTTGTATGTTGGCTGCCATATCTGTTTCAAATGCTCAAATGACTGAGGAGGACAGTGATCCGCGCATTGCGCTTTTAGAAAAAAAGATTGCTCGCTTGGAACATCGTGTTGACTATCTTTCTGAACTTTTGGATCAAGCCAATGTGGCTGAGTTAGAAGAAAAAGTGGCCCAATTACAATCTGCGGTGGCTAAAAAAAATCAAGTCATGAATGAGCCTACACCTACTACAAAGAAGGTTGATAATAATCAGGATAAATTATATCAAGACATTAAAAACATGCTTGCCAAACAAGATATGAAAAGAGCGCAGATCGCGCTCAAGCGTTTCATTGATCAATATCCAAATTCTAAACATCACTACCATGCCATGTTTGAACTGGCTAACTTAATGGTTTTACAAGGTGAGCTTTTAAATGCAGAGCCGCTATTCGTTAAGGTTTCTGAGCAAAAACGAGATGCTAAAGCACCGGATGCTTGGTTGAGATTAATGACCATTTATTGGCAAACAGGTCGTCATAAAGAAGCTGAAAATGCTTACCAAAACTTAATTGACGGCTATCCAAGATCTCCTGTTGCACAATTGGCAAAAGTTCAATATAAGCAATGGATTAATATTCAGCATAATTAGGCTTGATATCAGACAAAGTTTGGCGTATTATAAAATTTTCTGGGTCGTTAGCTCAGTTGGTAGAGCATCGGGCTTTTAACCCGCTGGTCGAGCGTTCGAGTCGCTCACGACCCACATTCAACTAGATTAAATATTATGTTTGAAAAAACATCCTTACTTGAACAATTTGCCACTTTATCTCACAGATTTGATGAGATGAGGGGGTTTCTTTGACTATCCACATCATTTAACAGAAATCACACGCATCCAAGCTGAAATGGCAGATGAAGCCGTTTGGTCAGACTTAGAGAAAATGCAACATTTGCAACAAAATCTAAAAAAATCTGAGGGTGTCGTTGCTAATATCAATCAAGTCAGTCAGTTATTAGCTGACGGTGATGATTTAATTGAAATGGCTGCGAGCGAACATGATGAAAATGCTTTAAAAGCCATTGCTAAAGATTTTGAAAAAGCTGATACATACCTTGCTAAATTAGAGTTTAATCGAATGTTTCGTCTAGAAGAAGACGAGAATGGAGCATTTCTTGATATTCAATCTGGTTCTGGCGGAACTGAAGCACAAGATTGGGCAGCGATGTTACTAAGAATGTATGAACGATTTTTAGAGCAAAAAGGGTTCAAGTACACGATTATGTCACAATCTCCAGGTGACGTTGCGGGTATTAAGCAAGCCTCTTTAAAAGTAGAGGGAGATTATGCATATGGTTGGTTACGCTCTGAGTTAGGTGTCCATCGCTTGGTGCGTAAATCACCTTTTGATAGTGGGAGCCGTCGTCACACATCCTTTGCTTCGGTGTTTGTAACTCCAGAAATAAAAGACAGTGAAGAAGTTGTCATAGATCCAAGTCAAATTAGAATTGATACTTTCCGTTCAAGTGGTGCAGGTGGTCAGCATGTGAACACAACCGATTCTGCTGTTAGAATTACGCATCTTGAATCTGGTATTGTCGTCCAGTGTCAGAATGATCGTTCTCAGCACAAAAATAAAGCGCAAGCCATGGCGCAGCTGAAAGCAAGGTTACATCAATTGAGGCGTCAAGAACAATTAGACAAGCAACAAGCTTTAGAATCATCGAAAACAGACATCAGTTGGGGCGCACAGATTAGGTCGTATGTTCTTGATCAGTCAAGAATCAAAGATCTTCGTACAGGTGTTGAAAAAACAAACACACAAGCTGTATTGGATGGTGATTTAACCGATTTTATAGTAGCCTATTTAAAAGAACGTGAGGGATAATACATGCAAGATGATAATCATGTGAACGATCAAAGAGACCAACATTTAATACGTATGGAGAAGTTGAAGACTTGGCGTGATGCTGATTGTGCTTATCCAATGTCTATGATGCCAGCGAATTTAGCTCAATCATTACTAGATGATTTTCAAGAAGCAGATGAGATACCTGCTACTGAAGTGAGTGTCTGTGGTCGCATGATGACTCGACGTATTATGGGTAAAGCAAGTTTTACTCATTTGCAAGACCGCTCCGGTCAGATTCAATTATATGTAACCAAAAACATTATCAGTGATGAAGATTATGAAGCATTCAAACATTGGGATTTGGGTGATATCCTCGAGGTTAAAGGTAAACTTTTTAAAACTAAAAAAGGTGAGTTGACCATTGAGGTAAATCATATTCGTTTATTGTCTAAATGTTTGTATGCAATGCCTGATAAATTTCATGGCCTACAAGACAATGAGCTTAGATTTAGACAAAGATATTTAGACATCATGGTCAATGAAGCATCTAGAAAGGTCTTTAAGGCAAGGTCGCAAATCATTCACTTGATGAGAAGCTTTTTTACTGAAAAAGATTATATGGAAGTAGAGACCCCAATGCTTCATCAAATCAGTGGTGGGGCGACAGCGTTACCATTTAATACGCACCATAATGCATTGGATTTACCACTTTTCTTAAGAATTGCACCTGAATTGCATCTAAAAAGATTAATTGTGGGTGGTTTTGACCGTGTATTTGAAATTAATCGTTGTTTTCGTAACGAGGGTTTGTCGACACGACATAACCCAGAATTTACATCCTGTGAGTTTTATGAAGCATATGCTAATTTTGAGCATTTAATGAAAATGATTGAGTCATTGATGTGTTTGATTGCAGAAAAAGTATTAGGCACGCACAACATTGAGTTAGATGAGGCAACATTTGATTTATCAAAGCCTTTTAAAAGAATGACACTCACGCAATCTGTTTTGGATTATAACCCAGAACTGGATGCAAATAAGATGAGAGATGAAGCTTATCTAAGGTCCTATTGTGATCAACATGATGTCGTTTATACAGATGAGGACGATTGGGGTTTATTGCAGTACCATTTGTTTGAAAAAACAGTTGAGTCAAACTTAATTGAACCAACTTATATCACACATTATCCAAAAGCAGTCTCGCCTTTAGCCAGATGTTGCGATGATGATCCTGCACTCGTTGATCGTTTTGAGTTATTTGTTGGGGGCAGAGAATTGGCCAATGGCTTTAACGAATTAAATGACCCTGAAGATCAAGCCCAACGTTTCGAGGCTCAAATGGCTCGCAAGCTTGCCGGTGACGGAGAGGCAATGGATTATGACCATGATTATGTAGAAGCATTGTCATATGGCTTGCCACCAACTGCTGGTGCGGGTATTGGTATTGATCGATTAGTGATGTTATTTACCAATCAATCGAGCATTAAAGAAGTGATTTTATTTCCTCAGATGAGACCCAAAGCGTCATCAGCTGAGTAATTCAATTTTCTTTCCATCAAGATACAACGCCTCTTCA
Organism: Gammaproteobacteria bacterium; assembly: GCA_029243665.1. Classification (GTDB taxonomy): domain Bacteria; phylum Pseudomonadota; class Gammaproteobacteria; order Comchoanobacterales; family Comchoanobacteraceae; genus JAURNZ01. Next base: position 8,786 of record JAQWRO010000027.1, read on the forward strand.
TGGTTCTTTGTCACCATGTTAAAGGTGTAGGGTGCTTGGTTAGATGCATTGATAAGTTTGCCACTCAGTTTGCCTTGCTCGTTAAGAATATCTTGTTCTGACGGTAGCTGATGGATGCTTCCTTTGTTTAAAGTCCTTTTGACTTGTCCTAACTGTTCTGCTCGCATCACAATTTCTTGACCCAGGTAACATCCTTTTTCAAAATTGATTGCGTCTGGATGATGCTGCATGCCAAGCATTTGTGGTATGAACTGCTCACTTAGTTCGATTGCGATGATTGGGTATCCTTGTTGAATGGCATCTTCAATCGTTGAGAAGCTTTTGGGTAGCGCCAATGATTCATGGATCTTAACTGTGAATTGATGCCTAAGCGCATGCCGTTGAATATGATTGATGAGTATGTCGGTCAGTGTTTCATGACAGGTTAAGGTATAGGCAGACTCTATTTTTGATAGCCATGATGTTGTAATCACTTGTCCCTTGGCATTGCAAAACGCTGTCCACTGAGGGGTTGCTGTAATTTTAGAAAGTTCGCTTGTAATTAAATTGTTCAAAACACGTTCTGAACCACCTGTAAGCGTTAGTTGACAAAGGTGTTTAAATGAATGTTGATTCATAATGGATCTACAGGATTGCTTTTGTTGAATGGGTGGCACTTGGATAAACGACAGATTGTTTTGCAACACGCTTTATGGACTGGCAATGTCTCAAATGCTTGTTTGGCATATTCAGAGCATGTTGGGTGAAAACGACAGCGTTTTCCAAGCATTGGAGAGATAAATACTTGGTAAAATCGAATTAAGAAAATAAAAAAATGTTTCATCTTATTCAATAAGATAGCATGTAATGTTGTTGTGCTCAATTCAGTTTTTTAAAAAAAGTTGTCGATAATCAACTATAGTATGTATACATGGTAACCACGATAAGGAAATTGTGATGATGGAAGAAAAGTTACACTTTAAGCAACAAAGACAGGAAGCTTTCAATTGGATTTATAATCTAGTTTCCCCAAAATATATTGCAATGGTTGAGCAGCGTTTTGATGCAGACTCAGATATGGTCCCAGCATTCAAAGCATATATTGCATATCGCATAGCTGTTGAAACAGCAATGATGTTTAACGATTCAAGTGAATATCACATCAATACATATCAAGACATTAAGAAACAATTGTCTAACCAAGTACTCTCTGTGATTCAGGTTTCTAGAAATCCTTGGTTAAAAAAATGTTTTCAAGAAGGATTAAGGTTTCAGCCTGGTTCTGTTGAACTTCAATTAAGACAAGATATTTTCTTAGACATGCAAAAATCTTTTGCGTTTCTAAGAGATCAAGTTTTATTACCAGAAATGGATCAGTTGAAGCAATCTTCTAAATTTAATTGGACCATCCAGCCTTGGATGATGGTTGCGGTTATTGCTGCATTTATGTTTTTAGGTTTATTTATTAATTTTGGGCTTGCATCTGTCTTATTTAATAAAGATGTTTTATTTGGTCTTGGCGCAATTTTACTTGCAGGTCTTACAGCAAGGTGGACTATGAATAATGTGCCAGGGATGATTCGTTCATGGCAATTATATATGCATTATGGCCATGGCTTAAACAGTCGAGAAAGAAGGCATTTAGAACATTTGCATCCAGATCAGTTGATTGGCGATGTGAACACATGGTTTGGTTTTTTAAATGGTGCAAAAAAATCAGGTGTTAATGAAACCTGGGTAGATTTAGAGCAATGGATGAACATGAATTTAAACTTAACTGCTTTTAAAGATCAACCCAGTGAAACACAGCGTCAGGTTACTCCAGGTAGACCATCGAGTTGGGGGCCTATGAGATTTTTTAGAAGTGGTAAGATGGTTGACATCACTCCACCCAAGACCAAAACTCCACCAAAAGAAAATCAAGATATCGATTACAATCAATTAGGTCGATACAAGCCAGGCAGCTAGATACTAGATTTATCTTGAAAAACCTCATAAACTAAGATCATGAATTTCTTATGGCAAACCATGGCCGCTCGACTATTAGAATTTAAAAAAATTCTTGGGCCAAATTTCAAACGTATATTGATCCTTGATCGAGAACAACCCGCTGCACAAACATGGTGGGCAGAAGCGGGTGGGTTTAGCTGCGACGCACTGACCATTCAAACAGTTAACGATTTTAACCAACTTAAAGATCAGGATGTATATGATTTGATCCTCTGGACTTTGCCGCCCATTCATTTAATTCAGGAGCCTATTGCCAAAGCTGTTTGGTCAAAACTCAGAATGCATTGTAATGGTTTTATGATATTTGTGACGCCAGGACCGATGAGTATCCCCGTTTTGAACCGAGTGCTTGGCAGTGATGTTCCCAATGTGGTCTCAGATTTTCATGACATTGGGGATCAGTTAGCGGCAACCGGTTGGCAAAGACCTATGTTGCAAGGGCAGTCTTTACCCATTCAGTATCATAAACGTGTGACCGTATTAGAAGATTGGTTGGCATTTGGTGAGATTGCATCTCATC
>JAQWRO010000059.1 GCA_029243665.1 Gammaproteobacteria bacterium
AAAAAAAACTCGCCATATAGACGAGTCTTTTTCGACTTGAGAAGATGACTTACATCATTCCGCCCATGCCTCCCATGCCGCCCATAGCGCCCATGCCGCCAGCATCACCACCAGCACTTGTTTCTTTTGGCTCGTCTGTCATTAGACATTCAGTAGTAACAAGCATAGAAGCAATTGAAGCTGCATTTTGAAGTGCACTTCTTGTAACTTTAGCAGGATCAATGATACCCATTTCTACGATATCACCATATTCATTTGTTAATGCATTATAACCCCAGTTATCTTTGTTTTTCATTACTTCGTTTACAACAACGGAAGCATCTTCGCCGCAGTTTTCAACGATTTGTCTCAATGGTGCCTGCAATGCTTTAGCGATAACTTTAATACCAACAGTTTGGTCTTGGTTTTCACCTTCTAAATTCTCAAGCACTTTAGATGCACGAATCAATGCAACACCGCCACCAGGTACGATGCCTTCTTCGACAGCTGCACGAGTTGCATTCAACGCATCTTCAACACGGGCTTTCTTTTCTTTCATTTCAGACTCAGTAGCTGCACCAACTTTGATTACTGCAACACCACCTGCTAATTTGGCAAGTCTTTCTTGAAGCTTTTCTTTGTCATAGTCAGAAGTTGCATTTTGGATTTCATACCTAATTTGTTTGATGCGTGATTTGATTGCATCTTCTTCACCGCTACCATCAATTAATGTTGTATTTTCTTTTGTGATGACAGCACGTCTACAACCACCCAAAACTTCAACACCAGCTTCTTCAAGCTTAATGCCAATTTCTTCAGCGACAACAGTTGATTTTGTTAAAACACTTAAATCTTCTAACATTGCTTTACGTCTATCACCAAAGCCCGGGGCTTTAACTGCACATACTTTGACAGTTCCACGCATATTGTTAACAACTAATGTTGCTAATGCTTCACCTTCTACATCTTCAGCAATAATCAACAAGGGTCTACCTGCTTTAGCAACACCTTCTAACAAATTGATCATTTCGCGAATATTAGATACCTTCTTGTCTACTGCAAGTATAAATGGATTATCTAATTCAACAGACATATTTTGTTGATTGGTTACAAAATATGGGGATAAGTAACCACGATCAAACTGCATACCTTCAACAGTGTTCAGTTCATTTTCAAGACTATTACCCTCTTCAACAGTGATTACACCTTCTTTACCTACAGCTTCCATAGCTTTAGCGATCATCTCACCAATGGCTTTGTCAGAGTTTGCTGAGATTGTTCCAACTTGTGCAACTGATTTTGCATCATTACAAGGTTTAGAAATTTTTTCGATTTCCTCTACTACTTTTTTCACAGCTTGAGCAAAACCACGTGAAACATCCATTGGATTCATGCCAGCAGTAACAACTTTGTAACCTTCTTTAACAATATATCTAGCCAAAACAGTAGCTGTTGTAGTACCATCACCAGCCACATCATTTGTTTTCTGCGCAGCTTCTTTAAGCATTTGAGCAGCGGCGTTTGCTTGACGATCTTTCATAGAAAAGTTTTTAGCAACAGTAACACCGTCTTTAGTAACACCAATGGTATCACCAAATTTTTCATAAGCAACATTCCGGCCTCTTGGTCCCAATGTTACTGAAACAGCATTTGCAAGGCCATCAACACCTGAGACCATTTTCTCGTAGGCTTGTGAACCATAAATAATATCTTTTGACATAATTTCTCCTTTAAATTTATTAATTACTCAATTACACAAACAATGTCATCTTCGCGCATAACAAGGTATTTTTCACCTTTGATGGTTGTTTCAGTGCCAGAATATTGACCAAATACAACTCTATCACCTGTTTTAACGCTCATTGGCAAATGTGAACCATCTTTATTCATGACACCTGGACCACAAAAAACAACTTCACCTGAGTTAGGCTTTTCTGCATCTGTTAAAACAATCCCACCAGCCGAGGTTTCTTGTTTAGCTATATTAACAACAACATGATTTGTTAAAGGCTTAATACTCATAATATTCTCTCTTATAAAAACTTACATTAATTAGAATAACTCTTATATATGGTCTATTTAAAATTTTTCAAGAAATTAAATTTTAAATACTATATAATTCTCATATATGAGTGATTATACTGACGTTTTATTTAATACACAAACTTTAATTTCTTTTTCATCTGTGACACCTAATGATGCTGGTAGCCATGAATGGCTTATGAATGCCCTCAAAAACTATGGTTATCGTTGTCGAGAAATCAACCACAACAACGTGACCAATTTCTTAGCGGTTCCAAGTGACGGACTTAATACTGAAACAATTTTATTTGTTGGTCATACTGATGTTGTTCCTGCTAATGTATCCGAATGGAAACATCCGCCTTTTAATGCTGTTCTTGATAATGGTGTTCTTTATGGTCGTGGTGCTGTTGATATGAAATCAAGTATTGCAGCCATGCTTGCTGTAGTAGCCGAATGCCACCTGAATCAAAAAAAACCTAACATTGCCTTTTTAATCACAAGCAACGAGGAAGGCGAAAGTGATTTTGGTATTGAATATGTACTTAAACACCACAGCAACCTACTTAAAAACATTAAAAAAGTTTTAATCGGAGAGCCAACTTCAGAACATCACATTGGAGACACACTTAAAGTTGGCAGAAGGGGCTCTCTTAACCTTAAAATAAATATATCTGGGCAAGCCGGACATGTCGCCTATCCAAAGCAATGCCAAAACCCACTTGATGTTGCAATTGATATAATGTATTCGATGAACAACTATAAATGGGGAAATGCATATCCTAATTTTGATGATTCAAAAATAACTATTGTTGATATTGATTCAAATTCAAATGTTTTTAATGCTACACCATCTATGTGTTCAATCAAGATGAATTGGCGATTCAACCCCTCTTTAACAATAGAAGCCATTAAACATACAGTGCAGGAAATCATTTTCACTAATAATCAAAAAGGGTTTGAAATTGAAAGTATATGGTTAAATCAAGCCAAACCTTTTTTTAATCAATCCCTTTCATTTGCAAATCAAATACAGCAAGCAATTGCTGATGGCTCAGATAGGAAAGCTCTTTTATCAACATCAGGTGGCACATCGGATGCAAGATTTTTTTCTACGGATCATTATGAATTAGTTGAATTTGGACCAAAAAATTATAGTGCCCATAAATCTGACGAACATATCTCATTAAATGATCTACAAGCATTAAAAAATGCTTATATGAAAATAGCATTAATAAATATTACTTCGTATAGTAGCCAGGATCTTCTAATTTAATTGCTAGATCTGTATATCCGCCATGGATATCGCTGTACTGATCACCTACTGCTGCAATGATGTGATACCCAGCTTCAGTTAACTTTTTTCTTTCAATGGTTTTATATTCTTTTGCAGAAATTAAATCATAATTACATGGCTTAGAGAAAAGGATGAGCTTTTCCCATTTAGAAATATTTTGTTGTTTTAGATTTTTAATGGTTTGCAACCTTTCACTTTCGCATCTAAAAGTAATAAAAACAACTTTGATATTATGCGTCAAGCACCAATCATAAATTAATTTCTGATCATAAATAAAAGGTAACTTAGATAAACGCTGATAACCGATAACATGGTCAAGCTGATAACCTTGGTCAGAATTGATAATCAATTGATTTGATAATATCGTATCATCAATATCAAAAATAACAGTTAGATTTTCAATTTGATTCCTATCAAGCGAATTGTAATGGTTAATTAGCTGCTCTAAAGGCGTAACAAGCTCACCATGTACTAATGTTATCAACCCTAAAAAAACTAAACAGCAACGTCTCGATCCTTTTGCCAAGGTAGTTTTGATTCTATATAAAAGGGATTGGGGACCCTTAATGCTCTTTTCCAATATCCACCTTCGAAGTCTGTTGGTTGATCACCGATATTTAAAATAATATCATAATCATTATTTACGATCTTTTTACGCATTGCAATCTTGAATTCTTTTGGAACAGGCCATATGGCTTGATCTCTAAAAATAATCTCTGATTGTTGAATATTAAGTCTTTTAAAATTCTCAATAGTAGCATCTTTAAGGTCTAGGGGTCTTGCTGTAACAAAGTAGATCTTTACTTCTTTATCTAGAAGCCAATTATATAAGGCTAAAATGGGCATGATTGCCTCACAAGATGAAGTTTTTTGCCAACGATTTAATTTTTCAACATCATTCAAATGAATTTGTTTTGAGATGTATGGTAAATTTGACAATATGGTTTCATCAATATCAATAATAATTGCTTTATTACTTTTATTTGTAAGCATTTCATAGCTAATGAATACTTTAGCTTGTTGAACTAATTCTTCAAGATCTTTATGATAATGCCCATTGTTTACGTAATCTTTAATTTCTTTTGTATAAATCATCAATGCTACCTCATCATCCTTGCGTATTGATTAGTACTACTATAGCTTATAAATCATTTTCGTACAAAATACCGCCTTATTAATTATGCTAACACTATAAAATTAAGCTAATATTAAGTAATTTTAAAAAAAACTCCCACAAATTAAAGGATTCGTTTGATTAAATCATATTTCTATGTTAGCTTTACATCATCAAATAGGTTTTTCCGAACCATAATATAGGAGTTTATATGACTAACAAAGCACAATTAATTCAAGAATTAGCTTCAGATCCAGAATTAGCTGGATACAGTAAGACTGAATTAGATAAAATTGTTAACAAACTAATTAACACAATTATGAATAAAGTTGCTTCTGGTGAAGAAGTAAGCATCATTGGTGTGTTAAATATTAAGCGTAAATTACGTCCTGCAAGAACTGGTAGAAATCCAAAAAATGGCGAAGTCATTAATATACCAGAAGCATACGTAGTAGGTGTCAAAATTGGCGCTAAGTTTAAAAAACTTGTTAACGAAAGCAAGTAATTTAACTTTACTTTAAAAAAAGCGGTTAAGCCGCTTTTTTTTTTACCAACGATGAACACCTGTATCAAAAAAATTGTTTTTCACAATCCAAATAACAATTACTGTGTTTTAAAATGCATATTTAAAAACGAAGAAATTGATGTGGTAGGTTTTTGCAATCAACCTGCAGCTGGACTTAACATCAAATTACAAGGTGAATGGATTAATGATGCAACTTATGGGAAGCAGTTCAAAGCATCAATCATCGAAATCATTCTTCCTAAAACCAAACAAGGTCTAATTAATTACCTCAGTTGTGGCAGAATCAAAGGGATTGGACCTCAACTTGCTAAATTAATGGTAGATACATTTGATCTAGATGTCATTGACATCATTGACAACCAACCTGAAAAACTATCTTTACTTCCTGGCATCGGTGAAAAAAAAATTGCTAAATTAATTGAGTCTTGGCAACACGATAAACTTTATAAAGAAACTTCAATATTTTTACAATCAATGGGCATCTCAAATACCAAGGTAGATCGCATTTGTGATGCGCTTGGCAGTGATACCATTCGAATACTTAAAAGGAACCCATATTTATTATCACAGAAATTAAATGGATTTGGATTTAGAACATGTGACCAAATAGCAATTAAACTGGGCCTAGACAAAGATTCACCCGAAAGAATTCTTGCTTACATTAAGCACTTTCTAGACCAAAAAGCTCAGGATGGTCATTGCTGGAGCAAGCTATCCGATGCCATAGAAGACACACAAAAAAATCTCGCTTTAGAAATGTCATTAATTCAAAAAATCATAGTAAATGAATGTCCTAGCAATATTGTTAAATATGCTTTAAATGACGAAACTGTCATCGCTTTGAAATATTTGCATGACCTAGAAAAACATTGTTCAGAACTCATGTATAGACGCTTTAAACAAAAACATGTTCAATCAAAAATTCCTGTACACATTGATAGTTTCAAGCCCACAGATGAACAAGTTGCTTGTGTTGAACAAGCTTTAAAGCAGAACACTTCTGTCATCACTGGTGGTCCAGGGGTTGGTAAAACCACGCTTGTTAAAACAATTATACAATCAATGCTTTATAGTGGTTATCGAGTGTCACTATGTGCGCCAACGGGACGAGCTGCTAAAAGACTCCAAGAAAGCACTCGTCATGAAGCAAAAACCATCCATAGACTGCTTGATTATGACCCCATTTCAGGTCATTTCAAGAAAGATCTTAGCAACCCACTATCAACTGATTGCTTAATTGTCGATGAAGCTTCCATGATAGATATAAGACTTTTCTTCGGGTTGATTCAAGCTATTCATGCAAATACAAAATTAATATTTGTTGGAGATATTGATCAATTACCTTCAATAGGCCCTGGTGCTATACTGAAAGATTTGATTGAAACTTTTCCAATGTATGTCATCCGATTAACTCAAATATTTCGCCAGTCAAAAGATTCGCTAATCATTACAAATGCACATAGAGTAAATAATAACAAACTACCCATTCAAAAAGATGATGCTGATTTCTATGTCATAGAAAACGATGATCCTTCAACATTACAAAGACAATTAATCAAAGTAGTGAGTGAACGTATTCCTAAGCGCTTCAACCTTGATCCAATAAGAGATATACAAGTATTAACACCAATGAAGAAAGGCATACTAGGTAGTCAGTCTATTAATCATACGCTTGCACAAATTTTAAATCCAAACCCAATTCAGCAAATAACATTTCAAAATCAACGGTATGCCGTCGGTGATAAAATCATCGTCCAACGTAACAATTATGAAAAAGAAATATTTAATGGAGACATTGGTTATATAACCTACATCAATGACTCAAACGTTGGCATAAATATAGAAAACAAACCTATCGATCTAAAGCGCCAGGAGCTTGAAGATATCTTGCCAGCATATGCCATAACAATTCACAAAAGCCAGGGATCAGAATATCCAGCTGTTGTTATTCCGATAGGGATGCAACATTATATGATGTTAAATAAAAATCTTCTTTATACAGCTATGACACGAGGCAAAGAATTAGTTGTCATTTTATGTCAACGAAAAGCGCTGATTATGTCAGTAAAAAACAATAAAGATTTAACAAGACAAACAAATCTTGTTTATTTTTTATCCTCTTTAATGAAAGAACAAACAACATCATTATAAAAATTATGACCCAGCTTGGTCATTTCCCACCCAGCTGCAACATCATTCATTAATCCTTTTTGTTTCAATAAGGACATTTTAGTCACTATCTGTGAATGGTCTAAATTTGTTGCCTGCTCAAATTCTTTTTTTGATATAGGAGATTTAAGTCGCATACGATTTAAAAAATATTCAAATGATAACTCATGATTTTCTATTGGCTCCCAGCCACGAAAATCATGATCCATATAAGTTTCAGGTTTTTTATGATTCCATGACCGAAATTGAGCATTACCTTTGCTGTATTTGCTATGTGCACCAGCACCGATGCCCATATAATCACCAAACTGCCAATAATTAAGGTTGTGAAGGCACTCCTTTTTATTTTTTGCATATGCAGATATTTCATAATGATTAAATGCATAATTTTTAATTAGTTGCCTACCTACAGTTTCAATATCAATTATTAAATCTTCCTTAGGAATTCCTTTAGGAATGTTTTTATAAAAAGCCGTTTGAGGCTCAAGGGTTAATTGATACCATGAAAAATGTTTGACTGGAAATTGAAGTGCCGTTTCCAAATCTTTCATTGCAGCTTTGGTTGATTGGTTTGGCAAACCATACATGACATCAATATTGACATTATCAAATGATTCGCAAATAATATCTAAACTTTTAAGTGCTTTATCTGAATTATGTATACGACCTAATACCTTAAGATGCTCATCATTAAAGCTTTGTACACCCATGGATATCCTATTAACCAGTGTAGATTTAAGCTTTTTAACAAGCTTATCTGTCACTGACTCTGGATTCATTTCAATGGTTACCTCAAAAGAGTCTATGGGGTTGAAAAGTTCTGTCACTCGTTCTAAAACCTTACTAATTTGACTTGCACTCATTAAGCTAGGCGTACCACCACCAAAAAATACAGACTGTATGTCTTTTTGAGGGTAATATTTTTTTCTTTCGTCTAATTCGAGCAAAAGACGATCAATATAGTCATCTACATCTATTTTTTTATGTTTGAGCACATATGAATTAAAATCACAATATGGGCATTTAACTTCACACCAAGGAAAGTGAATATATAGACTAATTGGCTTTTTGTTCATCTCTACATTTTCTATATAGGAACACATCAATTAAATTGCCTTTAAAATGAACATATTGTTTTAAAGATGCTTCTTTTGTAAAACCAATGTTTGTTAAAAGATTTTGTGACTTTTCATTAGATGGCCTAACAATGGCATTGATTCGGTTCAATTTGTTTCTTAGAAATGCCTGTTGACAGAATTTTGCAACAGCTATTCGACCAATGCCCTTACCTTGATATCTTTTTGAAAGATCAAATGATATGTTTGCTGTTTTATGGATGGGATTATATTGCTCAAGAAAAATAATACCTAAAAACCTTTTTTTAATCGATATAACACGACAATAAACCAAGCCCTGACGCATATTTAGAAAAATACTTAAAAACCAAACATAACACTCAAACTTGCTTAATGGCTGAGTAAACGGCAGCTCTTTTTGAATTTCAGATTCTGTAAACAATGCATAAAAATTTTGCCAGTCCTGGTAACGAACTTGCCTCAGTTCAATCATTTAGGCTTCCGTTGCTTATTTTGCTCCTTTAATTGGAGGTATGCATTGTCCAAAGATAAGTGATCTGGTTTGTTTGAACCAATATAAATTAATGCAAAAATAACAATAATATTTTTCATGAAAAATTGCAGATTAATGATTTTTTCATGTGCAAGCATCGACCAAAAATCATGCATACTAAAAGTTAATAAAAATATCTGAAAAGCAAGCAAATAAGCCACGTATCTAATTTTATAACCAACCAATAAAAACAATCCTAAAATTAATTCAAACGAAGAATAAAAAATTATCACCATATGTTTGGACGCTATAAACTCCTTGTGCGCCAGGATGGTATAGAGCACATTAAGGTTCATTAACTTATCAAACCCTGTAATGATAAAAACCAAGGCAATGATCATTCTAGATATGCTTTGTAAATTTGGTATTAATGACGGTTTGATATTCATCTATGCTCCTTCATACGTGATTGAATCTGAATTAAATCATATAGGGCTTGCACAGTTTCTCTAGCTTTTGAACGTTCGTCGGTACATCTAGCTTTTGCCAATTCAAATGTAGGTGCTGTTATAACACCAAACCCCATTGGCACTCTGTGTTTCAAAGAAACATCTAAACACCCATTGGATACCATATGACAAACATAGTCATAGTGATCGGTTTCTCCCTGTATCACACACCCCAAAATAATAACACCATCTACTTTGTGTTCTAAAATGACTTCTTGTTGCATAAAAGGCAACTCAACTGCACCAGGAACTTCAAATATAGATAGTTGATCATTAGGAGAGAAAACATCCTCAAAAGCATCAACTGCCTGGGCTTTCATAAGACTTGTGATTGGCAGATTAAACTGGCTAATAACTAAGGCTATATTACGTTGCTGATTTGTATCCATCATCTAATTATAGTCCAAAATATCACTAATGCTAATCATATTAAGATCCCATTTATTTGCAAATGATTTTAACTGTGAAAAGTTTTTCATTTTCCCATCATCATGCATAATTTCACATATAACTGCAGCTTCTTCTAAATTAGATAATTGACACAATGTCACACCTGCTTCAGTATGCCCTTGACGAACATTTAAACCACCCTCATTTGCTAAACATGGAAATACATGTCCCGGTGTTGTAAAATCTCCCGATCCTTTGGTGGGATCGGCAAGCCATTGAATGGTTCGGGAGCGATCAAATGCTGAGATTCCCGTTGTCACACCTTCGGCTGCCTCAACAGATTGTAAAAACATGCATGACAGTGGTTTAATGCCTCTTCTTGGCATCAAGGAAAGATTAAGTGTGTCGGCTCTAGCTTGTGATAAAGCAACACAGATTAGTCCTCTTGCATGAATGGTAATCCAGTTAACAAGTTCAGGAGATGCAAATTGAGCAGGTAATATAATATCACCCTCATTCTCTCTACTCTCATGATCGAAAACAATGATAGGCTTTCCTGATGTAAATGACTTTAAGACTTTATGAAGGCTCATTGATTATCTCTTAGTTTGAGTTGATGATCTATCATCTTTGCCAAGGAATCAAATTCAACATGAACATGTTTACCCACCTGCCAATTTCTAGCTGATGTCATTGACCAAGTATGTGGAATAATCATAACTTTAAATAAGTCATTATCTATTTCATTGATGGTTAAACTAATGCCATCAATTGCTATAGACCCTTTAGGGTAAATAAGTCTTTTTTGGTTATCATTTGATAACTTAAAGGTTACCTCGAAAGCCTCACCTTGTTCAGTGATCTCATCAATACTTAGCAATCCATCAACATGCCCAGAAACTAAATGACCATCAATCCTACCACCCAATTGAAGTGATCTTTCTGCGTTGACTACTTCCCCTTCACGCCACTTTGACACATTTGTTTTTGAAAGTGTTTCAGGTGATAAATAAAAAGAAATATTCTCATCTATTTTGTTAATTGTTAAACAAACACCCTGAACCGCGATACTTTGTCCTAAAATACAATCTGACATAAAACTAGGCTTCATAGAAATCATTAAGTCATTCTTATTATGTTTGACGTAATTAACTGTAAGGGCTTCTTCAATAATACCACTAAACATGACCATTACTTCTCATATAGGGGTGTAAATCAGACTGTTTAATAAATTCAAACAACGAGACATCAATAATGCTTGATACTGTTGATGGCATTGGTGTACATGAAAATTTTCTATTGAT
>JAQWRO010000062.1 GCA_029243665.1 Gammaproteobacteria bacterium
AATAAATTCATATGGATATTTTGCTGGCTTACCAAAACTAATGACCTCGCCACCCATTTCAGCATACATATCAGCAATATATCCAGCCAATGGAATTAAACCCGCATCCCCATATACTACTAATTTATCTGGGTTTGGACACAATAATTTACACCTGTTTGATAATAACATCTCTAATGTCTTAATTAATTCTAGATTATCCATCATCTGATCTAATGTTAATTTACAAACACCCGCAACAAAACAAAACTGTGCATCTTCTATATGGTCGACAACCTCTACACCAGGGATAGATGTCACTAAATTAACACTTGCAATACTAGGTGTTAAATATTCATCTAAAATATAACATTTAGGATTTTTCAAGGGATTATTTTGATAAAATTGGTTTAAAAAGTAACCTGATGTAAAAATATCTTTGTAATGTTTTTCTTTTATAAATGCATAACCTTCCAAGTGTGATTTAACTGTATCAGTACATCTACCGTCATTCGTTAATAGAGCAACTTTATTTGCTACATGACTAAAAAATGATGTTACGTTGGGGAGCCTTTTTTGACCATCATGTATTACGCCAAAAACATCACTAATAATCAAATCATATTGATCAGTAATGTCTAGAATATTCTTTATAAATTTTGTCAAATCTAAACCTTTTTAAATAATAAGCTGCCATTGGTACCACCAAAACCAAATGAATTAGTTAAAGCATATTTAGAATCATATGATATCATTTGATCACAAACGAAATTAAGTGAAGTATCAAAATCTAGGTTGTCTAAATTTATTGTAAATGGTGCTTTACTGTGCTTTAAAGATAAAATTGTTATAATGCTTTCTAATGCACCTGCAGCACCAAGTAAATGTCCGTGTAGGGACTTAGTAGAACTTACCAAGAGATTGGGGTTTGAGGAGGCAAAACACTTTTCAATTGCACTGGCTTCAATGACATCGCCAATAATAGTTGATGTTGCATGTGCATTAATATATCCAAGCTCTTCTTTCTCTATCCCTGCTGTGCTTATGGCTTGGTCCATAGCATGAATTGCGGCTGCCCCTGTTTCATCAGGTTGTGTCATGTGATATGCATCAGATGAAAATCCATAACCAGCTAACTCAGCATGAACTTTAGCACCTCTTTTTTTAGCATTTTCTTCTGACTCTAAAAGTAATATACCCGCACCATCTGCTAAAACAAAACCATTACGGTCTTTGTCCCAAGGACGTGATGCGCTAATAGGGTCATCATTTCTATTTGATAGAGCACGCATGGAATTAAAGCCACTCATCCCTAGAAGATCACTCGCTTTTTCACTGGCGCCAACAACCATTGCATCAACTAAGCCTGATTGAATCATCATAGCACCATTAGCAATCGCATGAGTACCAGATGAACAGGCGGAAGAAATAGTAAAAGATGGTCCTTTAAAACCATACTTCATTGAAACTAATCCAGATGCCATATTTGGGATAGTTGCAGGAATAAAAAAAGGTGATACTCGACTAGGATCAACAAATGCTTTTTTTGCATTTATCTCAATGTTATTTAAGCCACCAATGCCTGTTGCTATTAACGTGCCTACTCTATAAGGGTCACACCAACCATCCTTTAGGTTAGCATTTTCTAAACATTGTTCTGCGGCCCAAACAGCATATTTAATAAATGGATCCATTCTTTTGAGTGTTTTATCTTCTTTAAAATTAGAAAGATTTTTTACACCACCATAAATAGTTGATCTGAGGGTTTTTAAGACATCATCTTCAACAGAACTTATCCCTGAAACACCTTCTATTAAAGATTGCCAAACCTCATTGACTGAGTTTCCAATTGGACTTAGACAGCCAATCCCTGTAATGACAACTTTTTTTGGCAAAACGATTACTCAGAATGCTTTTCAATATATTCAATTGCATCAGCAATTGTTACAATTTTTTCTGCTTCATCTTCAGGTATATTAACACCAAATTCTTCTTCAAATGCCATTATTAATTCAACAGTATCTAGTGAATCTGCACCAAGGTCATTTTGAAATGAAGAAGTAGCTGAAATAGCACTTTCTTCTATACCAAGTTGTTCTACGACAATCTTGCTGACTCTTTTGATAATTGGTTCCGACATTATTTTCCTCCGTTTAATGCGTATATGCGTATTTTATATGAATAACTGATGATTGCAAGCTTTAGGTTGTTCGCATACCGCCATTTATATGAATTGTTTGTCCTGTAATATAATTGGACTCATTTGAAATTAAGAAAGATGCCAAATTGGCAACATCATCAACTTGACCATAACGCTTTAATGGAATTCGGTCCGTAATGCTTTTTTGCTGATCAAGTGTTAATTCGTTGGTCATATCAGTTTCAATAAAACCAGGTGATATTACATTACTTGTAATGTTCCTTGCACCATACTCAAGTGCGATAGATCTTGATAAACCGCAAATAGCTGCTTTTGTTGCTGCATAATTAGATTGACCTGGGTTACCATGAGAAGATACTGAACCTAAAAAAACAAATTTTCCAGTTCTAGCTTTAACCATAGGCTTTAGAAATGTCTTTACAAGGTAGTAGTTTGCGTTTAAATTTACCTGAACAACATCATGCCATTGGTCATCAGTCATTCTCAACATTAAATTATCCCTAGTGATTCCAGCATTAGAAATAATAGCAGATGGCATTTCTTTAAATTTTTCATTAATTGCATCAGCCCAATGAGCCATTGTTGTTTTAGGATTGTTTAAATCGCCATACAGAGCAAAACACTGATCATGGTTTTCTACCCCATCCAGAATGAGTTGACTACTTTTTTCAGTTGATGCTGTACCAATGACTCGATGTCCCATAGATAATAATTTTAAAAATACAGCCTTTCCAATCCCTCTAGATGCTCCTGTAACCAAAACAAGCTTACTCATATTTGCCTCCTAATATTCAAGTAAAACACTGCCCCAGGAAAATCCAGCACCAAAAGCAATCATTAAAATTTTATCACCAGGCTTAATAGATGATTCTTTAATTGCCAGATCTAAAGCCAGAGGAATAGACGCTGCAGAAGTATTACCCTGATGTTCAAGTGCATAACTAATTTTGTCTTTTGGAATATCAAAATCTGAAACAATACTATCAATAATTCTTTTATTGGCTTGATGAAAAATAATATAGTCAGGTAAATTTCCATTAAGAGTATCAATTGCATTTTTAACTAATTTTTCACCATAGTTTACAGCAAGCTTAAAAACTTTTTTACCATTCATATCTAAGTATTCATCGCCGAAAGCATTTTTCTCAGTTTTTAAATCGTCAGAAAATTCACAATCACAGCCTAAATCAAAGTCAAAGACCTTGTTATCATCTGTTTTGCTTACTATGACAACACCTGCACCATCACCAAATAAGCAACATGTGTTGCGATCGGTCCAATCAATATGTTTTGAGTTCTTATCAACACCAACAACCATCACACGTTCAAACTTTCCTGAATCAATATAAGTTTTAGCAATAGATAATCCATAAACAAAACCAGAACAAGCAACGTTAATATCAAAGGCTGGCACTTTTGGCATATTAAGTTTGTTTAAAATCTTTGATGCTATATTTGGCATGCGTTCTTCTGCAGAATATGTTGCTACAATTAGAGCGTCAATTGCTTCGCCTTTTAGAGAATCAACTGCATTAATAGCAAGATCTAATACTGTTTCAGAAGGGTCAGCAATGTAACGTGACTTTATGCCCGTACGTTTAACGATCCACTCTTCAGTAGTATCAACCATCGTTGTTAGATCTTTGTTTGTTAGAATAGTTTTAGGTAGATAAGAAGCACAATGTGTAATTTTTACATTCATTTTAAATTCTCTATAAAGGTTCTTTAATTAATGTTTTAAGCTCAACATGTGGATTTGCAAGAGATAATTCGTAAGCCATGTGAATTGCATTATAAAAAGCATCTACACAAGCGCCACCATGACTTTTTACTACAATGCCATTTAAACCTACAAACATGGCTCCGTTACGGAACTTGGGGTCATATTTTTTTAACTTTGCTTTTAAATGTTTTTTTAGTAAAAAAGAGGTTAACATTCCAAGAAATGAACTTGTCATAGCCTCTTGATATATATACTTAAGAAATTTTGATGTTCCTTCGCATGATTTAAGCAATATATTGCCTGTAAATCCATCACAGACAACAACATCAACTTCATCAGAATATAATCTAGTTGGTTCAATATAACCTATAAAATTAATTGGCATATTTTTTAAGGCAACAAACGATTGTTTAATTAAATCGTTTCCCTTATTTGATTCTTCACCAATATTAAGGATTCCTATTCTTGGTTGCTTAATGCCTTTACTTTTAGCAACAAACTCACCCATCAGAGCAAATTGAGTCATATGATCAACAGAACAAGTAACATTTGCACCAAGATCTAAGACAAATACATCTTTGGCTGATTTTGTCGGCAAGCTTGATATAATTGCGGGTCTTAAAATACCATCAAGTGTTTTAAGGACTTTATAAGATATAGCCATTAATGCACCAGTATTACCTGCACTAACTGTTGCTGATATTTCATCATTTAGTTGGGCATTAATTGCTTTGCCCATAGATGTTGATTTGTACTTTCTAAATACTGATGTTATTTTTTCGCCCATATGAACTTCAGCAGAACAATGAACAAATTCTATATTTGAAATAGCATCATCTATAAAGGGTGAAATTTGTTTTTTATCACCATATAAAATGAGTTTACAATTTGGAAAATTTGATGCAAATCGGTTAGCGCACGGAATAGTGACTTCAGGTCCAAAGTCACCCCCCATAGCATCAATAGCAATTGCAATATTAGGCATTATTCTTCTGTTAAGTCTTCAGAAGTATCTACAACCTTTTTACCACGATAATACCCGTTTGCAGTGACATGATGTCTGATATGTGTTTCACCAGTTTCAAAATCTACTGAAAGGGTTGGTTTTTTTACGTTGCTGTGAGATCTTCTTTGTCCGCGACGAGAAGGGGTTACTCTACTCTTTTGTACGGCCATATTTTTTCTCCATTTAAAAAAGATTATAATTACATAATTTATAAGGTTTTGTCTAGCAATTTAACACTTTCTATGAAACTTTCTGATTTTTTTGATATAAACTCAATTATTTCATCACTTACCGGGTGCTTAAATTTCAGACTGTGCGCATGCAACATTAATCTTTTTATCAAATAACGTTTATTCATTTCAAAATCACCATATTGTTCATCACCTAGAATTGGATGACCAATGATTGCTAAGTGTAGTCTCAATTGATGTTTTCGACCAGTTTCAGGTTTTAATTTCACAATAGAAAGCCGCTTTAATTGATCATCGTCAATAATTTTTGTAATAGCATTTTTACCTTTAAATTGACTTATTAACGGATGATTAGGAGATAGTTCATCTAATTTGTCTATTACTCTTATTCGCTTGGGAATATAGCCATTTATGGCTGCTAAGTAAACTTTACTAACAGCATGGCTTTGAAGTGCTTCTGACAAGCTTCTAGCAGCTGGATAGTTTTTAGCAAAAACAATACATCCTGAAGTACCTCTATCTAATCTATGCACTGGATATATCTTCTCATCATAAGAAGCATTTAACATTTCAATCAATGAAATCTTAATTCCCGACCCTGGTTGGACAGCAAGACCACTTTTTTTATCAATGACTAAAATATCATTATCTTCATAAATAATATCAAATGAATAGCTTTGTTTCTTTTGATTCGAATTATTATTCATTTCATCAACATTGAAATCGGGTAAAGATAAAATATCGTCTTTTTGTAATAAATAGTTAGCAGCTGACTTTTTACCGTTAATAAGTATTTTCTTTTTCCTTATCAATTTAAATACCAAAGTCTTAGAAACCGTTGGGTATAAAATTTTGATGACTCTATCCAGTCTTCTGGTCGCA
>JAQWRO010000080.1 GCA_029243665.1 Gammaproteobacteria bacterium
ACGTTAAAAATTGAAGCAGTTCAGACTGTATTTCGTCTACAGATCCTGATGCATCCAATGCAATGTATTTTAAATTGAGCTGATCGGTGCGAGACTGATAAAATTGAAGCAGCGGGCTTGTTTGATCATCAAATAACTGAAGTCGTTTTATAATAGCTTCTGGCTTATCGTCATCTCGGACAACAAGAGCTTCGCCTGTCACGTCATCAAGCAATGGATGTTTTGGAGGATTAAAATCTTTATGATATATACGCCCAGACGACGGATGATACAATCTACCTGATAAACGCTTCACTATTTCATCCTTGTGTAAGTTAAATTCGACAACGTAGTCTATATTAATGCCTTTTTTCAGAAGCGTTTCGGCTTGAGCAAGGGTTCTTGGAAAACCATCTAGTATATAACCCTTATTACAATCATCACTCAACAGTCGCGCCTCAAGTATTTCTACCATTAAAGTATCAGGTACAAGTTCTCCAGATGAAACAATACTTTTAAGCTTATCAGAACCTTTTGAGCCACTACGTATGACATCACGAATTACCTGACCTGTAGAAATGACAGGTATACCAATTTTATCAGCTAATAAAATGCCTTGGGTTCCTTTGCCGACACCAGGCGGCCCAATCAATATAATTTTCATTTAATAACCTTCAGGCATAGGTATAAATGATGCCAGAACTAAAACAATGCCAATAAACAAAAACGTCATTACACGGGATAATGGAGGATTAACAGGGTTTTTACGATGCTCAACGTACTGTACAAGCGCGCCCATCAGCATTGCAATCCCTGAAATCAATAGCAATGTCAACATAAATTGAGCACCAAAATCGATAAAACTTTGAACAGTTTCAAAAGCACTTTGGGGACTCTCAGCGGCCTTGCCAGCATTATAAAATGCAACATTATCATCGGAAAAAATAATTGATGATAATAAAAATAGAGTGATTTTTTTCATAACACTAAAATCATAGTGGTTTTATATTATTAGGTCAATATTTAAGAGTCTTTGGTGGCCACAACTTTATCAATTCAATACGATTTTTTCGCATACGAACAATTTCAACTTTATATCCACCTATTTTTAAACATAAATTACCTTCCGGGATAATCTCAAGCATTTCCAAAATTAGGCCATTAATTGTATTTGGCCCGTACTCTGGCAACGCCCATCCAAGAGAACGATTTAAGTCCCTTACATTCATAGCACCTAACAGCCAATAACTGCCATCTTTATTAGGCTTAAGTTGCTCTAACCTCAATGCCGAAGTATGCGCATACTCACCAACAATTTCCTCAATAATATCTTCAATTGAAACCATGCCTTGAATTCGACCAAACTCATCTACCACAATAGCTATGTGATAATCTTGATCCCTGAAATTTTTAAGCTGGCACATCAAAGAAGTCCCATCTGGCACAAATTTCACTTCTTCCAACAGTGTGACCAAGTGCTCTTTAGTCAACTTGGATTGCATAGATGCTTCAAATAATTTACTGACAGATAACACACCACATGGCTTATCAATTACACCGTCATAAACAAGCAAATGAAGCCTATGTGCGTGTGACAAGCGACTAAGAATGTGCTCCCAGGGCCTGGATAAATCAATTCCAACAATACCTGTTCTTGGCAACATGACATCGCCCACATGAATATCATTAAGGTTAATGACACCCATAACCATTTCATGATTAACATCAGATTGACTAACTGATCTAACAACAGACTTTAATTCTTCTTTACCAAGTTTTTCAGCCCAATGAGCAGAGGTCTGCTTAAAACCTAACAACCAAAGAATACCCCTTGCAATAGAAGCTAATACAAAAACAATAGGACCCAAAAGTTTTAACATCCATGACAGTGGCAGAGCTGCTAGTCGGCAAACAACTTCGGGATTCAGCGCAGCAAATGTCTTGGGTGTTATCTCAACAAAAACAAGGACCACAATCGTTAACAACACGGTAGCCATCATAATGCCAAACGCATCAAAATACTGGCTAGCAATTACGGTTGCAAGAGAAGAAATAACAAGATTAGCAGCTGTATTACCCATCAAAATAATACTTAGTGACTTATCCGGCTTTTTCAAAAGCCCCATAATTCTTTTAGCGTTTTTATCGCCCTGCTTTGCTGCATGGGCAATCGTATATTTATTGACCCCCATCAATCCTGTTTCAGACGCAGAAAAAAATGCAGACAACAATAACAACAATATTAATATGGCGAAAGGGATCAAACTTTTACTCCAAAAGACTCAAGCATCATGCATCCTATTAAAAATCACAAACTTAATTATACACTAAAGAATCAAATTTAGAACAAAAATTCTGTTATTAACAATATAAACATGGCTAGAGAAGCCTTGATTCTTTTTGATTGGCTGATATAATTGGTATTTTAGGTATAGCTATGAGTCACTTTCGCATACTTGGATTTGGGCACGCCATTGTTGATCTTTTGGCAAAGGCATCTATTAGCACCATACACCAACATAACATCAAACATGGTGGGATGACTTTAATCCAACCAGAACAAGTCGCCACTTTATTAAAAGACCTTGATGTGACAGTAAAGACGCCCGGTGGCTCAACTGCAAATACAATTCGTTATTTAGCCAACCTCGGCCATAACACTGGCTTCATTGGCGGCATTGGCGACGATGACAATGGCTTGTTTTTTAATGAATCATTTTTAAAAGCACGCATACAAACACCTGAACCGTGTTACATTAAAAATGACAATACTCATTTCTCAGTCATTTGTATCACACCAGAATCAGAACGCTCCATGGCTACATTCATAAATGATAATCTTGCCATTACTCCAGACATGGTCCCCGATGATTGGCTGGATGTGAGTGAATATATCTATATCGAAGCTTATTTATGGAACCACACCAAATCTAGAAACAGCATACTTGATATGGCGAATAAAACATCTAGTCAGGGTAAGAAAATCATCTTAACACTTGCTGATTCCATATGTATCCAACAAAACCTTGATGCACTTAAAAGTTTTTGCTTCGATAAAGCATCTTATGTATTTGCAAACCATGAGGAAATATGCACTTTAATGGAAACAGACCAAATTGATGAGGCTAAATATAAGTGTAAGCAAAAAAACAACGTTAC
>JAQWRO010000088.1 GCA_029243665.1 Gammaproteobacteria bacterium
AGCCTTTGCAGTTCAGGTCATCTATTGTCAACAAAAACTTGGCATTGACCCAAACAAACTCAATGTAAACGGTGGGAGCATTGCGATCGGACACCCTTATGGTATGACTGGCTCAAGATTAACCGGACATGCCCTTCTTGAGGGCAAGCGTCGTGGCGCTAAATATGCGGTTGTTTCTATGTGTATTGGTGGCGGAATGGGCGCTGCCGGGCTATTTGAAATCATTTAAACTAATATCGAAGGAGGGTCGCCGCTGCCTTATAGGGCTTGGTTTAAACATAGGCAATGCTTGCAAGGTGTTTGAACTTGCTTGTAAAGTGTTTGAACTTGAAGGCTTATTTAAACGCTTTCTATAGACTTGTCTTTGCGGATAAATGTGTTTACTAGGCCTTGGGTGTAAATCTTGCCTTAAATCTTCAATCCTTTTTGATGCTAGCCAAGGCGATGCTGTAATTAATATATAATAAAATGTATAAGTGTTTGAAGAAAAAACCATAGGCGATCACATGACTAGTTCTATTTTCCCACAAAACAAATCTACTTGTATACCCTAAAAAGCTATTATAAACTAATTTTATGAAACCAATTTGTGTTGACCTAGACAATACCCTAATCTTTGCAGATACAATGTTTTTATTGTGGCTACAAGTCTTAAAAAAAAATCCAATACTAGCTTTTTATGCTATTTTCATATTTCTTTTTACCGGCTCAGCCCAGGCAAAGCACTTTTTAACCTGCCATGGGCATTTAGACATTGAAAACCTACCTTACAACCAGCCCTTAATCATTTGGTTAAAGAAACAAAAAGAAAAAGGACATCCAATTTGGCTTGTGACAGGGTGTAATCAATTTATTGCTAATCGGATTGCATTGTATTTATCTTTCTTCGATGGTGTTTTAGCAAGTGATAAACAAAATAACTTGGTTAGTCAAAAAAAAGCAATGGCGCTTAAAAATCATTTTGCTTCTTTCATCTATATTGGTGATCACAAACAAGATTTGGCTGTATGGGACATAGCGGATGAAAGTGGTATTGTGTGTCACAACAAAAAGCCTCCGTTTGACCGTACATTTAAATATGTTTTTGATCGACCTCAGGCATCCCTTCAAACTTGGAGTAAGCTCTTGAGATTAGACCATTGGCCTAAAAACTTACTGCTATGGATCCCTATTTTACTTGGATACCCTATTATCAATAACAACAATATCCTACTTGCCTGCATCACAACCCTATCTTTATGCTTATTTGCCTCTGTAGGTTATGTGATCAATGATGCATTAGACCTAAAAGAAGATCTAACCTCAAAAAGACACCAGGGGCGCCCTTTCGTCACTGGCAGCATCGGTCTCCCAAAAGCATTACAAGCATCCCTTGGAATACTACTTGTTTCCTGTGGGCTTTTATTTTGGTTGCCATTTGAAACATCCAGTTTATTACTTTTATATTTTTGCATGTCTTTAGCATACTCTTTAGTTGCAAAACGTCTTGTAATCTTAGACGTTTTTATATTAGCTAGCTTGTATGGCCTAAGGATTGAAATTGGCTGTTCACTGGTACACAGCGTTTGCTCCCCAGAATTATCGTTGTCTATACTATTTATATGCCTTGGGCTTGCATGTGCCAAACGTTTCAGCGACCTCACTTATAATCATAGTTTGTCAGAAAATTCAACCTACACTCACTCTGACATATCTTTAATCAGCACCATTGGCATTGGAACATCCTGTATTGGGGTCATGCTGGCTTCAGATTTTGTAAGGCACCTCATTACCTCTACAAACCATTTCACAAAACCTAACTACCTTTTTTTATCAATTCCCCTGCTTCTATATTGGCAGTTTAAAATATGGTATGGCGCCCATCATAATAATGGCCTTAACGAACCGGTTGTCTTCCTAAAAAGTCAGACTGAAACATATATCCTCTCATTATTGTTCTTCTTTATATTGTATTTTGCCATATAAAAAAGCCCTCAATTAGAGGGCTTTTTACAATCAAATAACTTTATAATCTATGCCAACTTATGATTGTTGTGCAGTTGTATCCGTCTGATCTTGGACAGGTGCAGCGTCTGAAACATCACCAGTATCTTTGGGTTGAGCATCACCTGTAGCAGGCGCTGGTGATATCTGAGTATCTTGAGCTGTTTCAAGTGCTGGTGACGTCTGAGTATCTGTAGATGCTTCAGGTGCTGGAGCTGGTGCTGGTGCTGGTGCATCATCCACTTTTGAAACAGATTCAGGTTGAGACTCTTTAACTTCTTTTGGGGCGCTTGTGGCATCTGGTGATGTAGCAGCATCAACAGAGGCTGCCATATCTGGCACAGGCATCGGCTGCACATCTTTTTTGTCACCTGAACCAAAGAATACATAGCCCACCAAAATAACTGCCAACAAAGCCCCGAGTATAAATGCTGTAAAATTGTTCATAATTAATAACTCCTATAGTTTAAATTCATAACATAATTCCCCAAGTTTTAAAAGCTATTTCATCAATTATACTTTTTTGTCTCTACATAATAAATAAACCCACAAATCATAAAAAGCGTTATAGATAAAAAGATATACATATACTCAAAACAAGGCAGTGTAAATGAACTGGCAACTACCAATTTGTTCATTATAAACGCAAGTACTGCACCTGAAATGACGACCCCCATGGACCAAATGGTAAATTGAGAAATAGTATATATTTTCATAGCTTGAAACACCTGGTTTTTTTTGACTTTAGTAAATACATTCATATTTGTTTGCTTCAAGAAAAGTGTTACTAAAAAACCCTGCACCATAAAACTTAAACCAATTTCATATAGATGTATAGAAAACGTAACTTGGCTCATCACTAAAAAAGCAAAAGCTAATACACAACCACACATCACATGCTGCCACGCATGTGCAAAGTAAAAACCATATTTAACCATGAGCCCCCGAGCAATAAAAGCACCTACTGAAAATAGGCATAAAACGATACCTGTTTCAATTGGCAATAACTTCATCCCTAGTTCAAGAAACATGATGCTAGTAAAAAAGAACGCACCAACGACCATCCGCATCAAATTACTAATCACTAAAGCGTTTAGAAAATATTTATTTTTAAACAATGAAAGATCAAAGATTGGGTTAGGATGATGCCGCAATTGGTACAAAAACCCAATAAGTGCAACAAAACCAATGATCAAATAACTTAATCCATCCTCTAAAACATAATCTTTCTCACCAAAAAGCATCATTAAAGACATAACCATAATTGACATAAACAACCAGCCTAAACCATCAAATTTCTGGCTGTTTGATGCGTAATTAGACAGCTCCGACAAGCCAGATAGCAGCAACATGCCGATTGGAAGATTAATCAAAAAAACCATCTGCCATGGCAGGAATATATAGATTAACCCACCGACCAATGGCCCTAATACTGAACCAAAGAACCCATAAAATAAAATACGCCCTGAAACTTTAGATAAGTTTTCATGTTTATGTAACCTCATCATAATTTGAATGCCTGAAGCTATCATACTTGCACCACCCAATGCCTGAATGACACGACCACTAAGCAACAATGGTAGATTAAAACTTAAACTACACACCAATGAACCCAACATAAAACATAAAAGCCCACTCATAAATACTTTTTTGTCACCAACCCTCTGTGACAACCCGTATGACAGTGGCAAAAATATACCTATGAACAATAAATATAACGCTATAACCAGCTTAAATTGACTTGGGTCAGCATGAAAAGTTGTTACCATGACTGGCAAAACAGCAATCACAACTGTGATATCAAACATTAAGATTAGTAAAGCAGCAGTCACCATAAATGTTATTTTTTTTGTTTGACTCATAAAAGTAATTATAGATAATTAAACAGATTATTTTTTGAAATAAAATCTAAACAGATAGGCTATAATCATTAATGAATAGGAGAAAAAAATGAAAAAAATCGCCCTTGAAGAAGCAATGATGCCACCCAATCTTATTGAAAAACTAGGCTCACATTTAGTAAACAAGAGTTTAATAAAACTTAAAGACGACCTAATTGACCTCACAGCCAAAAGAATCGATGTCATGGATGAATTTGATATTGAGAAAACAATTTTATCACTGACATCTCCAGGACTGGAGGGGATTAACGACTCAAATAAAACCATTGATTGCGCCATTGCTTGGAATGATCATTTAGCTGAAGGCATTGCAAACCATACCAATCGCCTAAGGGGCTTTGCAACACTCCCCATGAATCATCCAGAAGCTGCTGCTAAAGAGCTTGAGCGATGCATAAAAGAATTAGGTTTTGTTGGTGCATTGGTCAATGGCTTCACCGATGCAGGCGGCATAGACCCTCTTCATTATGATGACAAAAGCTATCTCCCATTCTGGCAAACAATAGAAAAGCTTGATGTCCCGTTTTACATCCACCCAAGAAACCCGCTTTCACCCAAAAACCAAAGTGAGTTTTACGATGACTTTCCGCAAATAATAGGTTCACAATGGGGGTTTCATGTTGAAACAGGCGAACACGCATTAGGGTTAATATTAAGTGGCTTATTTGATGCTTGTCCTAAATTAAACATTGTCATTGGGCATATGGGCGAAATGATTACCTTTTGGGCTAGAAGAGTTGACCATAGGCTCCAGATGGAAAAACAAGAAATTTTATCTGCTTTCACAGGTGAACCTTTGAAGCATTCAGTTGAACATTATTTGAGAAAGAACTTCCACATCACAACGAGTGGCTTCTTTGATGACGCATCTTTAATCCACAACATCGATGTCATGGGCATTGATAGGATTTGTTTTTCAATAGACTATCCGTATGAACAAACTAAGACAGCATGTGACTGGTTTGACAAACTTCAATTATCGGAGGCTGACAAGTTTAAAATTGCCTATGAAAATGCCGCCAAACTGTTAAAAATTTAGTTTCATAGACTCAAAACCTAAACCCATCTTCATTAATAAGGTGGGTTTTTTTATATTTTAACTGGGTGTTCCACGTGAAACATCCAAACAGTACGCCGCCTCAACAGCTTTAAATTCTTGATAGGTCAAATATGGACAAACCTCTCGCATGAAAATACCGTGTGTAATTTTCTTAAGTGGCATCTGAGCTTCTTTTTCTGAGGTGTAACAATTGATCGCCTCGTCAAGGTCAGTAAAAAAATTGTCATACTTATTATACAAGGTCGCACTCAGACACAATTGAGATAGGCCATAAGTCATATTGCCTGTATTTAAAGCAAAATTCATATTTTTAGAAACAAAACTATTTCCAGTAAATTCATCCATATGTTTTAAAAAATATGTTTTAAAACGCTCATGGCTAAATGCAATGTCTATGTGAGATCGACTATATAGAGCATGCCCTTCAAACAAGGACGCCAAATGTTGAAATCTTTTGTTTCCACCTATATTTAATAGAAGTTTCACATAATCAGTACGGTACATATCACTTGGCAGCTTAATGTCTTTAAGATCTACGATGTCCTTGAAGAGCGACCAATGCCCAGATGAGAACATAATCTCCAATAGGCCCATGTTTGCATTATTTTCTGACAAACTAGCATTAAATGTTGGATAATGAACCAATTGTTTTATGACATTTGGTTTATTTAGGATAATTGCGTAGTGCAATGCCGTAAGACCAAACGCATCTTTTTCATTTATTGCATGATTTGCTATGCTTGGCTTATCTTCATCGTAAATAACCCACCTTGTATATGGGTTGGAGACCCTGTCTTTCAACCAATGATACCGGCTTATTAGTGTTGCATAGTAACCAACCACCTT
>JAQWRO010000113.1 GCA_029243665.1 Gammaproteobacteria bacterium
TGAATATTAGGGTTATAAAAATACAACGCATAATCTATCTTACTTTCAGCCAGTCTCTCCATAATGTCACCGCAACAAGGTGCACAACATGTGTGCATCAATAGCTTTTGTTTGCCTTCAGGTAAATTAAGTTTTAAATCTTTTGCCATCACCAATAACCGCTTCATACCCTTGCAATTGGGAAATTAATATTCTTTTTTTGCCAGGGAATTGTATTTCTTGAATGCCAAGTTGTCCCTCACCACATTGTACCCAAAGATAATGTTTATCTTGTTTACAAATTGTCCCCGGTAAAACATCTGGACTATCTTGTTGCTTAATAAACGTCGCTGAAAAAATCTTTATAGGCGAAATATCTGCCGTTTTTGTATATGCCACTGGCCACTGATGAAATGCACGTATTTTTGCATGTATTGCGTCAGCTGGCAAAGTCCAATCAATTAAACCATCTTCCTTCTTAAACTTGGGTGCATGCGCAACTTCTGCATCTGATTGTTCAACCATTGGGATCTCATCTTGATTGCTGATTCTAGCCATGATGTCCAATAATGCCTGACTCCCTTTAGCAAATAGCATTTCTCCAAAAGACTTTGTCTCCTCAATCCCCTGCATATCTACAACTGCTTGCCAAACAATATGTCCAGCATCTATTTCAGGACTCATGCGAATGATGCTTACACCACCTTTGGTATCCTGGGCTAAAATGGTATGCTCTAATGGTGTGGCACCTCGCCAACGTGGTAGCAAGGAAGGATGGATGTTAAGTGCCCAAGGAATGTCTAACCAGCGTTTGGGCAAAATTCGACCATACGCAACACAAATTAAAACATCCACGTGATAGCTTTTAAATTGCTCAAAAGCCTCATCTGACTTAATTTCAGCGGGTGTCCACACAGGAATATCATAAGTTTCAGCAAGTGCTTTAACTGGCGTAGGCGTTAACCTACGACCACGACCACTAGGCCTATCTGGCATAGAAACGACAATGTTTGGTTTGTAACCTGCCTTAATCAGGGTTTCAAGTGGCTCCACCGCAAAGGCATCACTGCCTAAAAACATTATATTCATAGCTTATTTTTCTTTCTTAAATCGATTAACTTTCGTTCTATCATTTTTCGTTTTAAAGGCCCTAAATGATCAAGGTAAACTTTACCATCTAAATGATCTAATTCATGCTGAATGCATTTAGCCATAAAACCATCTGCCTCCATGACCTTTTTTTCACCAAGCCGATCTTGATACTCAACTTTAATTTTACTTGCTCGTTTAACCTTATGATAGCCAGCATCCAACAGTGACATGCAACCTTCTTTAGTATTGTTCTCGCCTTTCTTTTCAATGATTTGAGCATTCACCAAACATAAAGGCTGATCTTTGTCATCACTGAAATCGATCACGGTAATGCGCCATGGCAACCCAAGCTGATTTGCTGCTAAAGCAGCACAATTTTCTTGAGCATAATGCGTCTCAAACATGTCATCAATGATTTTTTGCGTTGCCTCACCAAAATCAGTTACCAACTGAGTAGGCGTTGAT
>JAQWRO010000120.1 GCA_029243665.1 Gammaproteobacteria bacterium
AACGATTGATTTGATATTGCAAACATGGCCTTGTTCTTTGTTTAAAGAAATAGTCCCGACAAGTTCTTATTTTAAAAGCCCTCTGTAAATGATCAATGGTATCTTTCACAGCACCTACATTTGAATATGGTCCATAAGACTTGTTTTTTGTATCTACTTTCCGAGTCATAAACAAACGTGGAAAAGCATGTTGAGATAAAGAGACATATGGGAAGCTTTTATCGTCTTTTAATAGAATATTTAAAATTGGTTGATGCTTTTTTATCAACTTATTCTCTAAAAGAAATGCTTCATGCTCTGTTGACGTTACAATAACCTCAAAGAAAGAAGATTTCTCTTGTATCAATTGAACTTTATGATACTTAGGTGGTTTTGAAAAGTAAGTTGAAACTCTTTTTTTTAAATTTTTTGCTTTACCCACATAGATGGGTCTATTATCTGAGTCTATATAAATATATACCCCAGGCAGGCTGGGGACATGAGTTAATGAACTTTGAGCAAAAGTAAATTTGCTCAAACTATTCTTTCACCTGATCGAGCAAATTGTGTCTAAAAGCTAAATGCGTAAGTTCAACGTCACTTTTAATATTGAGCTTTTCAAATATTCTATAACGATAACTATTTACTGTTTTAGGACTTAAACATAGTTTATCAGAAATTTCTTGAACCTTGTGCCCATTTACAATCATTAAAGCAACTTGAAGCTCTCTTTCTGAAAGGGTATCAAAAGGTGTTTCACCTTGGTCTGTAATATGTTTAATTGCTAATTGACTAGCAATTTCAGGGCTAATATAGCGTTGTCCAGCATAAACAGATCTAATTGCTTTAACCATTTCTGGCACTGAAGCACCTTTGGTTAGGTAACCGTAAGCACCTGCTTGTAACAATCTCGAAGGAAATAAATCGTCTTCACAAACTGTGAGTGCAATGATTTTTACTTCAGAATAAGTTCTAAGTATTTTCTTGGTTGCTTCTAAACCACCCATGCCTGGCATTTTAATATCCATTAGAACGATATGCGGCTCATGATCTTTTAGCATTTTTATTGCATTTTCGCCATCAGCAGCTTCACCAATCACTTTAATGCCTGGTATATCAGATAATAGTTTTTTTATACCTGTACGAATTAAATTTTGGTCATCAACTATAAATACCTTGATCAATTTATTATCTCCTATTCGTTTAATGGCGGAGAGACAGGGATTCGAACCCTGGAAGGAGTTGCCCCCTTAACGGTTTTCAAGACCGCCGCTTTCGACCGCTCAGCCATCTCTCCATAATTACCGTATTTAAATATAACCTATTTTCAATTAAAGGACAATTGAATTATCACGCCTTGTAAGACTTTTGCTCGATCAATGTAATACATGTATGATTTAGTAAAAAATATTCTATTTTGCGCTATAGTTACAAGAATGTTATAATAGTTATTAAAGGAGATAACTGCATATGAGAAATAGAGTTAACGTTGCTTCGCGATCAAGAAGCCAAATTTCAGAAAACACTGTTTTAAAGAATACCTATATGTTACTGGGCATGACTTTTTGCTTTTCAGCCATTATGGCTCTGGTTAGTTTAATGACCAATGCCGCACCAATAAATCCTCTTTTATGGTTAGCAGCCATGTTTGGTCTGCAATATGCTACTGTAGCAAACAGTCAAACAGCTTGGGGCATCCCAATGATTTTTGCCTTTACTGGCTTTATGGGGTATTCCATTGGTCCTATCATTGCTTTATACCTAGGTGCTTATTCAAATGGTAGTGAGTTAGTATTTACATCCCTTGGTGCAACAGGTGTTATATTTTTTGCATTATCTGGTTATGTCATTGCCAATGGTAAGGATTACTCATACATGGGTGGCATGCTGTTTGTAGCTATTTTAGTTGCATTTATGGCAGGTATTGGTGCCATGCTATTTAACATGCCTATATTAAGCATTGTTGTTTCGGGTGCATTTGCATTGATTTCATCTGGTCTTATATTATTCCACACAAGTGAAATCATACACGGTGGCGAAAAAAACTATATTTTAGCAACCATGTCTATTTTCATTGCTATTTATAATTTATTCCTAAGCTTGCTAAGAATCTTAGCTTTCTTTGCTGGTAATAGAGACTAATTTAAAAAAAGACTTTTTTCGACCCTCCTTTTGGAGGGTTTTTTTATTCGAACACAAGTGGTTTTTTTCTAGCACTATCGTGCCGTGCTTGTTGATCAACATCAATGTAACGATCTGTAATGGTCACATTATCGTGACCCGCATCATCTCTTACATGCTCTCTTGGTCTATATTGAACATCAGCTGAAATAGAGGTATGTCTTAACCAATGAACCGTTGCCTGCGACAATGCTTTGGCCTCATCATGATCACCCATGGCTTCTAATTCAACAATTGCCATATCAAAACAATGCTGAATGATATTCCTAACTTGCCTAATGCCTAAACCACCGCTACCTTTAAATTTTGGACAAAGCGGAATGTTTTCACCTGGCACAGGATAATCATCAAGCCTTAACCAACGTCTAAATCGAATCAGCATATCAAGCATTACATCACTCACAGCAATCTCTCGATATTTATTGCCCTTACCTACGGTTGTATACCAATAACAGTCATGTGCATCTTTTATGAAGTCGGTCATCATTGGCAATCGCCTATCGGTTTGAGAAACTTCTGAAATCCTCAAACCTAATAAATAAAACATCGAAAGTAAAAACAAGTGTCTTTCATATTTATCATCTTTAACACATGCTTTTTGAATGACTTCAATGACTTTAGACCACTGTTTTGCAGTTAACTTTCTTGTCACACGAGTGACAGGTGCATTTTGAATGTATTGTTTTTTTTGTCTTAACATTAAAACAGGGTTTCGACCGATACAACCTTCTTGAACTAAATAAGCATACATTGTACTCAATGAAGCCACCAAAGCCTGTAGGGATTTATCACTTAAAGTTTTATTAAGAAATGGACGCCATTTATCATTTGGGACCCTAAGGCCATTGTCGTTAACAAATCGAGGAACCATAACATTGCTACGCCAACTTTCAGGTGGGTTCCTCACAAACTTTAGATAAGCCTGAATGCTTAAACGGTCACAGCCAAAGATGCCTTTTTCATGAATCAACCATGCCCAATGGAAAAACCTTTCAACCTCTCTGCGATAGGCATTAAATGTATCTGGAGAACCTGTATATGCTGTAAGAAAATTAAATATATGTTTATATTCATCTTTTGCAGCTTGAGAAAAATTTTTAAGATGCTGCATAGCAGATGATTGCACATCTAAATGAAAGTCAATTGTATCAAACAAAGCTAAAGGATTTTTATTTACTTTACTTACCATTTTTATCACCAATACCCCTTTCATACTATATTTAGCTGGTGGTTGAAGTAAAGCTTTTACGGATAGTAATAATAAAAATAATATTGGCATAAAAATAAGTAGCAATAGATGAGACCTAATATAGAGAACCTCAATAATTTGTAATAATTCAATATATTGTGTAATGTGATACTTGTAGGAGATTGCATATGAGCCCATTAAGAGATAAGCTTAGAGAAACTTTTCATCTATCCTTAAATTTTTATCTAAGCTTAATTGTTATTGTTTTAGCGTGCATTACTTATGGTATTTTTTACTACGGTATTCTAGCAACCATAATTAAATGTGGGATGATTCTTACATTTTTTCTTTCAATACCCCCTTTAGAAAGCCTTTGTTTTTTATTAACCAATAAATTACCTGAAATTAATTTTAAACGTTTTTTTCAAATTAATTTGTTGTTTTTTATAATATATTTGGCTTTAAGTTTTGCAATCTTATTTGGCTTTACAATTCCAATACCAATGATACTCGCAATATTCTTTTTTGGTCACGAGACATTTTTAGTCATTCTATTTTCATATTATAATTTTGGCATGGATTTACATCATATGAGAACTTTATTTTGGCAAGGACACCTGAGTGTTGTTCAAATGATATTTGCTATGGGCAATTATAACATCATAAATTCATTAGGTTATTCTAAGGTCAAAACGCTCTTTCAAAATAAAATTGTTACCCTAGACAAACTTAAAACATGTAATCAAACAACTATAAATGCTTTGGACAACGAAGCAATTTATAATGACCTTTTATATAAACGAATCAGTTGGGATGAAGTCCTTCCTAGAATTATGGAACTAGCAAGACAAAATGCAATTAGGTACACAATCAATAAACCACAAAGCACACATACAGCTTCAGTCCATGAAAGCGTTAGTAAATCTGCAAAAAAACTATCTAAAAAATTTAACAAGCAAACCAACGTTACTCCAGAAATAAATAAATTAAAAGAACAAATAACAAACTTTCAGCCAAATGCACATATTTCTGTTCACCAAAAACAGGTGGCATTACGTAGTTTCAATAAACATATAGATTTTTTTGATCTAGGCTCAGTTGTCTCATATAACCAACTCATTGCCCTAACCTTTGTTGGAGCCAAGAATGACGATTATAGACAACATACATTCAATGATTATCTAGAAGCCATCATCCTTGCTTTTTATGAGGTACAAAGAGGCTATAATTTAAATGAAGCTGGCATTGATGATATGAAGAAAGATGACATGCCTATTTGTGAAAGCGGAAGTTTTAATAAAATAGTCGAAAAAATGGTTGGCATTCTGCCTGATTGTGAAATCAAAAACATTAACTATGAAGTTATCTATTTACAGCTTTTTAGCACCATCAAAAGTGAAATTATAAATCTATTTACAAAACCTAAAACCATCATTTTACCCAAAAGCACTGCATCAACTGATGATTCAACATTATTAGATGAAATACTAATCAAAGACGCTTACAATCAGCAACAACCGCTTAAAACAAAACTAATTAATAACATTAAGGTCATACTTGAAAAAGAATTCAAAAGCCACCTACATAAAGTAACGACTGATGGATATACACTCGATCAATTCATTAGTGATGGTTTAGATAACGATGAAACTATGAATTGCTTACATGATGAGATAAAAAAACAGCAGAATCTTAAAACAGACGGAATGGTTAGTGACGTTTCAATCTTTGGGGAAAACACATCAAATACTGACGAGAATTATAACGGACTTAATTGTTCACCTACTTAAAAGCTACTATACACCAATTATCATTTGACGACTAAAT
>JAQWRO010000121.1 GCA_029243665.1 Gammaproteobacteria bacterium
ATAACAGTCTTTGGTTCTGCAAAAAAGAACTTTGAGCAAGACCATCCTTTTGGGGAGCTTGCTTATAAGGTCGGAAAAAAGTTAGCGCAGTCTAATTATACTGTAATGACTGGTGGTGGCCCAGGAATCATGTCAAAAGTAAACGAAGGTGCATTTCATGTTGATCCTTATTTATCTATCGGTTGTAAATTAAATGTGCTTTCAGAGCCACCCAATCCTTTTATGTCTCAGTCTATTGCTACAAGCTGTCTTGCAATAAGAAAAAAAGTTCTTTTTCAGAATGCTCAAGCATTTGTTGTTTTGCCTGGTGGTTACGGTACTTTAGATGAGCTTTTTGAGGTTTTAACCATGATAAAAGTAAAGCTTATAGAAGAAAAGAAGCCTGTATTTCTAATTGATTCAGAATTTTGGAAGCCTTTAATTGACTTTATAAATACTAAACTTAAGAAAAATGGTATTATCGTTGACGACGAGGTGAATTTGATACAGGTCGTAGATAGTGAAGATGAGATCGTTGATTCATTGCAAAAGAGAGCAGTGTGTGAAGGGGTCTATATTTAATTTACCGAATCTGATAAGCCTGCTAAGGGCTTTGACTGCATTCCCAATTGTTTATGGTATTAAGCATAACCAACCAATTGTTTTTTTATGGGTAGGCATTGCTGTAATTACTGATTGGCTGGATGGTTTTCTTGCTCGTCGTCTGCATATGGAATCAACCGTAGGTGCGATAATAGATCCAATTGCTGATTTTGTAGTTATTGCCTCTGTAATGACTTTTTTTACATTGCATGGATATATATCTCAAAGTTTATGGTGGCTAATGTTTTTTAGATATTTAACTATTTTTATTGCTGCTACAATTTTAATTAATTATACAGAACAAAAACCTAAATCTAACTTATTAGGTAAGTGTAGTGTTTGTGTTTTTTGTTTTTATGCGCTAAGTGTTTGGCTAAGTTTTAATCAACCATTAATGACAATAACCCTGTATATATTCGTCACGCTTTTGTTACTAAGTTGGGGGCAATATTTAAAGACATATGCAACACCAATTTTGAAAAAAATAAGTTCATGATAAAAGATAATGCTCTAAAAGCATATGATCAAATGGTTAATCAGGGATTGTTGATTGATAATTCAAGACAAAGATTTATTTTAGAAGATCTATCACAGCGGGTAAGTGGTTGGTGGCCACCGAGCATCCCTTTTTTCTACTTATGGGGATCTGTTGGTTCTGGCAAGACAACATTAGTGAATATTTTGTATGAGTGTCATCGTGGAAAGAAGCAAAGGTGGCACTATGGTGATTTTATAAATCATATCAGTAACGATGTTCTGAAAAACATTATCAGTCCAAAAGATTGGTTTGTTTTTGTAAAAAATAATTTTAAGAAACGTGAATTGCTATGTATAGACGAATGGGTAATTGAAGACATTGCCCAACTTATGATTTGGCGTTCATTGCTGCAATCTTTATGGAAAAGAGGTGTCTATGTTGTTGTGACTAGTAACCTTGACCTTGATAAGGTATATCTTAATGGCCTTGGCAGAGAACACTTTTTACCTACGATCGAGGTTATGAAACATCATGCGTTTATCTATGATCTAATTGACTCAGTTGATTACAGGCAAAAGGAAAAAATAAATTTTGATAGTCCATTTATTAGAGCGAGAAAAGACTTTTTAGAAAATAAAATTGCTCAAATACTTTCTCATAACCCATTACAATTAGTAGATGATATCATTTTGTGTCGCAATGAAGATTTGTTGTGTATTGATTTTGAAAAGGCCATTACACCACCGATATGGCGAAAAGACTATATACGTTGGTCATCTCAGTATCAGTATGTATTAATTAATCAAGTGAATATCAAGCTAATGAATAAAAATCTTCTTACAAACTGGGTACGCTTAGTTGATTTATTATACGATGAAGGCGCTTTTGTTTTCTTAACATCTGACTTTTCTGAAGTGGATTTAGAGTCCTCATGTTTGCAGTGGCCAGAGCGAACAAAATCCAGGGTTTTAAGCTGGATGCAGCGACAAAAAATTTGGGCGCAACAAAATTTAAAATAATTATTTTTTTTAATGTTCTATTAAGGGTTTTAGGCTAAACTCAATTTAGTATTAAATTTTTAACCTTGGATGAGGCAATAAATATGGGAAATAGGAAAGGGTTATTTCAATGGTCTTTGGCACTTGTTGCTGTAATCTTTCAGTTTACAGCACAATTGATTACTGCTGGATTGGTGATGGATATTACCAACTACTTCCATGCAAGTGCTAGTCAGGCAGGTTTTATGCTATCTTCATACTATATTTTATATGCTATGATGCAGGTGCCTGCGGGCGCAGTTGTTAGTCGATTCGGGCCAAAATTCACATTTATTATGGGTCATATTTTATTTGCACTTTCCTCATTGATTTTAATTTTTGCGCCTAACCTATATATGGCATTTCTAGGTCGTATTTTAATGGGGTTATCATTAGGCTGTCATTATGTTTCATTTGCTAAAGCAACTGATCAAAATATTCCAGCAATTTATTTTGGAAGTTTTATTGCCTTGCAAGAGTTGTTGGTAGTAATCTTTCAGATAGTGTTTAATTTAAGTTTGGCTTCTGTAGCAAACATTCAATGGCAATCAGTTATCATCATATTATCAGTTTCAAGTTTTATGCTTTCGATATTTTTTACATTTACGATGAAGCCTATCGATAAAAAAGGTGAGCACGAGCGCTTGATTAGTCTCATGCAGATAAAACTTATTGTTGGTCAAATTTTAAAAGACAAAGATTTGATGTATAAAACTTTAATTGCAAGTTGTTTGTTTTCATTTTTAACAATCATTTATGGCACATGGTGGCCTACATTCCTGGTTGCAGCAAGAAATGTAAGTATTGGTCACGCATTGGTTAGTAATCAAGTGCTAGCCTTTGGTATGGTTCTGGGAATGGCTTATTTATTATCTAGTTCGAGTATCAATAACACAAAAAATGTTTTGATTTCTTATGGTATTGCTTCAGCGCTCTGTTTATTAGTGTTGCTTTGGTGGCCAACAATGCCTGAGTTTCTTGTAAATATTTTTATGTTGTTAATGGGTTTTTTCTCTTCAGCATACTGTCTTGGCTTTACTGAGCTTGGAAGCAAACCTTATCCGAAAGCGGTGAGTGTAGGGTTTGTAAATGGTGCTATGCTAATGATTGCACCAATCATACAAACAATGATAGCTGGAGTATCTGAGCTTTTTCATTGCTACTATGTCATGCCAAACACCTCAGTATCATTAGTTGAGTATCAATTAGATTTAACAATTTTGCCTATTATTCAACTTGTTATCCTTGCGCTATATGTTTTAAATATAAAAAGATCAAGTTATATTTCTGATAAAAGTATCTAAATACCAATCTTGCTAACTCTCAAAACCATGTTCTTTGTAGTACAAGGATTACATGCGCAAATTAAAGTGTTGATTTAATTGTATTATAAAATCTATAATTAAAGTGTCTTTGATTGACATTGTGAAGGTTTAGTAGTAAATTGTAAGTTGAAATACGAGTAAATTATGCCTGTTAAATCCGATACAACACCGCAAAAATATACAAGAGGTAAACCTAGTACACCTAGTACGCCACAGCCTGGTCAAAAAATATTAACTGGTCTAAGCATGGGGCAAAAGTATCATGATGACCCGGACACCCTTGAAAAACAGTTCCGCCATTTAGAACAATTCAAACCTGCAATGATAAAACCTTTTTTATCAGGTGTTGCGCATGTCCATACAGATTTATTGCCTAAGTTAATAGCAAGTAAGTCTTTAGAATCTTGGCAGCAAAATCTACATGAGAATGTTAATGAATCAATTCTAAGTTTATATCGCAGAGAGCAAGAGTGGCGTGAAGCTATGCAGCCAATTTTTGATGGCAAGCAAAGTGGTTATGATGAAGGTCTTGTCTCAAGTGAATACTCATCTGATGTGGATTCAGAAGCATCCAGTAAATCAGAGTCACCAGCGACATCTCAAGAGTCTCAATTTTCACAAGATGCTGAAGAGATGGATGGTGTCGACAAATCTTCGTCAATCAAAAAAATAAAACATTCAAGAGAAAGAGCTAATTCTGACATGGATGCTTTAACAAGTGTCGATAACTGGTTGGTTTTTGATGAGGATATTCGCTTATTGTTAAACAGTGCTGCTGAGGAACGAGGTATAACTGTCCATAATATAAATGATATAGCTATGTCACTAGATTTTGATTCTGTTGATACTCGGGCAACAACTTTAACTGATTCTGAAATAACAGATGAATATGTTTCAATCCCATTTTCTAAAAGCCAGTTTGTAATTAAGCAGAATGCATATTTTAAATCAATTTTTCTAAATATGCACGTATACTATATACAAGGTAGGTTGTTGTTAATTGATGAAGATATAAAAAATGGTTTTATATTTGAACATTCTGACATTGTAACAAGTCTAAATGATGACTTAAGAGATACATTGCAAAAAATTGAAATTCATAACATCTATATGCAATCTAGAGAAATAAGAAATCCATTCCATTTTTCTGCTTTTAGTGGAAAAAAAGCAGATAATAAATTAGCAAAATTAATTGCAAGTGAACTATTGCGTGATGCAGAAAATTATTTAGCCCAACATTTTAAAGACAAAATACTTATATCTCGTCATGGAGATTCCTATAAATGTATTTATGCTCTAAAATACTCTATTGAATATATGATTAAGAATTTTTCAGTCATTGGGATGTACTCAATCTTTTATAAGTTTGATATGTATCATTATCCTCGCAAAACAACAGATGCCTTAATTACATTTACTAATAAATTTTTAAACCCAATCATTAAAACATTGGTTAATATTGATCCCAATGTACCATTCAGCCCGATGGATTATAGAGACACATCCAGTGTCTTAATTGCTCCATACATTACAACTCCAATTGAAATTAAAGAAGAGTTTCTTGCAGATGTTTCTAAAACCATAAAGTTTCTTAAAGAGGAATGGGAAAAAGGTGGTAGGCCGGAAGATATGTTACAGGTATTGAATGATTTTAAACCTGAGGAATTATCTCAAATTTCTAGTGTGTTATTATACTGGATTGACTTTACCATGACTGATTTCAAAAAACTGAGTAGAAGGTCAATACTTCACTTGAAAGATGGTGGTCAAGAATTGCAACATGACCCTCAATTTGAAGAAGCTTTAAAAAATGCAAAAATAGTCATGAAGATGCTTATCAGTTGTATGCGTTATTCTTTACCAGAAGAAGATTATCGATTTACAAAAATGATAAGCTTATATAAAAAAGCACTTAGACTTTTTACTTTGGTTCTAAGTTCCTTAAATTGTGATTTTTCTACTGACAAGCTTAATGTTATCGTGGATGAGGAGGTAATCTCACGAATGAGAGTTTTCTTAGGAAAGATTCAGGATGAGAAATTAGCCTTATCAGATGCATATCAGATATTAGGTGAAGAATTTAAAGATTCGCAAATCAGTGAGTTAGACCAAAAAATAAATGATACTTGTTTTTTAATCAATAAATTTGGTCATGTTAAGACTCATACTCCATATGAGTCTGAAGACGATTCTAAAGAACCTAACTCCCATACAGGTAGATCAGTTTCTCCTTTTGAGAAGGAAAGAACACCATCTAAAGAGATGTTATTAATTGGTGATGCCTCAATGTATGAAGCAAAAGGAGAGGAAGTAGATAATGCTTCACCCAAAAATGCAGAATCATCGACTGGAAAAGCACTTTAATTTATTAAGGTTATATTTTGACAATTTGCCTGTACCGGTTTCTGTACTAGATGATAGTGGAAACTATCTATATTGTAATATTTCTTTTTATGAAACCTTCTTAAAACAAGAATATAATCCATTTTTCTTACTTGGAAAAAGAAATAGCGATTTATTTTCAACCCAAGTTGCAAATAATCTAGATTCAAATAATTATTTAGCAATGAAGCTTGGTGGTACACAATGTTTTGAGGAATATATAGAATTTGAGTCTAACGAATTTGATTATTGGCTTTCATTAAAAAAACCAGTATTTACAACAGACGGTGAAGCAAAACTTTTAATAAGTGCTTTTTTAAATATTACAGAAAGAAAGAAAAATGAGAATAAATTAGGTTTAGGTATTTTTGATGAAAATAACCAACCTTTCTTAAATTATGTCTATGGAAATGAAGCTCTATCTTATCTTGATCAAGGATCAAGATTAATTCCAAAAAATATTACTAAGCTATTAAAAAAATCATCTTTGCTCAATTTATTAAAAAATATCGATTTTAATTCTGAGAACAGTATAAACATCATGGCTGAACTCCTTGAAATTACATTGTTAAATTTTCCAGGGAATGTATATGTTCGTGATGACCAATCAAATGTAAAATTTATTAACATTAATTTGGCAAGTGTTATTGGCATTGATTCAGCACAAAATGCCTTTGGAAAAAGTATGTATGATCTTTTACCAATAGATGTTGCAGACACTCTAGTTGCTGAAGATAAGAAAATATTAAGTTCAAAAGATGTTCATTTTATGTTAGAGCCTGTCATACTTCACGGCAATGAACAGTTTTATATGTCGTATAAGCGTAGTATGAAAAATCCTTTTGAAAGCGGGCATTTGTTTATTGGAATTTCTGTTGATTATACTTTGCAAAAGCAATTAGAATTGAATATTGAGAAAGCGATTAATAGTCAAAGTTTAAATCAAAAAACTATGGAATCATTTGTAACTAATATCAGTCATGATATTAGGACGCCTATTACAGGCATGTTAGGTCTAATTTCGGAAATAAAGTCTCAGGTCGATCATTATCCAGATTTATATAATAAACTTAATACATTAGACACACTTACAAATGAGTTTTTAAGTTTTTTTAATGGCATATTACAGTCAGTTGAAAACAATGATGGAGTACATGTTTCAGAAAATAATGAACCAATTAATCTAGAAGCACTCGTTAAAAGTTGTATCGCTTTATTTAAACCAAGTCTAATGTACCAAGATGTTTATTTGACAACGCTTATTCCAAATAATATCCCTAAATATCTGATTGGAAATGAAAGAATGATCAAGCAGATCATTATTAATCTGATAGGTAATGCAGTCAAGTTTTCAGAATCAGGTGAGATTAAAGTTATTTTAACTTATCAAACAAAGTTAGAAAAACTCCAAATAGTTGTTTCAGATCATGGCATTGGTATTAATCAATGTGACCATGATAGAATTTTTGAACGATTTACAAGGTTGGATTTGTCACCAAATAGTAGATACTCCGGTTCAGGTCTAGGTTTATATATTGTTAAGAAATATGTAGATTTATTAAAAGGTAATGTTAAAGTTAAAAGTCGCCTTGGTAAAGGCTCTGCATTTACAGTGACCTTATCAATGCCAAAAGCAGGTGATTCAATTGGTACTGAAATAAATGGAAATGAGTTAAACCAACCAATAGTTTTACTTAATAATCTTAGGGTTTTAGTTGTTGAAGATAACAAACTTGCTTGTTTGGCACTTAAAAATAGTATTGTTAGCTTAGGGCTTAGTGTTGATGTAGCTACAACTGGTAAAGATGCACTCAATTTGATTCGTAATACAAATTATGATTATATTTTTCTTGACCTGGGGTTGCCTGATCAATCAGGGTTAGATGTCCTACTCAAATTAAGAAATAATTCAAACTGTAAAGATATTCCAATTTTTGTTTTAAGTGGCCATGTTACAAAACAAATGTATGAGACGTGTTGTAGCATTGGTGCAACTGGGGTTTATATGAAACCAATGTTACAAAATCAGGTAAAAGAGGTTTTGAATTTAAACAATGTGTTTAAGGGTTAGAGTTTAGAACTATGTATTTAACTTACATATTTAGTAGTAATAATTTCTTTAGGTTTGAATTGATAAAGCATTATTTATGATTAATAAAAATAAGAATATTGAAAAATTAATGTTTCTGTTTAATGAAATGCCTGGACTTGTATCTTGTATAGATGAAGAAGGCCATTATCTTTTTGTAAACAGTGAATTTAGAAGGAATTACTTGCCTGAAGGCTTTGAAATTTTGGGTAAAAAAAATACAGATTTTTTTTCTGAACAAACTGCAAATGCTTTAAATGTTAATAATTATCGTGTGTTTAAATTAGCATTTACACAAGTATTTGAAGAAACAAAATATAATGCTGATGGTAACCATGAATATTGGCTATCTATTAAAAAACCAATATTTAATGACAATAAAGCAATTGAATTCATTATCATTTTTTCATTCAACATTACAGCTAGAAAAGAATTTGAAGCAAAGTTAGGATTGAACTTTTTAGAAAATGATATTCGTAAACCAATTAATACATTTATGTATCAATCAAATCATTATATGTATCTTGATCAAGGTGCTAAGACTCTCTCTAAGGCACTTTATTATAGAAAGCATGAAATGAACATATTATCTTTTTTACAAACTTATGATCCAAATACTGCTAGTCAATTAAATTGTATGCATGATTTATATGATATAATCATTCATGAGTTTCCAGGAAATGTATTTTGGAAAAACAAAAAATTAGAGCTTATGATGATTTCAAAATCACAAGCTAATGATTTGGGTGTGAGCAATGTTTCTGATGCCATTGGCACTACAAGTTTCGATTACTGTGATAGTAAGTCTGCTAGGGCCTTAACAGAGCTTGACAATGATATAATCATTAATAAGAAAACTGTATTTGTTGAAGAAAATCCAATATTAATTAAGAACTCAAAAAAAGTTGTGAAGCACTTTTTATCAAAAAAGAAATATATCTTTAATCCAAGTAATCAAGATAATGAATTAGTCGGTACAGCATTTGATTTCACACTGAGAAAAAAAATTGAAATTAATTTTCGTCAAGCACTCAATAAAAAATATCTTGAACAAGAAGCCAGAGATACATTCCTTGCAAATATAAGTCATGATATTAGAACACCTATTACTGGTATGCTAGGTTTGATT
This sequence comes from Gammaproteobacteria bacterium, assembly GCA_029243665.1. Lineage (GTDB taxonomy): Bacteria > Pseudomonadota > Gammaproteobacteria > Comchoanobacterales > Comchoanobacteraceae > JAURNZ01. Next base: position 9,023 of record JAQWRO010000121.1, read on the forward strand.
GATGACATAAAGTTAAACAGTAAAGAAATACAAGGTATTCAAGAGAATATCGATACTTTAAAATCAATTACAAATGAATTTCTAAATTTATTTAATGGTATCTTAAATACTGTTGAAGAAAATGAGGCGAACCTATCTTCAACTAATAAGACATTATTTAATTTAGAGGATGATATAAAAAGTTGTATTACACTTTTTAAGCCAATCATTCAAAGTAAACAAGTTACGCTGTCTTACCAAATTGACCCAGGAACACCTAAGTTTTTTTATGCTAATATGACGGTGATTAAACGTGTTTTAATTAATTTAATTGGTAATGCTGTCAAATTTACTGCTAATGGCTATATTATTGTCAAAGCTTTTTATAAACAACAAAAGCTTCATATTGAAGTTGAAGATACAGGTATCGGTATTAGTGATGAACTAATAGATAAAATATTTGATCGTTTTGCTAAAGGACCTGAACAAAATGAATTAAAAAAGAAAGGTTATGGTCTAGGACTTTATATGGTTAAGCGTTACATCGAAGCTTTATCTGGAGATATTGATGTTAAAAGTAAATTAGGTCAAGGAACAAAGTTTGTATTTTCATTGCCGATAGACATTTCTGAGTTAAATAAATTAAATTCCAAAAATAGTCCTTCAATTAAAAAATTGCAAAAAGGACACATTAAGTTAGCAAATATTAATCGAGTACTTGTTGTTGAAGATAATAAACTTGCAGCAATGGCTTTACGAAACATGCTAAGTATTTTGAATTATGATGTTGAACTTGCCTCTAATGGTAAGGACGCAATTAAATTTAGTAAGAAAGAGAGATTTCAGTATGTTTTCTTAGATCTTGGCTTGCCAGATATTTCAGGAACGGATGTATTGCTGTCACTTAGAGAACATGTTTTAACAGTTAATACGCCAGTATTTATTTTAAGTGGTCACATTACAAAAGAAGTACGAGTTGCTTGTAAAGAAGCAGGGGCTACTGATACATTTACCAAACCCATGACTGTTGAAATTCTCGAAAAACTCATAGGGAAAGCTGACTCATAAAACGGTATGGTTGTCATTTTAAATCAGGTTTAAAATGACACTATATGTTAAGTTTTCTAATACGACTATTAAAATTCATTCTTTATATTTTCATTGGCTTTTTTTGGGGATATAAATACTTCTGCGTTGAAGATTTGCTAAAAACCATAAAATCCCAACTTTATTTACAAAAACCAATTCCTTTCAGTTATCAATTGATTAACCGTTTAAAGTGGATAGACTACCTATTTGGTTTGGGTAGTATTCAGAGCAGTTTAAATGATTTATTAATTCAAAAAATTTTATTATTTGAAAATATGACTCATCTAGATACACTTGAAAGTTATTATCAAGTTTTATGCATCACTTTAACAGAGGGACAAAGGGTTAACTACCCATCTGATTTTCATTCATATATAAAAGGCATACAAAAAAAATCAAATAAAATTTATTATCTACTTAAACAAACAAATCATGCCAATAGTAAGTTTCTAAATAAATTAATAGCATGTGAAAAATTATGCTCTCAAATACTAGTTTATTGGCATGTTGTATATATATCTGAACATTCTATGAGTTTCAATAAAAGATGTCAGTGTTTAGAAACCCTGGAAGGTATTTATTTATTAATTCTAAAAAACATAAAAACTTTGAATCAATCCATATGGTTCAAATTTATACATGAGCCACATGAAAATCTCATTCAATGGCTTGGGTTACAGCATAAAAGTTTTTTGATTGTTGAACAATTAAAATTAAAAAAACAATGGATCGACCCATGGTTATATATAAATGATCAAGAATATAAATTCTCAATAGATAATTTATATGTGCTCCTTAGTTTTAATCAAAATCCATCAACACAAATATTAAAACAATGGTCAGAACAATGGTTTAATGAATCAAAAAATCTAGATTGGTCAGATGCTATTATTTTTGATGACAAGGTTAACGGTATAATTTTCAATCAATGGCCATTAGTTCAATCGTTTAAAGATATATTTAAATCTAATGAATCAATCAGTATCGCTTGGCATAAATTTGAAAGAAGATTTTTGAATGCTAATTTAGATAACTATCATTATTTAACGTTGAATTTTTGGCAAGCAAAAGCATATAAGTATTTATGTTTTATGAATGAGGGTAGGGATTCATTCACATTTTTAAAAACATTGCCAAGTAATAAAAAGCACTCATTTCTGAATGATAAAATACAGTATAATGATACAGCATGGTCTTTCCAAAGTGATTTGACACTTGTAAAGCACCCAATAAGTTCCTTAAAAACATCAAGTATGATGAATATTTTTATTTATGGAAGGGCTTATTTTGAAAAGCATCCTGATAAACTTTTATGGATATATTTTGTAAGAAACGGTGGTCAAGATGTGTTTGAGACATGTTTAAGGTTATCTCTATCATTAAAAAAAGACGATATCAATCAAATTAAATCACAATTACCAAGTAAGTTTAGAAAGCTATATTTTGATTATGTGCATCAAAACATGTTAGATCAAGGTTTAAAATTGCAGCATTTTATATGGCTTGTCGATGAAAGTGATTATACCAAAGCCATTGATGAGCGTATGTTAATATTACTGTTGGACGGATTAGTACACCTAGATCCACAAATGTTAAAGCATAAATCGAATAAATTGTTATTTCATATGCATCAAAGAACAATTTATAAGTCATGGCAACGCAAAAGTTCATCAAGCTTTGATAAACATATGGGTTGGCTCAGACAGTTAATTGTAGAGGGATTTGTAACATGGCCACCATTAAAAGTATTTATAGATCACGGAATAAAGGCTTATGACTTAAAAAATACTAAATTAACTTTAAAGCATGTTAAGTGTATGGCAAGTCTTAAACAATGGCTAGACACAAATCTTTATGTCCTAGATCATATAAATCAGTTCAATCAAAACGTAACTGAAACGATTTGTAAAATTATTAAAGAAAGCTATCAACAACGTTCTCTTAGCCATACACTTGCATCCGAACCTTTAACATTAAGCCTTAAACAGTTAATTCAACCAAAAGATTTGCCTTTTATTGAACTCATGTTTAAACACTACTCATGTATTGACCACTGGCTAGATTCTATGTATTTAATTTTATTCAACGCATTATGTCAAACCAATCAACCTTTTTTAATTAACCCACTGATCTATTGGTTGTATCAAACTAAAATTATAAACATTGATGACAATCAAACATGCATGCTTAATCAACTGTTCAATGTTTATCAAGCAAGAAAAATACATTTGTTACCATCGCTACAAAGGTACATAGATCACATGCATACATTATGTAGCACGGATGAACCATGTTGGGACACATTAGAAGTAATCGTTTATAAACAGAGAAAGGAGGAAACGAATGGGAATAGAGCAATACAAAAAGAGCATCGTTGCGGCTTGTGAGTTATATCAGAAGGAAGTAAGTCAGCAAACAAAATCAATTCATCCAGCACGAATGAAAGATCTCAACGTGTTTTATGAATTAATGCAACAGATTGATGAGAAAGTATTGCTTAACTTAAAATTGAAAGAATACCTAGCTCAAATGAGTACAAGAGGGCGTATATGGTCATTGTATATGCTATCTACTGGTGATAGTCGATTGAAGTACTTAATTAATGAAATCATTGCTTTTTATGATTCTGATCATGAATATGAATATTTACGAAAGTCTTTAAGTTCGTATGAATCTGAATTAGAAAAAAAAGATCTGATTCATAAACAGATGATTGAGTCTATTGAAAAAGATCATACATTGCTTATGGACTTAAAAGAAAAACAACATCAATCTGAAATAGAAAGGCTAAAAAAACAAATAGATTTTTTATTAGAAGAAAATACAACCTTAAAAGAAATGTTAGCTAAACAATCCAATATCATTAAAGGACAGTTAGAACAAATGATGTCTTATCAATTATCATCCAGTGAAATCAAAGTTATGGCAGCTGATCAAACTTTATTGGCTTCCGAAGTAGCAGCTTTAAATAGCGTTTCTATTTTTCCAAGCTGATACATGAGTAATTTAAGATTAAAATCATGATAAACAATTATTTAGGGTCTATAATTGAAATATAAATAGGAGAAAATAATAATGAAAAATTATATGAAATATTTTTTACTGATGGGATTGGTATCAGTGGCAAGTGCTGCATCACTGGCTGTTGATAAACCGCAAATGATAGTTACTTCTGAAAAACAAGATGCTGGAGATGCTCAAATAGATCTAAGACCTATACAAAATAGATATTAATAACTTGTATCCAATATGGTCTCTTTTATTTAGATATGTTTAGTAATGCTTTAGGACTATAATTAAAATATACATAGGAGAAAATAATAATGAAAAACT
>JAQWRO010000060.1 GCA_029243665.1 Gammaproteobacteria bacterium
GTAAATCTTTATGCGAAGCATCTGTTAAATTTTGATCAGTTGTGAAGGCATGAATGGTTGTCATTAAACCAGACTGAATCTCATAAGACTTCATCACAATATCTAAAATTGGGGCCAAACAATTGGTCGTGCATGATGCAGCAGATACAACAGCATCTGTTTGAGTCAATGTTTCATGGTTGACACCATACACAATCGTTTTTGCCAATGACTGTCCCGGAGAAGATAGAAGAACTTTTTTTGCACCCTTGGATAAGTGCATAGCCAGGCTATCACGATCTTTGTATCGACCAGAACACTCGAGCACAACATCTACTGATGGCCACGCCATATCTTCTAAGTTTTTGTATGTTGTATATGCAATTTTTTTATCATCAATGGTTATAGATGCGTCGTCGTATTTAATATCATTAGTAAGAACGCCATGAATAGAGTCATATTTTAAAAGATGGCTGCCAACTTTGCCACCTGATGGCGAGTTGATTTGAACCAGCTGTAGGGATTTCTGCAACTGCTCACTCTCAAGCCATAATCTTACAATACAGCGGCCAATGCGACCAAAGCCATTAATCCCAAAGCGTATCATTTTTTTTCTCCTTCATATGCTACAAAATCAAATTTGTGAACAACTTTCTTAACAATGCCTTCAACATGAAAGCCACAATGATCAAAAACTTCAGTCCCTGGTCCAGACATTCCAAAATGATCCAAGCCAATGACCAGGCCATCTGAACCCACCCACTCAAACCAAGGCTGAGAAGCCCCAGCTTCTATGGCAATCTTAGGCGTATGACTTGGTAACAAATCTTCTTTATATCCCTTTGGCTGCTCTCTAAATACCTCTATACAAGGCATAGACACTATTTTAACACTTATGTTTATTTTCTCGAGGTGATCTGCAACATTATGTGCCAAGCCAACTTCAGAACCAGTTGCAATAATAATAAGATCAGGGTTTTTGTGTGACTTTATCTCAAATCCCCCTTTCTTAATTGCCGACATTAATCTAGGCTTTTGTTTTTTTGTTTTCTGGCGAGTTAAAACCATGCATGTTGGGCTGCTAACTGACTGACATGCACTTTGCCAAGCAACAACAACCTCTTCCACATCACAAGGACGCCACACTTTCAAATTAGGGATAGCCCGAAGCATTGACAACTGTTCAACAGGCTGGTGCGTTGGACCATCTTCTCCTAAGCCGATTGAGTCATGAGTCAAGACATATATGACCTGAAGGTCCATTAATGCCGACATTCGAATTGCATTTTTTGCATAATCAGAAAATATTAAAAAGGTCCCAACAAAAGGAATTTTATAGCCATCTGATGCAATGCCATTCGCAATGGCAGCCATAGCAAACTCTCGCACACCATAGTCAATGTAGTTACCAATGTTATCTTTCGTATTAACCTTGGCGTTATCTGGATACTTTGTCAAAACAGAGCCTGTGAGGTCAGCACAGCCACCTAGAAATACATCTGGCAATTGATTAAGCACTTGATAAGAAGATGCTCGGGTTGCCGAATCTTGGCCTTGTGCCTCAGCCCACTTGAACAATTTCTCCCAGTCAATTACAGGCCTAACCTTCGCACCTACGACATCACTAGATAAGCGCTCCGTTGAATGCGAGCGCCATGCTTTAAGCACATCATCTTTTATCTCGAAAGGCTCTCCTATCATCTGCATTGCTTGCTTGGTTGCAATAGCCCTATCTTTTCCAAGTGGCTGACCATGGGCAATAGCCTTCCCTTCCCAATCAGGAACATATTTCCCAATTTTTGTTTTAAATATAATAATAGTGGGCTTGACCTTAGAGGTGTTTTTTGCATACATTAATGCGTCTTTAATGGCATCAGGGTCATGACCATCAATGTCTGAAATCACATGCCACCCCTGACTATTAAAACGTCCAGGTATATCTTCACGAAACCAGCCAGTCGTTTGGCCGTCGATTGAAATATCATTAGCATCGTAAAGTAATATCAGGTTTTGTAGCCCTAACGTGCCCGCGAGACTGCATGCCTCATAGCTAACGCCCTCCATAAGGCAACCATCTCCGGCAAAACAATATACCCAATAATCTTTTTGATCTAAGTTACTTTTAAGACGTCTTGTCAAAGCTATTCCTACTGCATTTGCAACCCCCTGCCCAAGAGGTCCTGTTGCTACTTCAATACCTGCTTTAGCATCTCTTTCAGGGTGGCCTGGCGTCTTTGAGCCTACCTGCCTAAATGATTTTAAATCTGATTTATGAATTGGATATCCAGCTAAATATAAAACTGCGTACAACATTGCACATGCATGACCATTAGATAAAATGACTCTATCACGATCCTCAGACAAAGGAACATCAGGATTGTATCTCAATACTTCTTTCCACAAAACAGCAGCTATATCAGCCATACCTAATGGCGCACCAGGGTGCCCAGACGATGCAGCTTCGATCATGTCTATTGCGAGATATCTTACGGCGTTAGCTAAATCGACCAACCTTACTTTTTCATTCATAAGTGCAATACTACCGCACCAGAACAAGCAAGGCAAGGTCTCGAAATATTGACAATTTACACCAAACAAGCTATCATGAAACTTATCAGCAATGTATCAACACGGATTAAACTATGTCTCAAAAAAATAAGGGAAGATTTCCTACAAGAAAAAAAAATTATTCCTTAGCAGAAACCAATAGTTATATTCCTTATCTTGAAAAGTCCTTCCTAAGATTAAGACAATTAAATGAAAGTGTTAGTATCGTCTTAAGCGATCTTGGCATTGACACAGATGACCTTAGTGAACTTGACCTACTTAAAAACACTGATGATAGAAATGAATCTACCTACTTAATGCTTACAGATTTAAAACTATACTTATCAGCGATACAAAACACTGTTCGTGAGCTTTCAGAAACAGGGTGTTTGATTGATAACCTTGACCAAGGCAAAGTGGCTTGGCCGGCAGAAAAGTCTTCGGAGATCTTTTGGTCTTTTGGGGATAAACAGTGTCAATTGATTGCAACTCAAACTGAGATAGAAAATGAGATCTATTTAGTCCCTAATCAAGTTGAGAGTGGCACCTCAGCAACCCCGATACTAAATGAAGATTGAAGCTGATCTTCTTCATCATCTTTGTCCTCAATTTTTATACAACCAAACATAGACATAGGTTTAATTTTTGAAGTCATACGAATATTATCTCCTGACGACTTCATATAATCTGAAATAACATCCCTCACCGCATTATTGTGTTCACAACTATATAAACTTTTACCAGTAAAATCATACGGGTCAATTAATTTTTCAAGATCAGAAAAACATGTCACACCTTTTTTTTCCATTAACCTTACATCCTCTACATGTATGTCAGAAATTCTTTTTAACTCATAGTACGTTGGAAAAGCTTGATCATGCTTAGAAAAATCTTCTAACTGAGCTTTAACTTTTTTGATCGCCTGCATGTTAGATAGGAATTTAGCGACATCGTCAACTGCAAAGCCCTCTAATGGATCTTTTGCTTTAAAAGAGAAACTATCCTGATTACCTTCAAAGATAAATTCAGATAAAGCCACAAGCCTTTTTTGTGAAAAATTAGGATGTTCTTTGTGTAAAAATGAAACCAGCAACTGCCTCATTTGTTTATTTTCCTTAATACCAGATGGAGCCTCTTCTTTTATGTGATCAAAAAGCTTCTGTGCATTTTCCAATGCTGCGCTTGATAATGCTATATTAGATCTCATATCAATTTGTTTTAAAAATAGCTTCTTTGACAAAATGGTTGGTTGCTTTGAAAAGACAGAAATCACTCGATTAGCAACAGATGTTTGTGACGAAGCTTCAATCTTCATGCTTTCTTCAAACTCGGCAAGTTTCACCAAGTCAATTTGGTTGATACGTTTAGAAAACTGTCCATCATAGCTGTGCAAAGACTCTGTGTCATTTAGTAATTCAAAATTCTCGAGCATTTTAATCATTATAATTGACTCTTCATTGTCATATTTTACCCAAATAGATCTTACTTGTTCAATTGACTCCATTAGACCCAGTCGATCATAAATAGAATATGGCTTTAAAGCCATTTCTCTATTATGCATAACACAGACCTTCATAAAAATACTAGCTGCAAAAGTTGTAGCTAGCACCCCTATAGCTATGGATGACCACGACAATATAATGGAAACAATCAACATAGTGAGAGAAATAAACATGGATATATCTGCTACTTCTTTAGGCATATGATAATTTAAATTATTATTAAACAACTTGGCTGCTCCATGGTGCGCCAACAATTGAGTACTTAATGACATATCTATGATCTCTTTATTTCTATCAATAGAAAGCTCATATCCCCAAGAAGGCGCGAATTGATAAATTAACTGATCAAGTAGCTTGCG
>JAQWRO010000084.1 GCA_029243665.1 Gammaproteobacteria bacterium
GGACCTATCGCTGTGTGATACAGCCCGCCACTACTCAAGCTGTTCAAACGCATATCATTAATCCTGTTGAGGTTGAAAAAGCTCCAATAGTAGAAGTGCCTAAAGTAAACTATCATCAAGTCAAGTCACCGATGGTTGGAAGCGTATATTTAGCAGCTTCACCAGGTGAACCACCTTTTGTAAAAGAAGGTCAGACTGTGAAAAAAGGTGATGTTTTATGCCTAATTGAGGCAATGAAGATGTTTAACAAAGTGAAGGCAGATCGCGCAGGAGTTATTAAAAATTGTTTCATACAAGATGGTAGCTGTGCCGAGTTTGATCAAGTGCTTTTCGAGATTGAGTAGTTATGACAAGTGTTTTAATTGCTAATAGGGGTGAAATTGCTTTACGTGTTTTAAGAGCCTGTAAAGTGCTTGGACTGCATACAGTTGCTGTTTATTCAAAAGCAGATAAAGATTTATTACACCTTCGTTTGGCTGATGAAACCATTTGTATCGGTAGTGCAGATGCACAATCAAGCTATCTATCTATTCCTGCAATCATCAGTGCTGCTGAAATTTCAGGTGCTGATTTTATACATCCTGGTTATGGTTTTTTATCTGAAAATCATGCGTTTGCAAAACAGTTAGAGCATAGTGGTTTTAAGCTTATTGGCCCAAGCTCTGAAGTAATCAAGCTGATGGGTGATAAAATTTTTGCTAAAAAAGCCATGAAAGAAGTAGGGCTGCCCTGTGTGCCAGGTTCTGAAGATGAAATTCTAACTTATGCTCAGGCAAAAGCAGTTGTCGATGACCTCGGCTATCCCATATTAATCAAAGCCTCAGCAGGTGGCGGTGGTCGTGGTATGCGGGTTGTTAATGAGGAAAGTGAACTTAAGTCATCCTTAGAAGAAGTCCAAAAAGAAGCAGGTGTTTTATTTAAAGACGAGCGTGTTTTTATTGAGCGATATTTATATCAACCTAGGCATATAGAATTTCAAGTATTGGCTGACCAGCATGGAAATGTTGTCTGTTTAGGGGAAAGAGATTGTTCTATTCAACGAAGACATCAAAAAATCATTGAAGAAGCCCCAGCTTTTGGAATCAGTACTAAGCAACGCAATCATATGATGCAGTCATGTATCGATGCTTGTAAGAGCATTCATTATGTGGGCGTGGGTACGTTTGAATTCTTGTATGATGGCAAAGAGTTTTATTTCATTGAAATGAATACACGTATCCAAGTAGAACATCCAGTTACTGAAATGATTACTGGAATTGATTTAATTGAGCAACAGATTAAAGTGGCACTAGGTGATAAGCTTACGTTTAAACAAGAAGACATTACTTTTAATGGTCATGCCATTGAATGTCGTATCAATGCAGAAAACCCTCAAACCATGTTGCCATCACCAGGCTTAATTACTGACTATCATGCGGCAGCGGGTCCAGGTATTCGTGTGGATTCACATCTATACAGCGGTTATCGTGTGCCTCATCAATATGATTCATTGGTTGCTAAGGTCATTGCTCATGGGTATGGTCGACATCATACCATTCATCGTTTAAAAAATGCTTTATCTGAAATGATTATCGAGGGTGTTGCTACGAATACCTCTTTACATTGTGATATTTTAGATGACCCAAGGTTTCAAAGTGAAGATATTTCAATTCATTTTCTTCAGGAATTTGTTGATTATTAAATGTACACTTTTGATTGACTGATTGACATCTAATTAGATTTAGTGCATAAGTCTCTTATGCATCACGAAAAACAACAAAAAACACCTTGGCCTCACATCATATCATTGATTGCTAGTTTATTGATTGGGCTAGATATTTTTGTTTTTTTCTACTTGTTTAGTTTTAGAGTCATAGGCGTTATTCCAGCTATTTTAATTTCATCTTGTGGTTTCTTGTTAAATACCTATTTGTATTACATAGATGGCCCAGAAAATCTAATAGACTTTTGGACATCTAAAAATAAATCCCTATGGTCAAAAATATTTGATTGGATTTCTTTGTTAGGTGCTTTATTAATCTTTATCTTCACATACTATGTTTATGCAGAGATGATCATAATTTATCCAGTGCTTGAATTTTGGTGCACGCCATTTTTAATAACAGTCATGGCATGTTCAGATAGCTTAGGTACTTTTACCATGAATAAAAGTGGTTTTCTACATTTGCTTAGGGATTATCCTATCAATGAAGTTCAGGGTGATTTTTTTCAAACCCTCATCAATACATTGATTACTTGGTTTGGGCATTTTAAGCGTTTTTGTCTCAAAGTTGCTTTCTTTGATGATCAATCTAGTTTTAATCTATTTTCAATATCAAGGTTGTTACAAGACATTGTGTTTCCGTGTACCATTGGCTTTATTGTAACATTTGCGTTTACAAAGACTTATCTACTGGGTGCTTTAGCTGTGGTGCAGGGTTCAATCATTGCCTATTTATTAACACCAATCATTTGGGCGGGTGCAATTGCATTTTTTGTTGGAGAGTTATATTTTGTATGTGAGCAAAACATACAGTTAATGCGATCCATGCGTTTAAATCAAGCCAAAAGTTTTTGGGATTTCAGTAATTTTGCCATCAATATAATCATCGCTGCAAATGCAATTGCTAATGGACTGATAGCCTTAGAGGGCAGTGTGCTTTTTTTAATGGGATGGGGCGCCGTAAGGTTTATTTCAACTTGTTTGCAAAATTACTATGTATTAAAAAATAAATGCAATCAATATCCTGGCTTTAAGGAAATTAATAATAATCAAGCTGAACTCATATTTAAGCATGCAGGCATCATTTTGTTGAGTTTAATCGCCATTTATTCAGTACAATTGCAATTTGCTGCAATGGGTCTACCAGGTGTTGGTTTCATGCCTGTATTTGTTGTATTGGTATCTATATTAGGTTTTCTTTGTCTTGCGACGATTGGCTGTGAATGTTTGAAACCATCATTTTTCAGAGCTAGTTCTGAAAAACCACTTGCTTCTAGAAGTATGAATTTTGGTGGTGGTGCTTTAGGAAGCAAGCTAAAAGTTGAAATAGCTAATGTTCAAACATCACCAGACAATAGAGATGATGAAGCTAGCTTAATGTGCTAATAAGTGATAAAGTGTTGCATGCATGAGGTAAACATATGCAAGCAGAAAAATTTCAATACTATCCAATCTCTTTAATTGCTGCAATTTTTGTGGGCATTGACGTTGGGATTGTTTCTTTCTTATTCACCTACGCAACCCTTGGTGTTGTTGGTGGTATGTTTATTGCTGTTTGTGGGTGTTTATTAAATCTTTATGTGTATCATGAAGCTGGGCCAGAAACCATTCGTGATCTCATGGACCCTGAATCAGAAGGTGGGTCTAGATTGGTCGATATCATCAGTATTCTTGGTGGATTGCTGATATTTTTCTTTACGTTGTCTGCATATAAAGACTTGACTTTGGCGTCTGGTTTTGTATCTTTTTGGTTCACACCATTCATTGTGGTGGTTATGGCTGCTGCTTACTTCATAGCAACGTTTGCATTAAATAAAATTGGTTTGTTGAGTCTTGTTAAGGATAGTCAAAAATCATTAGGTAAAAATTTCGGAGTTTTAGAACTTTGTAACTCATGGGCCCAGGAATTTAGTAAATTTTTTAATAAGGAATGGGGTCAGGGCATCATGAATTTTTGTGCCCAAGTAATCGTCCCATTGTTTGTTGCAACTGTGGTCACTTATGCTTATACGCATGTCTTTACCATCGGTGCTTTGGCGTTATTTTCCAATTGGCAGTATCAACTTTTTTGGCAGTCATTGGTTTATATATCATCCGTCGCGTTCTTCATTGGAGAGCTATATTTTAACTGTGATCAAAACATAAAATTTATGCAAAAATGTAGGGAATTATTTTCTGAAACAACGACCACGACGATTGGTTTGGTGTTTGTGATCTTTGCCAATGCAGTCGCTAATGCATTTATAGCCTTGGAAGGCCCTTTAAATAGAGGTTTAACCCTATGGGGCGGACTAAAGTTTTTCTGTGGTGGGATCCAATCATTTTGTACCATGTCAGCCCGTTGCATCCTAGAATTTGCAGGTTGGGAGAAATTTTTTGGGAAGGAGCCTGGACGCTTGGCTTGGTGGACACTTTTAGTTTTGGATGTATTATTAATCGTTAATTTAATGCAGGTCCCTTACGTTCTTCCAATCTACATGAATCCATTATCATATTGTGTGATATTGCTAGTTGTATTAATGATAGGATTTCATAGTAGCGGTTCCAAATCTGCAGGCGCCGCAGAGAATTATAATATGCATAATGGTGACACACCATCTACGTCAGGCCACATTAACTCGCCTAATAAAGGCACTTTGCCCGAATATTCGTTGGATGGTGCACCATTAGATGGTTACCCATATGATTCTAATTATTCAAGGGAAATACAATGGATTAATTGATTAAATCAATTAGTGAATTGATTTAATCTTTGCTAAAATAGCGCTATTATAATAAGAAATTAAAACATTATGGCCTCAGAACAATCTTCCAATCCTTGGATTTATACCACATCACTCATAGCATCATTTATGATTGGACTGGATTGCTTTGTCATTGGCTTTATCTTTTTATACCCATTCATTGGATTGGTTCCTGCCATTTTAGTTGCTTCTGGCGGCTGGGTATTGAATGCTTTTGTGTATTACAAAGATGGTCCTGAGGGCATACGCGAATTTTTAGAGGCAAAAGGGGAACGTTCATTGCTTTCATGGATTGTCAATGCGGTTGCCTTTTTAGGTGCGTTATTTATGCTGTTATTTACAATTTATGCATATGTATCTTTGAGTGCCACAATGCCTGTTTTATCCATGTGGGTTACCCCTTTTTTAATAGCAATTATGTCAACTGCTTATTTCGTAGGTACTTTTACATTAAATAAAAGTGAGTTAACGAAAGACTTGTTACAAAATCAACAGCAATCATTGATGGAAAGTTTTAGAAATGCAGTTTTAGAGCGCCTTGACCATCAAAATAACCAAAGTTCCATGCGATTTGCTTGGCTATTTTTAATACGTATATTTGTTCCAGTTTTAATTGCATTGATTGTATCTTTGGCACTCACCATTACTTTTTATAATGGATGCGCTATTCTATTAGCCAGTTGTGGTCTTTCATTTCTGAATCAAATATTAGTGATTATGGCGATCGCATTTTTTGGTGCAGAGTGCTATTTCAATATAAAGCAAAACCTAGGTTTGGTTGATTCCTTATTCGACACGGATTCAACGAAAAATTCAGCTAACAATAAATTTACACTAGGTATGATGATGGTGTTTGTATTGGCATTAGCAAATGCCATAGCCAATGGTTTCATTGCTATGGATGGGGCTATGGTAGCGATCACGGCGGTTGTATTGATTAAGTTTGTGACTGGGATGTTACAGTCTCTATTTACCATGCTAAACTGTTGTTTTGAGTTTATGAGCGATGATACTAAGTCATTAGATACTTTGAATGGTGGGCATACAGATAAGGTGTTGTACCAAAGTACGATGGTAATTGCAGGCTTTACTGGGCTTTATGTATTGAGCATTTTTGCGTCACCAATAACGTTTGGTATCACTAGTAGCATTGGTTGTATGGCACTTGCTATTAGTATGCTTAAGTCAGATGACAAAGGGGAGGGATTGGATGGTGATGAATCAGGTCCTAATGTTGGTTTATATGGTATAAGTCCTGCTTCTTCTAATGCTTCTAAACTTAATCTTTTTTCAGATGACTCGCTAAAACATCGAGAACAGAATTCACAAAGCGATAGCTTTCCTCCGGTCCAAAGCGATGAGCCAGGCTTGTTGCTTCAGTGATGCTGACTTTGAAAGGGATGTCCATTCGATAGGTAATTTCATAAGCGCCGAGTCTTAATATGGCTAACTCAATGGGTGTGATTTCCTCGATGGGGCGATTTGCAGCCTCACAAATAGCTTTATCTAAGGTGTCGATGTGTTCGATGACACCCAGTAATGTTTGTCTGAAAAAGTCTGCATCAATGCTGGTTGGCTTTTTATCGTCAAGGTGATTGAGTACCAGTTCTTTAACATCTGTATGATCAAAATACCATTGGTAAAGTGCTTGAATGACTGTTTGTCTTGCGTGTTGTCTAATAGACATTATTGTTGCTCCTCAAGCCCTAGAATGATGTTTTTAAAAGCTGTAATGTCTTGGAATTTCAAATAAACAGATGCAAAGCGTAAATAAGCAACCTCATCATAGTTTTTTAGATGTTCCAGTACAACTTCACCAATTTTGGAAGTGGTAATTTCTCTTTCAGGTGCTTGACAAATTCGATATTGAATTTGATCAAACAGTTTTTCTAATGCATCTTGGTTGATGGGGCGTTTTTCAAGTGCGCGCATGATCCCGTTCTTGAGCTTAACTTCATTGAATTGACAAGTCTCCCCAGAGCGTTTAACGACTCTGGGGTAACTGAATTGTAAAGTTTCAAAGGTTGTAAACCGTGAATTACAAATCGGACATTCGCGACGTCGTTTAATGTTGTTTTGTGGCAACATAATCCTTGAGTCGATCACTTTTGTATCATCATGTT
Organism: Gammaproteobacteria bacterium; assembly: GCA_029243665.1. Classification (GTDB taxonomy): domain Bacteria; phylum Pseudomonadota; class Gammaproteobacteria; order Comchoanobacterales; family Comchoanobacteraceae; genus JAURNZ01. Next base: position 6,570 of record JAQWRO010000084.1, read on the forward strand.
TACAATAGGGACAGTGCATTAGCCTAAGTAATCCGTTGAAATAGGAAATTCAGAAGCTAGATTAGCTACTTTTTCCTTGAGTTGAACTTCGTCATAATCTTGATGAATCACTTTTGCAATAATGTTACCAATTTCAATGACCTCATCAGCTTTCATGCCTCGTGTCGTAATAGCGGGTGTCCCAATTCTAATACCACTTGTTACAAAGGGTGATTGTGTGTCATTGGGCACAGTATTTTTATTGGTAACAATTCCAATGTCTTCGAGTGCTTGTTGGATTTTCTTACCTGTTAAACCGTTGGGCATTAAATTAATTAATACAAGATGGTTAAGGGTTTGATTAGAAACAATAGATACATTATGTTTTTTAAGTGTTTCTGCCAGTGTATGCGCATTTTCCATCACTTGCTTTTGGTAATCGATGAAAGCGGGTGACAGTGCTTCTTTATAAGCTACTGCTTTTGCAGCAATGACATGCATTAAAGGACCGCCTTGTACACCTGGAAAAATGCCTGAATTTAATTTTTTAAAGATATCAGGGTTGCGCTTGGCCATGATCATACCACCACGAGGCCCTCTGAGAGTTTTGTGTGTGGTTGTTGTGATGACATCAGCATAGTCGGCAGGCGATGGGAATAGTCCCGCAGCAATTAAACCTGCAACATGTGCTATGTCAGCCAATAAATATGCGCCAACTTCATCAGCTATGTCTCTAAACTTTGCCCAGTCTAAAATACCAGGATATGCAGAAAAACCTGCAATGATCAATTTTGGTTTGTGCTCAACAGCAAGTGCTCGCACAGCATCATAATCAATTAAGCCTTCATCGTTCACACCATATGCAACGGCATGATAAGTTTTTCCAGAAGAATTAACTGGGCAACCATGGGTGAGATGTCCGCCAGCAGAAAGATCCATGCCTAAGATTGTATCACCAGGTGATAATAGCGCATGGAAGACACCTTGGTTTGCTTGTGAGCCAGAGTGCGGCTGTACATTGACATAATCTACATTAAAAAGCTTTTTTGCCCGTTCTATTGCTAAATTTTCTACGATGTCTGCAAATTCACAGCCTGCATAATAACGTTTGCCTGGATAGCCCTCGGCATATTTGTTTGTAAGTGCATTGTTACTCGCAAGTACAACTTGAGGACTTGCATAATTTTCAGAAGCAATCAAGTTGATTTGATTGTTCTGACGAATAGATTCTTGATGTAAACAATGGACGACTTCTGGGTCAAAATGGCTTAATTGGTCAAGTAATGTCATATTTTTGAAAGTAATTCTCCTAAATAATTACCTAAATCATACCAAGGTTGCCAAAATATTGCCACAAAGTCTTTTTTAAAGCACCATTTGTCCGTAAGAAATATAATGATGGGCTATATAAAATTGTATTGACTCGATCACTTTTCCCTGTTTGAAAAAAGGTTAATTCATCTTGTGTGAATATAATGCCAAAATCTATTTTGTCTGTTTGAACTTTTGATGCAGCACACTGTATCATATAGCTAATATTTTGAAATAGCTTATCTGACTCAAGGTCGTCGCCAATAAAAATAAATGTTTTAGCTTTATTGTTTTGCCATATAGGATATGTGTTTGTTTGTTCAACAGCCCATGTCGTTGTATTAGCGATGTCTAGATAAGTTGTCATACCATGTACTTTATCATTGTGAAATGAAATATTCCAAATAAAGACGTGTCAATGAAGGTTTTTTTCGGCATAATAGATTCTATAAATGATGGTAAGAAAGTATTTAATTTTATTGATTGTGTTTAGTTTTTGCTGTGGCAGTGCCGTTGCTACATCAAAATTTGTCATTCATGACTTTTCAATAAACTTACAATCAGATGTAACAAAAGCAAATGAAAACATTGTAAATGGTCTTAAAAATTATTTTTCACGTTTTGAAGATGTAGATCCTAATAATATAGAAGATATCTTGAGTGGCTCAAGACGCAACGTTCAAAAGTCTTTAGAGGTGTATGGTTATTTTTCACCTAATATAAAAATTAGTCATCGACATATCAATAATAAGATATTTGTTGATTACAATGTTTTAAAAGGTCAACAAGTTAGTGTTGTAGGTCTTGATATTAGTATTCCTAGTAAGGTTATTGATAAAGTTGGCTTGAAAAAAGATTTAGATAGTTTGTATGCGCTTAATAACAACCCATATGATGGCATTGAACTTGCAAAAATAAACGATAATATTCTCGATAAAATAAGAAGTTATGGATACCCTTTTGCAGAATTCGAAGAGGCATCTATGTCGTTCGTAAACCCATTGAAAATTGTTGTTAAGCTTAAGCTTGATTTGAACCAATATTATGAATTTGGCGATATCATAATAAAAAATTCTAAGGCTTTAAAAACATCATTTATAAAGAGTTATGCAAACTTTAAGCCAGGTGATCCGTATAATGCTATCTTACTAAATCAATTCCAAAAAGATTTGGTGAGTTCTGGTTTTTTTAATGAGATAACCGTCCACCCTATCAATTGGAATACGCAAAATAAAAAAGTACCCATTGTTGTAGATATAGAAGACACTAAGCCTTGGACAAGAAATTATACCGTTGGCTACGATGATAAATATCATTTCGGTGGAAGTGTTGGTTATAAGATCAAACCATACAACAAGATGGGGCATTCACTTGAGTTTTTTCTTAGGTTAGCAACTAATGACTACATTCAATTAAGGACAAATTATATTGTTCCAAGTGCCCGGCCACTTGAGCGTATTTATTTATTTGCATCACAGATAGTTACCCAAAATTTAGTTGCAGGTGAAGCAGAGAGCGCATTGTTAACAGCAGCCTTGCAGCAGCGCTATAAAAATTGGTTAATTATTCCAGGCTTCAATATGTTTATTGAGCACTCGATGCCTAATAACGAGTCCAATTATACAACTGAGCTAATTTATCCCCAAATTAATGTACTCTATAAAGTAAAGCATCCATACCAATGGTTAGATCGTTTTTCATTTGGAGCAAGCTTTATGGTCGCAAGTGAACAAATGTTATCAGGTATTTCAATGGATAGAGTGCTTCTCAGAAGTGAGGGATTGATACCGATAAATGAACGACTCAAGCTGCATATGCTTGTTAATTTTGGGGCATTATCTAGTTCTAGCATTAATGATGTGCCTTTGAGTTTGAAATTTTTTGCCGGTGGCCCTGATAGTGTTCGTGGTTATTCATATAATGAATTTGGGCCAGGTCGTTATGAAAAAAACCTAAGTTATGAGCTACAATATTCTTTAAGTAGTTTACTAGACACATTTGTATTTATGGACCAAGGTAATGCAAGTGATATCTGGGACGATAAATTAAAGTCAAGTGTGGGTGTGGGGATGATGTTGAATTTTAAAGTGATAGGTCTCAAATTTTCTTTAGCACATGGGTTAGATGATGATGCAGATCCATTCAAACTTCAATTTACTGTTCAATCCATGGATTAATCATGAAATATAAGAAAACAATATTTTTTGTCTTATGCATTGCCTTTCTTTGGTGTCTCCCTTGGATAACTGGTTTTATCACAAGTCAGTACATAGATCGAAATCAAAATTTAGTTCATGTGAATGGATTAAGTGTAAGCTTCACAAAAATCAGGGCTAACAACATAAGTGTTACATATGGCTCAAGCACATTTAATCTAGAAGACTTACGAGTAAGCATGCAACCGTGGCAGTGGTTATATCGTGGTATACATTTTGATGAAGTTAAGATTAATTCATTAACAATGATCAATCATGATGGTAATTTGACGTCTGAAAAAACTAAATCATCTGGCATAAAAAAAATGCCATTTTTAGCATCGATGAAAAGCATTTTAATAAATGAAGTAAAAGTTGATGACTATAATTTAGGCAAAGTAGAAGGTAGAATCGAAAATAAAGGTTTGTTTGGCAAAAATATAATGCTGACATTTCAGGGCTTGCAAAAATCAACCATAGAAATCGAATCAACCAATGGTAAATTTAGAAATTTTACATATAAAATTGTTGCTCTGAATCAAAAAGTTTCGGGTATGTTCGCTTTTAAAGCAAATGATATCAATTTTATTGTAAATGAGCTTAAGGATATCTACCCTAAAGGTTTACTTATCACACATGACAACAATGTTTGGGTGATTTCTGATTATGCAAACAAAAAAGATATACTTGGTAAGATAAGTGGAACGAATGGATTTGTTAACTTTGTTCATAAAAATGTAGACATGGCCTTTAAGTATAAAAATCATGATTGGTCACTTGAGTTTAAAAGTAGACATTTAGATTTAAATTTCAAACATACTAAAAGTTTAAAGGGGGTTATAAAAATGAATGAATACCCTTTTGTGGATCGACTTTTAACGGGCGTAATTTTTGCCAATAAGAACAGTAATAATTTAAAAATTAATGGCCAGTTACATGCGTTCAATTATTTATCTAAGGATAAGCTTCAATTTAATATTTCAAGCGTTGGTGCAGCGCTTTCTGGAATGATCAATTATGTTTTTGAGAATGGGGATCGTTTGAATATTCGCCTTGATAAAAAACAGAATGAACAGATATTAAAATTGAAACAAGATGGAAAAATTAATCATGCTGCATTTAATGCAAGTCAGATTGTATATTTATTTAAGGATCATTTTGAGATAGATTGGTTGCCTATTAAATATGGTCAATATGTATGGAAAAATAAGAAAAAAACTCAATTTTCATTATTTGATAACGGAGTGCGTATAGCACCGGATTGTTTTGTTAACGATATTCGAGGCAGTGTGTGTTTTTCAATTAATTTGGGTCAAGCAAGTGAACAAAGTGGTATTGTAATTAATTATATGGCTAAAGAAAAAATTGATTTTTCAGATTGGATTCCAAAACCATTTATCATTTCCGACTTTAAATTTAAGGGATCCATCAATTTAAAATATCTAATTGCTGAAAAGTATCCAATTATAGACATAGAAATTGAAGATACCAATTTTAAGTTTGATCCATTAATTACGGCTGAGATTCCATTTTCAATGCATACATATATTAATGAAGGAAAGGGTGTCATACATTTTCGTGATGCTACATGGACATATGATGTGAAATTAATTACATCTCAAGGTGGTCAAGTAATTCTAGATAGTCAGAAACAACAAAACATTCAATGGTCTAATTTATTATCTGGTTATCAAAATGATACATTTTCAATTACTAATGGTTCAGCTCATTGGAATCAAAAAGATTATACATGTCATATGGATATTGATTTTAAGGGGGGAGAGGTGCTTCTTTCAGATTATTATCCCAAAGTCTCAAACCCAGTTAAGGTAAACCGATTTAACATCCCAATCAATTTTACATTTCGTTTGACTAATAGTGCACCAATTAAATTAAATGTTTTGGGTATTGAAGGGTTAATTAATATTGATTTATCAGTAGTAGAAAAAGAATCTGTATGGATTGCTAATGGTGAAATTTATATGTTGCCTGGTGGTGTTTTTAGAAAGAATGTTGAACCTGTAACTGTAAAAGAAGCTAAGATTCTTTATTATAACAATGATGTGTTGGACCCATTCATTCAACTTTCCCTAGAAAAACGTCAAACATTATTAACTCGACAGGATCAAATTTCAAATTATAAAGATGAACTTCTAGGTGTTATATTCTATGGTAAGCTAAGAAATTATCAAATTCAGACATATTCTTCTCCAACGGGGATAAGCGAATTTATAATTTTACAAACGGTGCTTATTAATCCAATCTTGTTTTCAAGTCAAAAGAGTAGTGACTCATCAAATTTGCTAGGTTCTTTAGCAAGCTCTATTAGAGATATAAGAATGCTACTACCAATAGATCAAATTACTTTTAGACCAGCTGAGCGTAACGAGTCATTGATTGATCCTTATGAAGAGTCTTCCACTGTTTCATTAATGAAGCGAATCACTCAGTCAGTTGGTTTATATGCTCGTCTTGGATCATTGCCTCAAGATAATATATTCAGTCTGATTTATCGTCGTCCCAACCGTAATGTAGGCACACAGCTTTATTCAAATTATGAGTCACAAGGTATTAATTTAGTATTTTCAAACTAAAGACAAGATACATTTTGCCAAAGAAAATATATTAATCTAGTTTATGCTTTGCAATAAATAATACGGAGATAAGATTTTTTCAGCTTACTCACATTAGAATGCTACGTGAGTAAGGTGAGGGTTCTCTTGATACTTTTCAATTATTTTTGATACCATTTTCTTAAGGATGTCTTTCTGTTGTTGTTCATCAATAAAGCCCGTTTCTTCTTTACTTTCATTGAGAAGGCGTTCAATGGTTTTTTTAGCACTACCCGATGGGAATAGTTTTGCAAGTATACGCCTAGCTTCTTTTGATCCTATGCGATCATAAAGCATGTTTCTAAGGGTTGTGTCTTCCACAGTGGTGCTGAATGCCCATAACTCAATGGGTCCCAGGGTAAGCGTCAATAATTGGGTATTATTGCCTGTTTTAGTTGAGAATTGACATAATATGTTAGCGCCACTTGCACTTGGTCCACTAACATAGTTTCTTAGTGCAGCAATGGCTGTTGCACTAAGGCCAAATACGCCAGCTGTTTTTTGAATGGCTTGCTCTGGTCCAGAATCCATTATAAATATAGAAGTTGCAAATTCAACCATGGTTTGATCAAAGTCATCGATGGATTGTGATATTAAAGAAACCTGAACATTCCATTTACGTCCTTCACGCATGTCTACAATGATTTGATCGCGTACAGCTGCTGCTTTAGAAGTTCTATGAAATTCATCATAAACCAAACGTTTTTTATCTTCACGGATTTCCTTGGTTCGTGTTTCATGGTGGAGATGATAAGATTCTGGTGCATGTTTGAGGTTTTCAATGTTAAGGTAATAATCTTTTGCAGCAACATAACGTGCTAACATATACATCACAGCAGTTTGTCTATCAGCTGCATCACCGCCAGTCTTGGCAACTTCATCTAAATCTAATGATAGGATTTTGGCTCCAGAGATATCAAATTTTGTAGGCGAGGAAAGAATGGGGTACTCTCTAATCGAACTTGAAATCATTCTGGAGAATGCGTCGACAAGAGATTCACCTGTGTTAATAGTAATTTTTCCGTATAAATCTGTGACAACATTCGTTCTAGCAAGTGATGTTAAGTCGGACAAAATAGGAACTGCATAACGTTGTGATTCGGAGGCGCGGTGTGGTTTCCCAGCAAGAAATAAAGCATCTGTGACCTCCCACCATGTTGTTTTAGGGTCAAAAACAAAACCGATGTCCTTTAGTTCAGCATCAATGAGCTCAGATACGCCTTCATTATAAATGTTAGGGTTGCCTTGGTCTGAATGTTGTTTATAAGCTTCATCGACGATCAATCCTGCCATTTCAGCAACACCTTCATATGTATGTTTTGCATTAACAGGGGTTGCCAGTAAGCAAATAAAATTCACTAGGAACGATCTTTCAAGTGGCATCGGTGTTCTGCAACCTAGCTGAGTATCAAATGGGTTAATGCCATATTCCTCAGTCATTTGAAGGCGGTGGTATTGAATTTCATGCCTGCGATCATCTGGCAAAGCATCTTGTAGAAGGCGAATCAGGCCACTACTAGATGGGCCAATATCAATAATAGAAATACGTGGTAATCTAGTTATACCTGCGGATAGTACTAAAGCTAAATTTAGCGCATTAGATAAGACGGATTTACCAGATCCAGGTCTAGCATAAATCATATCAATCCATACAGTTTGTGCAGATGAGCCTGGTTGATAGGGCCATAATTTCCCGTCCATAGATCTAAATAGTAAAGAACCATATTTCCATGGGGAGGCAGGCCTAAATAAGGGTAACATGTATAGTGTATCAGATAGGGGGGCAACAGTTGCTGTTGCTGCACAATTAGTGCTTACAGCTAACATGCTGGATGCAACGCCTTCAAATGCATCACCACATATTTCGGAAACATCACATGAGCCCCAGCCTTGAATGGCCCTTGATAACTGAGCAATTCGAACACGAAGTAAGGCTGGATCGTTCTCTGGAGCCCAAGTTGCTGCACAAACCCTGAGTCGTACAACAGCATCATCAGAGTTTAATTCAATGTAGTCTAATAAATTGACTGCTTTGTTAATGAGCCTGTTTTGATTAGATGAGAAGGATAGTATAGAACTTAATACACGTTTGACTTTTAAACTTGAAATCCCACCACTATCAATCATAAAGGACATTCGCCAAGGTATTTGGTGGTTCAATGTTCTTGAAAATAATTGTGCAAAAGTTTGAACTTCTCTTGGAAATAAATCAATAAAAACAGATGCCCATATTCGATCGCCAATTTGACATGTTTTTATATCTAGATTTTTTGCATCTCTTGGGAAAAGCTGCCTTGATAAAGAAGGCCATAATAAGTCAGAAACATCTCCACGAAATCGTCTTGCTAGTTTAACTCTGATTGGATCCCCAGGAAGAATTGGACGCCAATTTCTATCGGTGAAGCTTAAATCAATGGTATCTCTTATGGCTTTTACAGCTTCATGAACAGGTAGAATTTCGTTGCTAATCCCGGCATTCTCTAGTGAGGTTGATGTTGCTCTTACAAATGAATTATGTGCGTCTCTTAAATCAGGTATTGCTGCCATAATGTTTTGCGTATATCTAAAATCAGGCACTTTGTCAGCACGAATAGCTTTTATTTTTTCACTATGAGCTCTTTTCTGATGTTCTTTTGTTAAGCTAAATGGACGTGTCCATAAAGCAATATATGTTTTTTCCTCTGAGCAATAATGACTCAGGTTTTCAATTCTCTCTTCCATTAGGTCATCAATTTCGAGGTTTATATTTTTTGCAGTTTCCATAGAGCCTACAAAGTTACTATGTATTAATGAACGTATGTTATCTTTGTTATAACCAAAGAATACCTGTATGGAGTAACCAGGCCGTGAAAGCATGCTGCTAAGTGCTGTTTGAATTCTTTGGTGGACTTCTTTAAACTCTTGTTTACCAAGTAAAGCAGAGTAACCATTGATTTCAATGATGGATAATAATGATCCGTCATGATTAACAAGTGTTGTAGGGCTATCAGCTGTTTGAATCTCACAATAAGATTCAGCCGTCTGTTTGCTTGAGTAAGCCATCCAGGCAAGAAAAGTATCAAATCCGTCTAGTATCTCTGAGCTATAAATAAGTGCTATCGAAATAGCTATAACTAGAAGTAGTATGGTAAGAGTCATGGTTTAGTCCTCAATTTCAGTTTCTTCACTCCAAGCAATGATTTGATCCTTATATAATAATGGATCTGGCAAAAATCGTATGCTATTTTTTAGTGCCGATTTTAGTTTTTTCTGATCTTTTATCGGGGTATCAATCATGAGTCTTCCGAGTAAATCTGGCTTGCTAAATCCCTTGCCAATGTTTTTTTCAACATATTTGGCTCTCAACTTTAATGTGCTAAAAATATTATCACTGATAGACTGATAGGTCTCAGTTGTTTGTTTTGCACAAAATGCAATGTGTGTTAGCCCAATTAAGTCATTTTGAGAAATTTCTGGAAGGTATATCATCAATCCGCCACCAAAAGCAGATTTTCCAGTCATTTCTAAGAATTGGGTATGACAACATAGAGGGCATGTTGTCACTAGATTGGTCGTTTTGTTGTTAGTGTAATCATGGTCCAAGTTAACAACTTCCATATTGCTTTTAGCAGTGAAGCCACAAAACTGACACTTATGTTTGTCACGAGCTAAAATGGATTCTTTGATTTTTACAAAACGTGGATCGTTAGCTCTTATATTAAATAGTCGCCAGTTATCTTCTTGAGCATGAATATGAAGGTCAAACATTGATTGAGTCCTAATTGGGTTGGTCTAAGTTCTCACTACTAAAGTTAAATAAGTCAGTGCCGTAAACACCAGCACTTGTCGCACCATCACCAAAGATCGTGAAGCCTGTTTGACTATAAAGTCCTGGTAGAAATATGAGTACAACAGAAATGCCAAATAATGCAAAGGCAGTGCCTATTGGAATTTGCGTTGAATTATCTTTGTATTGCTTGAATTTGAAAACAGCCGATATAAACATTAATATCCCACCAACATAAGCGCCACCGATTACAAGTTGAGTGAAAGGGCAGAATATATTGACAAAGCACATTGCCATGTCACCAATTGTAATGATGTCTTCCGATGAGCAAGATGAGGTTGCACCCGTGCACATTTCACTTGCAGTTGCAGCATCTAAGAAGAACATTATAAAAATTAGCCAAACTTTCATCCTTGATATACTAGCATATAACTTTGATTGAGTACCAGAGTTTAAAAGACTAAAATTGGTGTAAGATTTCGTTTATTGCGGTTTTTTGTTTTGTTTCTAAAGTAACTTTTTTCACGATGATGGCAGCATTTAAATGGCAGTTGCCTAATGCTGAAGGTACGCTACCTGGCACAACAACAGAACCAGAGGGGATATGGTTAAGAAATTTATTTTCGTTCCTGTCATAAATCTTTGTGGATTGACCTAATTTAGTGCCCATGCCAATTACACTGCCTTCACCAATAATAATGCCTTCTGCAATTTCACATCGGGCGCCAATAAAACAATGGTCCTCAATGATTGTTGGATTTGCTTGTAGTGGCTCCAAAACCCCTCCAATGCCTGTGCCGCCACCAACATGAACATGGTTGCCAATTTGTGCGCAGCTGCCGATCGTACATTGTGCATCAATCATGCTATTGCTGCCAACATAGGCGCCTATGTTGATGAAGCAGGGCATAAGAACTGTTTTAGGCGCAATGAATGCACCATATCTAACTGTTGCTCCAGGGACAATGCGAATATTTAAAGCATCAATTGCTTCTTTAGACATGTCAGAAAACTTTAAAGGTACTTTATCGAAATATGTATTGGGAAATGCATTGGTATGCATCATAGGCTGGATTTTAAAGTAGTCTAAAATGGCTTGTTTGGCTTCTTTGTCAACAAGCCATTTATTATTTATTTTGTTAGCTATTTTTCTCTTGCCACAATTGATTGCTTCTAAAATTGATAGTGTGTTTTTGATTTGTGTATCGTTCATGCTATAAAATTTATCATCTATGGTTCTTTATCGCAATTGATTTTAGTCAAGTGCTTGTCTTTTTTATATCATTTGTTATAATCACTTCATTCGGGGTATAGCGCAGCCTGGTAGCGCGCCTGCTTTGGGAGCAGGATGTCGGGGGTTCAAATCCCTCTACCCCGAAAAGTGCGTCCGTAGCTCAGCTGGATAGAGCAACAGCCTTCTAAGCTGTGGGTCACAGGTTCGAATCCTGTCGGACGTGCCAAATCTGATTGATCATTAAATATTTGGTCTTGTTTCTAAAATATCCGGTAAGTCGTTGGCAATTAATATTGTATCATTTTTCATTAAATGTTTGCTAAGCCATTTTTGAGCATCAGCAAAGCTAAATGCCTTTAGAATGTTTTGATTTTCTTTTTTAAGTAATTCTGCTGTTCTTACGAATGTATCAATTCTTTGTGGGGCAACAATGATGAGTATATCGACATGTAGCATAGCGTATTTTGCTATTTTTGCATGAACTTCATCGTGTTGGTCACCAAGTTCAATAATTCCAGGCGTTATCAATATTTTTCGACCTTTTTTGTGGTTGCCAAATTGACTTAATAAATCAATGCCCTGTTTAAAACCCTCTGGATTGGCATTGAATCCATCATTGATCCAGGTCACATGGTTGGTGTCTTGGTTGACTTCTAGTCTTGCTGAAACTTGTTTGAGAGAATAAAGCGCGCTTTTGATTAGTTCCATGGGAGCGCCTAGTTTTCTGGCGATTGTAACGGCAAGAACGATATTGTCAGCTTGGTGTAAACCATAGATTGGGGCTTTGATTTCTGTGGTCGTGTCGTTTTCCTTGATATGGACTGTAATGCCTTCAACAGTTTGTTCTTTTTTAAGGCAAACTAAAGGAGTAATCATTAGGTTAGATTTTATATACTTCTTAAATGCATCTAGTTTAGATAATTCTTTTGGAAAGCTGAAGCCTATATGGTTTTTGTTCGCTTCAATGGCTGCTAATAATTCAGATTTTCCGGTGGCAATGTTTTCCATGGTGCCAAAGCGTTCTAGATGGCATGGGCCAATAGAGGTAACTGCACCAATGCTTGGGGGGGTTAGGGCGCATAACTTGGCAATAGAGCCCGTATGGTATGCGCCCATTTCAACAATAAAAAAATGATGGTTTTGTTTGAGTTTATTTTGGATGACATGACAAATGCCCATTGGGGTGTTTACGCTTCCAGGAGTATATAAAGTTGGCTTATACTTGCTTAAAATATGGCCGAGGATATGTTTCATGGATGTTTTTCCATATGATCCCGTAATTCCAATGATTATTGGGTCTAGTGTGTTAAGCGTTTCTTTTGCTAATTTTAAATATTTTCTTTGTATCAAAGTTTCAAGTGGCAAGGTTATTAGGTTTCCGATTGCCAAAGCAAATGGTGCGCTTTGGATGATTAAAATGAGTGTGGTTAATTTGAAGTCGTTATTGATAATGATTGGGATGTAAAGCAAAAGGCTAATGCTTAATATCCTTAACGCACGATGTGTCATCACTAAGCGTTTTTTTGCATATTTTAAAGGTGATTTTTGCATGGTCGAAAGTAAAAGAATTGCAAAAAAAATTATAATTTTTTGAACAATGTTATTTGGGTCAATACCCATTAACCAACTAACTGTCATGCTAGTCAAAATGGCAGTGGTCATGTATCTATCAAAAGCTCTATTTTTAAAAAACCAACTCATAAATCTGCTTGTGCTGTAGGTGTCCTGTTGTAGGACGTGAAGATAGGTCAGTAGTCTTTTAAAGATAGCAAAGCTAACGATTGTATTAAAAAAATTATTAAAGTTAAATATTGTGGCTAATAATGTAAAGCCTGTGTTCATGAATGAAGTTCCTCAGTATATTTAATTAAGTTGTAAATCAATTGATGTTGTCCATGGGTTAGAATGGTGTAGTGGTCAAAATGCTTTAGTACCTTGCTGGTAACTCTCTTGCAGTGCATTTTGAAGTATTTTTCTAACTGAGGTGGCGTTGCTTTGTCATTTTCAGCAAACATGAGCTTGACAGGCATCTTAAGTGACTTAAGTGGTATGCTAGAGTCTTCATTAACCCATTTAACAAATAGATTTCTCATCGTTCCAGCGTTTAAATAATCTTGGCTAGCAAAAAAGGGTAGAATAATTTTCTTAGGGATGCCAAATAGAATAAATGTTTTGTATATTGTCTGCTTAAGTTTGCGAGGGATGCTTTGGATGCTTAAGGTTTTATTTCTATTAAATGGTGGACAAATCAAAAAAAGTGCTTTGATCTTTTCAGGGTGTCGTTTACCCATATGTGCACCGATTCGACAGCCAAATGAATGGCCAATCCAAATGATAGGTTTGTCAATTTTTTCTATGATACTATCAATTATGTTTAGGTATGTATCAATGTCAATTGTTGCGCTAGATGAGCAGGTATCGCTATGAGCTGGTAAATCAACTAAATATTGGTCGCCTAAGTCTGTTACTTGTGAGGCAATGGATTGAAGGTCTTCATGCGTTCGCATCCAGCCATGTGCCCATACAAATGCTATTTTTGAGGGTTTAGATGCTTTGATTTGTTTAATGTTGATCAGTTTTTTGGATTTATCAGTATTTGATGTCATACCACAATCGTATCTAATTTTTTTTAAAATACCAAGGTTTTAAAGTTCATGTGCTTAAAACAAACTTAATTATATATTGCGGAAGATTGTCGGATTAACTTATGATGTAGGCAGGGAACGAAAGATAAAACAGATGAGTCAAAGAAAAGTAGCCATTTTATTTGGTGGTGTATCACCAGAGCACGATGTCAGTATTTTAACGGGAGTTCAGGCTTTTTATGCCCTTGATCAAACACGTTACGAGGCAATCCCGGTATACATTGATCAAAATGGTCGATGGTGGTTTGGGCATGCTTTAATCGAAAACCATAATGAAATTGTCAATGGATGTCGTTTTAGTGGAGTGAAAGAAGTAAGTCTTGGCCAGGGTGGACTCTATGCAGGTGGCAAGCGTATTATGATCGTAGATGTCTGTTTGATTGCGCTTCATGGCGGTGATGGTGAGGATGGTACCATTCAGGGTTTGTGCGAGATGAATCAAATGCCATATACAGGCATGCGTCGGACTGGTGCTACAATAGCTATGAACAAGTGGCTTACCAAGAAAACATTGAGTGCGCAGGGCGTGGATGTTTTGCCAGACCATCTGTTTCGAAAATCACCAAACAATGCTCATTATACAATAGATCAGCTTAAATCATTTAAGATAAACTACCCTGTTTGCGTCAAGCCTTGCTCATTAGGAAGCAGTGTGGGTGTTGGTTTTGCGGATGACGTTGAGACGCTGCATGCTTTGATGTTAGATTTGTTTGATCATGATGAGGCTGTCTTAGTTGAGCCTGCTGTTCAGTCTCTCAAAGAATTTAATGTTTCTGTTTTAAAAAATGACAAAGGATTAATTGAGTTATCAGCAATTGAGTCACCAAAAACTGAGGCTTGGTTAGATTTTAATCAAAAGTACTGTCAGGGCGGTGGGTCAAAAAAACAATCTGCTCATGGCCTGATAAACCTATCAAGAGATTTTTCACCTAAAATGCCAAAAGCAATGCAAGATGCGATAATTGATTCAGCAAAAATTGCTTTTAAGTCACTCGGTGGTTTTGGCGCGCCCCGTATTGATTTTATTGCAGATATGTCACAAGAAAGAATTTGGTTCAATGAAATTAATGCCAACCCAGGATCTTTTGGGTACTACTTGTGGGCAGCAAAAAATCAGTGCCATGGCTATGTTTGGTTGTTAAACCATTTGCTGGATGAGGCAATTGAAGCATTTTTGATGGATGTTCAGAAAAGTCCTGTTCCCAAATCTGCTCGATTGTTTAAGCGAAACTCAGCTTGACTATGCTGATTTTTTCGTGTTCAATTTAAGAGTCATGGTGAGCGTAGCTCAGTAGGTAGAGCCCCGGATTGTGATTCCGGTTGTCGTGGGTTCGAGTCCCATCGTTCACCCATCTTGCTTTGGTAATTATTTTGGCAACGCGATGTTTGTATTTATCGATATTTGTTGCTAATATTACCTAAGTATCTGCGAGAGTGGCGGAATTGGTAGACGCGCTGGATTTAGGTTCCAGTAGGGTAACCTGTGAGAGTTCAAGTCTCTCCTCTCGTATTCATTTCAAAGGCTATGAGAGAAATAAATGAGTTCATTAAATAAAAACGGTTTAAAATGTACTGCCCAACTTGATGTGAGTGCAGACGTTGCCGATAAAATACGTCAACAAAAAATTGAAGAGCTAAAGAAAAATATACAAGTTCCTGGTTACAGACCCAATAAAGTACCAAACTCATATATTATCAAACGATTTGGTGATAATCTTGATAAAGACGTTTTAGAAGAAGTGATCAACAAATCGTTTGGTGAGCTTTTGGCTGAACATAAAGTTGTGCCAGCTCATGAGCCAAAGGAAACCGTTGAATCTAAAGAAATTGGTAAACCAATCAAAATTACATATGAGTTCGAATGTTTACCACAATTTAAATTGGTTGGTAAGGAAGACATGCAATTGGAGAAACCAGTTGTTGCCGCAAACGATGATTTAATTGAGAAAGAAATCGAATCATTGAAAAAAGAGTTTCCTGTCTGGGCAGCTACTAAGGATGTTGCTAAAGAAGGGGATAAAATCAAAATCAGCTACAAATGTAAAGTTGATGATAAGCCATTCAATGACGATGAGTTAATGAAAGCGGAAGCTGTTTTAGGTAAAGAGACATTATATCCTGACTTAGAGAAGAAGCTTGCTGGATTGAAATCGGGTGATGTTAAAAAAATTGATGTAAAATTCCAAAAAGATTATCCAAACCCAAGCTTAGCTGACAAGCAAGCTGAGTTTGATGTCACAGTGACTGAAGTAGAAAAAAGTAGTCCTACCAAATTAGATGAGGCATTTATTGAAAGAGCACTTGGGCAAAAGAAAACAGAAGAAGAATTTAGAACAATTATCAAAGAACGTATTGAGAAACAAATTAAGGATATGCTTGATGTTGTAATGGTAGAACGTCTGCAGGATTGCATCATCGAAAAGTATAATTTTGATTTGCCTGAAGCGCTATTTAAGAATGAACTTGAAGCTCGTGCTGGTAGTAAACCTGACGATGAAAAAGAAAAAATGCTTGCGTTGAAGATTGACAGCAAAGACAAAGACATCGTGGACATTGTGAAGGCACTGCGTTTAGGTCTCGTGGCTGCTCAGTATTCTGAGGAAAATAGTATTGAAATCTCTGAGAAAGAGCTAGCGGACTTTATTGTTGCTTTTGCATCTAGTTCAGGTCAGTCAGAAGAATTTCTAAGATGGTTCATTGAGGATGAGCGTCGTGTGATGGATGCAAGAAACCGTTTGTTACATCAAAAATCAGTCGAGCATATGATTGAAGCATACTCAAAAGATGGCAAGGAAATGAAGATGCCTGCCCTGGAAAAGTTAGCAAAGGAAATACAAAGTAAGGAGAGTTAAAATGGCTTATAACGGACATTTAGTACCAACAGTTATTGAAAGTACAGCAAAAGGAGAGCGCGCCTTTGATATTTATTCACGGTTGTTAAAAGAGCGAATCATTTTTTTGGTTGGTGAAATTGAACAGCATATGGCGAATTTAGTTGTTGCTCAGCTACTCTTTTTAGAGTCAGAAGATTCGAATAAAGACATCTCGCTTTACATCAATTCACCAGGTGGTGTGGTTAGTGCAGGTTTAGCAATTTACGATACCATGCGTTTTATCAAACCAGATGTGAGTACATTGTGTATTGGTCAAGCTGCAAGTGCAGGTGCGCTATTGCTCTGTTCTGGTACAAAAGGTAAAAGGCATTGTTTGCCTCATGCAACTGTGATGATCCATCAAGTTTTAGGTGGTTATCAAGGTCAGGGGTCAGACATTGAGATACACGCCAAAGAAACTATGCGCATCGGTTCTCTTGTCACGCAAATTATTGCAGACAATGCCGGAAAACCAGTTAGTGTGATCAAAAAAGATACTGATAGAGATAATTTCATGACGGCGCAAGAGTCAGTTGAATATGGTCTGATTGATTCTGTGATTGAGAAAAGAGCTTGAATTTTAAATTTTTAGCCCTATATCTACTAATATACAAGTTGATTAAGTTATTATAAGTAATCAAGGAGCTTTGTTATGGCTGATGAACTATTGAATTGTTCATTTTGTGGAAAAAATCAAGATGAGGTTAAAAAACTTATTGCTGGACCGCCAGGGTTATACATTTGCGATGAATGTGTTGAGCTTTGTGCAGACATATTATCGGATGATAAGGCAACAGCTGATGATAAGGAAGTAACCTCTGATAAATTACCAACACCTAAAGAATTAAAACGTTTTCTTGATCAGTATGTCATTGGGCAAGCTGAAGCAAAAAAAGTTCTTTCTGTAGCTGTGTATAACCACTATAAACGGGTTCAGTTTACGTCAAAACAAGATGACCGAACTGTGGCTATTGGGAAAAGTAACATTTTAATGTTAGGACCAACAGGTTGTGGTAAAACGTTGTTAGCACAATCTTTAGCAAATAAACTCAATGTACCTTTCGCAATTGTTGATGCAACCACGCTTACTGAAGCAGGGTATGTCGGTGAAGATGTTGAAAACATAGTTCAAAAACTTCTTCAAAATTGTGATTATGATGTTGAAAAAGCTGAAAAAGGTATTATTTACATTGATGAGATAGATAAAATCTCAAGAAAAAATGATGGTCCTTCAATCACTCGTGATGTATCTGGTGAAGGTGTTCAACAAGCACTTTTGAAACTCATCGAAGGGTCTGTTGTTTCAGTGCCGCCACAAGGTGGTAGAAAACATCCTAATCAAGAGTACATTCAAGTAGACACAACAAACGTTTTATTTATCTGTGCGGGTGCTTTTGCAGACTTGGACCGTATCATCATTCAACGAAGCTCTAAAAGCGGTATTGGCTTTGGTGCAAATGTGCGTGATCATAGTAATAAGAACAACTTATCTGAATGGTTACACAAAGTTCAAACAGAGGATTTAATCAAGTATGGTTTGATTCCAGAGTTTTTAGGACGACTGCCTGTCATGGCAATTTTAGAAGAATTAGATCATGGTGCATTAGTTAGAATCATGAGTGAGCCAAAAAATGCTATACTTAAACAATATGAGGAGTTATTTGCTTTAGATCATGTTGATGTTGAGTTTACAAAGGAAGCTGTTAGTGAAATTGCAAAGAAAGCAATTAAACGAAAATTAGGGGCAAGAGGCTTGCGGTCGCTAACAGAAAAAATACTAATGGATACCATGTATGAAATTCCTTCAATGAACAATGTCGATAAAGTTGTCATCGATGAAAATGTTGTCAATCAAGAAGCAGAGCCGTTGTTGGTATTAGCAGGTAACCAGGAGAAAAACAAAAAAGAAGGTTCGAGTTAGATTATGAATACATCCCCAATGATTAGTGATAAAGCTGAGTTTGTAACATTGCCATTGCGTGATGCAGTCCTTTTTCCAAATATGGTCGTGCCACTATTTATAGGTCGAAAAAAGTCTGTTGCCGTGCTTGAGCATGCAGTCGAAAGAGACTTAGATATTTTTGTGGTTACTCAAAAGGAAGTATCAACTGAAGAACCTACTCAAAAAGATTTATTTAGCATAGGGACTATAGCTAAAGTTCTACAAATGCTAAAACTTCCAGATGGCACGCTTAAAGTGTTAATCGAGGGTAATCAAAGGGGCCGACTAGAGCATTTTTATACAGAAGATAAGAAGTTTTTTATTTCTGAGGTAACTGCGCTCAATGACGGTGAATTTTCCCAGGTTCAAGAAGGTCATCTGAAGAAGTCTGATGGATCTTTAGTAGAGGTTGAGGTTTTATTACGTGCTTTAGAAAATCAATTTTCTGAGTATGCCAGCCTAAATGAAAAACTATCTACAGATATCATTGCTTCTATGCGAGGGTTAAGTTACCCAGGTAGGTTAGCTGATTTAATTTCAATTCATTTGCCACTAACAATAGAACAAAAGCAATCTATTTTAGAGACAATCGAAATACACCCTAGAGTTGAATTAGTATTAAGTTTCTTACAAAAAGAACAAGAATGGCTTAAGGTTGAAAGAAACATACAAAAGAAAGTAAGGGATCAGATTGCAGAAGATCAAAAACGCTACTTTAATCGTGAAAAACTAAAAGCCATCCAGCAAGAATTGGGTGAGATGGAAGGTGAAGGTAATGATGTTGATCACCTTCTAAGTAAGGTGAAAAAACTAAGGCTTAGTAAAGATGCATTTGAAAAAGTTGAGTCTGAGATAAACAAATTAAATATGATGCCACCCATGTCAGCAGAAGCTACAGTTATACGTAATTGGGTTGATTGGGTGATAGATATCCCATGGCAAAAGAAAAAGACAACTAAAATTAGCCTTGAAGATGCTCAAAAACGTTTAGATGCTGAACATTATGGTTTAGAGAAAGTAAAAGAGCGTATTATAGAGTATCTAGCAGTTTTGAAGCGTGTTAAAAAAGCACGTGGATCAATTATTTGCTTGGTTGGCCCACCTGGGGTAGGTAAAACTTCATTAGGGCAGTCTATTGCAAATGCTTTGGGACGCTCCTTTGTAAGGATTTCTTTAGGTGGTGTCAGAGATGAAGCTGAAATTAGGGGGCATCGTAAAACATACATTGGTGCAATGCCTGGTCGTATCATAAAAGCAATGAAGCGTGCAAAAGTTAGAAACCCACTGATCATGTTAGATGAAATTGATAAAATGGGTATGGATTACCGTGGTGATCCAGCATCGGCTTTATTAGAAGTTTTAGATCAAGAACAAAACCATTCTTTTAACGACCATTACCTTGAACTTGATTATGATTTGTCTGATGTTATGTTTATCACAAATGCAAATTCATTAGACATTCCAGCGCCACTCTTAGATCGTATGGAAATAATTAGAATTGCAGGTTATACAGAAAAGGAAAAAGCAAAAATTGCTCAAAAATATCTTTTACCTAAGTGTTTAACTGCGTGTGGTTTAAAAGAAAATGAAATTCAATTCCCTGAAAAAGTAATTTTTGAAGTGATTCAACGTTACACCAGAGAAGCTGGTGTCAGAGAACTTGATCGCTTATTGTTAACGATATGTCGTAAGGCACTTAAGCAAGAGATGGATGACCATAAGCCAATCAAAAAAATGAATAATGACATCGTACACGAATATTTAGGGGTGCCTAAATTTGATCATGGGATCGTTGAAAAAGAATCTCAAATTGGTGTTGTTCGTGGCTTGGCATGGACTCAAGTGGGTGGTGACTTACTCGTTATTGAAGCACTTTTGCTCAATGGTAAAGGTGAGCTGATTTTTACAGGTAGTCTAGGTGATGTGATGAAAGAATCCATTCAAACAGCTAAGTCTGTGACCCGATCACTTGCATTACAAGACAATCCTAAGTTTTATCAAGACCATGACATTCACGTTCACGTACCTGAAGGTGCTACACCTAAGGATGGCCCTAGTGCAGGCATATCCATGTGTACAGCAATGGTTTCAGTTGTGACTGAGCGTCCTGTTCGATCAGATGTTGCTATGACTGGTGAAATCACACTTAGAGGTGATGTGCTACCCATCGGTGGCCTTAAAGAAAAACTTTTAGCTGCCCATCGCGGTGGTGTGAAAACAGTGATCATTCCTCAGAAAAATGAAAGGGATTTAAAAGAGATTCCAGAAGATATCTTAAAAGGTTTAGAAATTAAGCCTGTCAGTAAAATTTATGAAGTATTAGAAATTGCTTTGGTAAAAACATCAAGTAATTAGTGAATTTGCGGGCCTTTGTCTGAATCACCATCACCATCACCATCTTCATCATCCTCGTCAGAAGATGTATTACATTCTTCATCTGTTGTGCCTTCATTGGGGTCAGCGGATTCTTTATCTTTATCGGTCTTAGTCTCGGTTTTAGGTTGTTCTGTAGCGCTACTTAGATCGTCATCCAATTCATCAACAGAATTTTCTTTAGAGGTGGTATCTTCAATAACCACACCATCTTCAGCAAGTGAGTCTTCAGTTGTTATAGGATTTAATTCTTCTGCATGTTTAGCAAATTCTTCCTTCATATCAGGATGAGGTTCATTGTCATTGTCTTTATTTATTAAATGTTGCTCAGTAGCTTTTTGTGATGATGTGTTTTTATCCTCAATTGATTTTTGGATAGATTGTTCAATGTCTGCGACCATTAGATCTTGTTTAGGCTCTAGCCAAAATTTCTTTGCAGCGTAGGCCATTAATAGGACCAAGGGAATCCCAAAACCTAAGAACAATGGGTTAAACCCAATGCCGCCAATAATGGCTACAAAAATCACCATCATCATAATAAATGAAATATACGTGGTAGATATCCCAAGTATAAAATGTTTTCTTTTAAAGTCACGATATTCATTGAAGGTAAATAATATTAAACTTAAAACCCCAAGAGCAAAAATAGGTGCTGTAAAATAAATAGTGGCACCCACGCCAAATCCAATTATAAAGTGAAGCGCCATTGAAGATAAAATCAATAAAGCATCTGCAGTGAGTCGATATGGAATGTTTTTGATGTAAGGCTGTTCCATTTGCACTAATTTGGCTTCAAGTTCCAAAATCGTAAAGCATTTTAATGCGTTATCATCTATAAATTCTCCATCGTTGTTTTGTAAAAGAGCTTTTATTT
>JAQWRO010000030.1 GCA_029243665.1 Gammaproteobacteria bacterium
ATAGGTTTCTAGTAGCAGTATTCTTAAGTGCATATCTAGCTTTCTCGTTAATTTGCTTAAGTTGTTCAGAAGAAATTTGAACATTTAACAATAAATCTTTAATACAATCAGTTTTTATATCTAATTTAAAATTACTGGAAAAACCATTTCTAACAATGACATAAAAATCAATTATATTTTAAAAGTATAATTCTCTGAAATTTTTATGGTAGATAAGCACTAAGAAGGTTAATGAGCAAATCAATGTAACACAAAGACTGATAAATACTATCGGACTGATTATTGCAGGAAGTATGATACTAAAATCAAATAAATATCCAATTAGGATCAATCCTAAAAAAAGTATTGAGATTATAAAACAGGTATTGATAAAGGTTTTTAGGTACTTATTCATAACATCTCTTGTAAAGTCTTTAATACTTTACTCGATGTAGGAAAGAATCACAAATAAACGCCCATTAACGAGCAGAATCGATAGAGGTGCACACCTTTGAAAAGATTGAGCTTAGTTGCTTTGAGTTAATTCATTATTGTCTTCGAAAGAAGCTGTCTGTTCACCTGATTGAAATAAAGAATTTTGAATCAAGTTTGTATATGTTTGATGTTTCTCGATGTAGCATTCTATTTTAGTATTTATATCAGTTTGGATTGTTTCTAAATTCAGAATACTATCAAAAAATTGTTCAATCGTGAAATTTTTATTAAAGTGTTTTTTGAAGTGTGAGCCAAATTCATTCTCAAGATCGGATTGAATGTCCTGAAGTAGCTTTGTATTTAATGCATTAAATAAAGGATTATCTTCATGGTTTGATTCTGAATTTATGATGTCTTTAAGATGCTTGATATATGTTGTTCGTTGAGTGATTTCTAAAGACGATAGTTCTGCTTCATTATCTAACTCTAAAGAAGCACGGTCATCGAAAAATGCAGAGATGACATTTTTCATCAGCAGATTAGCTTTAAATGTAATAGTTTCAAATGTAATAAAATGAATATGACAGTCAGGCAGTATGCCAACCATTTTTTCAATTATTTTATTAAATGTGCCACCAAGACAGATTTTGTGATCATAGTCACGCATGTCATCAATGCCATTTTCATCATTTATATTATAACCCCTTTGAATTTCATATAAAGCAAGGATTATGGTTTCTAAATAATCATTAAAAGTATATTGCCTATAGTTATCATCTTTTCCTGCCACCAAGGTTAGGGCAATGAGTTGTTTGATAGATAGTTGTGATTTAGGGTCTTTGAAGTCTATATCAAGGTTTTCTAATCTATTGAGTCCACGTTTGGCAGCCTCATGGATGTGGGGCGTGATTGTTTCGTTAGGGGTGAAATAATCAAAGTTACTTTTTAATTCAACGATATGGTTTGTAACATCGTCGTCGCTCATACCTTGACCATAAAGCTCTGAAAGTGCTATGGCAGAGTCGCTGACAGATTGGTGAACAGAGGCTGTATGGGTGCTTTGAGCAGCGTTAATTTGTTGTGGAACTAATGTATTATTTAAATTAGTAAAGATATCTTTATTAAGTATTAGTGCTGTGGAATGCACTGGTATGAAACGTTTCATTTTTGAGTCAATGAATCTGTGTAGTTAATATTTTAAATGAGGAAGGAAAATAGGATGAGAAAAAAGGATAAATTATTGTTGTAAGTCTAGATAGACATGTAAAGTTTTACACTTAAATTTTAAGAATAAACTTAATTGCTTTAATCTACACCGTAGGATGCCATCCAGGCTTCTGATGCATCGTCGTCGTTATTATCGTGATTTTCAAATAAACCATTTTCTTCGAGTCTTTGTATCGGTGGTTCCTGTGGATGTTTGTTTATTTCTTCACTAATTAAATCAATTAATTCATCACTATATTCTTTATAAACTGAATAATTATCTATGCCAGGTTTTGCATTTTTTTCGCCAAATTCTTCTTTAAGTTCATTGAGTGTTTCATCTTGAATTGAGTCAAATATGTAATTTTTTCTATTATCGATATGCATCGTTAATAGCTCCTGAATATTTCCTTGAACAAAAGCTTTAATTTTTCCTCTTAACAGTGCAATTAACTTTTGAGTGACTGACTCAGGTGTTACAACTATCATTTCACAACCAGGCAAGAATCCAACCATCTTTTCTAATATTTTATTAAAAGCACCTCTTGGACAAATATTTTTATCTTCTTGGCCATCATCAACACCAGCATTGTTATTTATATTACCACCTCTTCGAATTTCAAAAAAAGCTTCGTACATCAGTTTGGCATATTCTTCTAAATCTAATTGATTATCGCATGCTGTTTTATATGTAAGTGCAAGTAACATTTTTAGTGAACTATCAGATTTTTTTTCAAGATATTTTGTTTTACCAAAGTGACATAAAACCTGAATAAACACTTTTTCCTTATCTAAATCTTCTAATTTACTGATGGAGTGTTTTCTATGTTTTATAAGTAATAATTGTAGATTATGATTTTGATCAAAAATAAAGCCCTTGACTGACTGTGGGCTAATATACCTTTCCTTTAATTTGATGACGAATGATGAAAATGCTTCCTCAGTAGAATTGGTATGTGAACTTTGAGGTAGGTTAATGTTGCTTGGTTCGATTAATAACGTTTCTACTTGTTCATTAAAATTTTTGATAAAGTTATTTAAAATAAATGGTTTTTTTGGGAATCTGTCTACGTGTGATAGTCGCCTAAGTTGTTCGAGAAAATTTCCTTTAATAGCAGTTGTATGCATCGACATGTCGTAGTGTTTGATTTTAAGCAGATCTTCAAATGTATTACCATGATGTAAAATCGAATCCTTGACAAAAGGAATAGTTAATAAATCTTGAAAAAAATCATCATGGCTACATTGTTTGATGTTGTCAATAGATAGTTTGGAAGTGTCAAACAGTTGTTGAATACTGGTGTTTTCCAAGGATTTTAGATCTTCTAATGTATATTCTTTTAAATGGTCAAATGTAATTTGTTCGGTATTAAAAAATTTGAATATATAATCTTTTTTTAGTGCGTTTATTATATTAGGTGTTAATGACTTAAATTGACTAAATGTTATACGTTTTTTATTGAACAATTGGGCAATATTATCAGAAGATAGGTTTTCAAGTACTTTAAATTCTTCGTCAGAAACCTTTCGACTTAGATCTGATTCTTTATCATTAAATATGAAATCTAAAGCATTTTGATTAAGTTCATTTAATTGCACAAAAGTAATTCTTTTATTCGTAAGTAATTGATAATTTTGTGCAGAAGTTAATTTTTTTGTAAGCTTTTCAATTGATTTTAAAGATTGAATTTGGCTAAATGTTATATGTTCATCTAATAACAGTTGAGCACAGGTTTCATCACTTAAAAATGAAATGGAAGTGTCTATTATTGTATTTAATTCTTCTAAATTTATTTTGCCATTTTTATACATTGTTGCAATACAATCTTGACATAAAGCTTTTTTTGCATTTGGTCGACATTTTTGTAAATTTTCTAATGTGATATGATTATTTTTGAATAACTCATATATATTTTTATTATTTAAAGCAGATATAACATTTACAGTATTGTTTTTAAGGTCATCAATAGTGATTTTTTCTTCTTTGTATAAATTATAAATATTTTCTACTTGTAGTGCTTCAATTGTATTTTGATTAAGGGAAAGATATGTTTCTAAATTTAAACTATGTTCTTTAAGTAGGGACATAATATACGAATTTGATAAGGCGTCTATGGCTTCACTACTAAACTTTTTACGATTTTCAATTGTATCAAAATCTATTTCATCGTTTTCAAATGCTTTAATTATAAATTCTGATTGTAAGGATTTACATGTGTCACTTGAAGCATAAACTGCTTGTTTAAATGTTAATTTGTTTTTTAGAAATAAATGATTAATATTGTTATCTTTGAAATTTTTAAAAAGATCATTTATATCCGTCCAATACTGTTCCTTTTTTTCTAATTCCATAACATTATGGAGTGAGATTCTTCTTTCTTTAAAAAAACCTTTAATCGTATCACTTCGCATGTATTTAATTATTTGGCCTCTATCGAAACGGGTCATAAAAAGATATTTAAATATAGAAATAGTTTTATTTTTATATAGGAATGATAGGTCTTTATTGCAATAGTTTTGGGTTGGGTTAATGATGATTGTATCAACTAAATAAGCTACAAGATTATAAAGGCAAACTATTACAATGCCAACTATATATAAAGCAAGCAATGTAAGTGCTACAGGTGCCAGTGTCGCTAAAACCTTAAGGACAATAGGATATAGTGCTGCTAAACCTTTAAGGATTAAATCAACAACTATGATAATGACAACTGCAACGGCGGCTAAAGCACCAACTATGACAACTGCAACGACGGTTAAAACAACACCAATGAAAGCTAAAATTTGATCCATATTATGTTTAGGTTAAGTGTAATTAAAGGTAATGTTAAAATCATGTTTACTAAGTAATTTTCTAATATATTTTCTATTTTACAAGAATTGTTATTTAGTCGTCAAATGATAATTGGTGTATAGTAGCTTTTAAGTAGGTGAACAATTAAGTCCGTTATAATTCTCGTCAGTATTTGATGTGTTTTCTCCAAAGATTGAAACTTCTCGAACCATTCCTTCTGTTTTAAAACCCTGCTGTTTTTTTATCTCATCATGTAAGCAACTCATAGCATCTTCGTTATCTAAACCCTCACTAATGAAGTCGTCGAGTGTATATTCATCAGTTGTTACTTTATTTAGGTGCTCCCCGAATTCTTTTTCAAGTATGGACTTTGTGTTATTAATCAGTTTTGTTTTAAGTGATTGTTGCTGATTGTAAGAGTCTTTTATATTTATTTCTTCTAATAGTATTGAACCATCAGTTGATGCGGTAATTTTGGGTAAAATAATGGTATTAGGTTTTTTAAATAGTTTTATAATTTCACTCTTGATCGTACTAAAAAGTTTTAAATAGATAACTTCAGAGTTAATATTTGTTATTTGACAATCAGGCAGAATGCCAACCATTTTTTCAACTATTTTATTAAAACTGCCGCTTTCACAAATAGGCATGTCATCTTTGTTCATATCATCAATGCCAGCTGCATTTAAATTATAGCCTCTTTGAACCTCATACAAAGCAAGGATGATGGCTTCTAGATAATCATTAAATGTGTGATTTCTGTAACCGGCATTCTTGGCTGCAACAAAGGTCAGGGCAATGAGTTGGTTATATGAGACACCAGAGACTCGATCAGTTATTTTTATTGATCTTTCAAAACTACGCAATGCCGCTTGTTTTTGGTGATCAGAAATATGTTTGTTTGGATGAAATTTTGTTATTTGTACTTTTAAATTATTTATTGCTTGAGTAACGTTGGTTTGCTTATTAAATTGTTCAGATAGTTTTTGAGCAGATTCACTAATGCTTTCGTGGACTGAGGCTGTATGTGTACTTTGTAGTCGATTGATTGTGTACCTAATTTCGTTTTGAGGTGCTAGTTCCATATGTCTAGGAAGGACTTCATCCCAAGTGATTCGTTTATCCAAAAGGTCATTATAAATGGTTTGGTTGTCCAAAGAATCTATGGTTGTTTGATTACATGCTCGAAGTTGGTCTAGCGTAATAATTTTATGTTGAAAAAGCGTTCTGACGTTAGATTCAAGAAAAATAGTAAGCATTCTAGGATTGAAAACGACAAAGATATATTCATCAATACTCAGGTTTCCTTCCCGGAGTAAAGCTCTAATTTGTTTGT
>JAQWRO010000094.1 GCA_029243665.1 Gammaproteobacteria bacterium
TGAATAGCCATTATATGCGGGCATCAATATAGAGATACCTGTAAAACTTCTTACCCAGATCCAGTATGGGCTTTGATTGCGCCTACCCATAAACTGACCCTGCCCACCTGTGTTCACTGTATTTGTTACAATGACCATACTTAAAATCAAGCCAACAACAGCAAAAATTCCCAAATTAAAAACATAGAACATTTGGCTTAATAATGTAGTGGAACTACCTGCTAAAACGCCTGGAACTGTTCCAAACAATTGCTCTAAATAAGAGATAGATAAATCATCTGAATTACTACTTGGCGCATAAATTTCTGGATTATAATTATCATAAGGCTTTGTGAAGATGCTTCTAGTCATTTCAATGACACTTTCGCGAGTCGTATCAGAAGGTGCAGACAAAAAGCTTTGCATGGTTTGATAAGGATCTACACCAGAACTATCTGCATATATGACATTATTTCCAAAAAATAAAATTATTGATAAGCAAATGCTTTTTAAAATATTTTTTTTCATTTTCGCAGCTGAATACATCCGACAAAAACCTTATGTGGCGGGGTCGTTAACATTAGCTCCACCGTCGCCTTCACCACTTGATTTCTTTTCTGGAACTTCTGAAACTGGTGCAACGTTTGCATTGGCACTGACTTTAGCTGACCCAGCAGCACTTTCAGCACCACCACCTGCAGATTTAGCTGCTTCAGAAACAGAACCTTTAACCTCATTAACCATCTGCTGAATCATTGAAGGCTCTGTAGGTGCACCTAACCATCTCAACAATCTATCAGGGATTTGATAGATCAAACTGAAACAATTATTGATGATACCCATGGATAAATAAGCATATAAGAAAGCAATCCCAACCGCACCAATCAGTGGCACAATACTACCCTCATCTACATTGCTAAAGAAATTAAAATACTCACCTATAAAGCCAATAAATGTAAAGTTCATTAATCTGAATGCTGGTATCATAAGAAGCATTGAGAATATAAGCCCCATAATCATTGCAGCAGGTCTGATAAATGCTGCTAAAAATAACATGATTGATTGCTCTGCCTTACCTAATAAATCATGACCTTCTGGATGAGTTAGCCCTAATGCAACTAAAACACTTGCGATCATTGCCTCAATCACATACATAAAGAAACTAATGGCAGCAAAAACAAAAATAATGGCTGGTACATTAGCCATATAAACACCCATTATAAAACCAAGAATGGCATACGTAACAGCCAGTGCAGCTGATATTGGTTGCCATAAAGCAATCGTGATTTGATCTGTTTGATACAATATATTCATCCCTGAATTGAAGACACTAGTTAGCATTTGAGCTACAGATGCAACTGCAGCGCCAGCATTATTAGGCATAGGAAGAGATGCAGTTGCCCAAATAACAGCAGTAGCTCCAGCAGATGCAACAAGCGCAAAAGAAAAACTTAATCCCCAATAGGCAAGACCAACACGTGTATAAACTTCAATAAGTTCACCAATGGTAGTGCTAAAATAATCGACACCATAACGCATCAAATTTAGCCCCATATATCTCATCTGACCCAAGGGTTGATAACCCAACCCACTTAAAGATGCTAAAACTTGACCATACAGACCATGGCCGCCTGTGCTAATCAAGCCTTTACTACAAGCATCAGCAAATGTGTCAACATCATCCCAATTACTATGCCCACCTTTTGGATTATCATCTTGCAAACCATACGCATCTCCAAAACTATCATCTGCTTTATCTGCAAAATCATCAAAGTACTTTAGCCCCAACATTTCAGATAGTGCACGGTTTAACAATACAAAAAGTGATCTTTGTGGCGTTGCAATATACATGATTGTACTACCTGCTGCAGCAACACTTAACTGAGAACGCGTATAGAGGTTCATCTGATAAAAAGGATTATTAGAATCACTGTCTGGGTCATTTGAGTCAACAGAATTTTGGGTAGCACCCCATTTAAGCCAATAGTTCTTTAACTGTTTTATTGAGTTATCTAAAGTATAAATAGATGTATCATTGTCTGAAAAAGTACAAGAACCACTATCTACTGTCATATTAGTTGCACTAATGTCATCTGCTATGAATTTTAGATATTTACTAGCATATCCAACATAATAATTATTCATAAAAGTAAAAGTGTTGTCAGTGTTTGATGCATCATTTACCACAGTAAATCCCTGATCATCACTATAAGAGTATTTATCAAATATTTTGTAAACAGACTGAGGATTATATGTTTTATCAGTTTGATAAACATAACTGACGGCATTGTTTCGGGTATATAACAAATCATTGATACGTTGATTGGTGCCTGATGTGCTTATTGTCCCAGTATCAGAGGCACTTATAGATGTATAATATGTACCTGCTGACAGCCAGCCAAAGTCTTTCGACTCTTGGGCCCAGTCGGAAATATTGCTGCTATCGTCACTACTACCAGTTGTGACATATGCCGTTTCACCCAAAGATGCTAAATACGATTCAGCGAATCCAGCAATCACCACAGATTGAGAACAACTTGAATAGTAACTTACATTTGATACACCCGGGCTATTCGCAAACGTCCCTCCTAAACAAGCAAAGGTTTTTGCAACATCACTGATCTCTTGACCATTTTCAAGTTCAGATAATCCCTGACTGAATAAAGTTTGCACATAACCATTAATGGCTACTGCTGTACCATAGGCTGCATTCATTGCAGTAGATTGATCTTGACTTGTGATTGTATCACTGGTTGCTGGTGGGGTATGTCGCCCACAGATACTGCCGGGTTGATCATCATCAGGCGTTATGAAGCATATGGTGTTGAGCTGATTGCAAATACCACTAGATACGTCCGTACTAGTCCCAACAGAAATATTAAAATCGCCCCTAGAAACAACTTCCCCCTCGTCTGCAGTAAGTACTTTCATTTGATAAGAATTCTCTAAACACAAGCTTGATGCAAAAAAACTAGCAATCATCGTTTTTGTTGTAGAGCTTGATTTATCGGCGTATGACTTAAGCAAATCAGAATCAAGTATATCCTCGTAAGGGTTATTCTCACCTGCCGAAGTTGGGTATATACCCGTTGGTGATGATGCAATCACATCCACTGCTTTTGACCAAATCATATCAGCAAACCCGATTCCCTGAATGACCATCCACATCGTAATAACCTGAATCAAAGCATAACCTGTTGACATTGGCATCATGAAGGTGGATCCTGCCACAATTCTTACAACAACCCATGGGCTCATTTTATGCCCCATAGGATTACCTTCTTGTGAAGTATTCACAACGGATAAAACGACTGTATAGCACATTAGAACACCTGCTAATGTCAAAATACCTAAGTTGAAAATTGTAAAGACTTCTTGAACAATGGAATTTGGTGGACCAAGTAAAACAGTCCCTACTTGACCAAAAAGAATTTTAAGATATGAAATAGATAGATCATTTTTGGCAACATCAAATAACATTGGGAAGTCGCCGCTGGTTGTATCAGCAAAAATTGAACCTGGCAGCAATAATAAGATCAGCCAAAGAAAGTACATAACCATTCTCTAATTGTTAAACCAAGCCGTTGCTGGCGCATCTGTGTATACCAAAAGTGAGTTTGAAAAGCATGCGCGAAGAAAATCATCGAAACCATAGAAGCTAAAATACACCCTTGCCACTTATCTGAAAAGACAAAAGATATTGCATATGCAACAGAACAAAGTCCACAAATAACAAAAACAATTGCAGCATTAAAAAAAGACTTTTGCTTATCTATGATATCTTGTTTGGATAAATCCAGCCTTACAACTGCTTCTTCAAATGTTTCTTTATGAAGATTTTTTTTAACTGTCGTTAGCCCATGAAACAAGCTTGGAAGTAATCGCAAACGTTTAAACACATCATTCAATCCCATCCACTCTGTAACATTGAAATGTCTTTTAAGAAAACTTTTTTTACCTTCACGAGCCATAATATAAATTATATTGAGTTATGTTGCTAAAAACAATGTCAAATTAGCATTATTTGTTTCACTGACATATTTTTAACTTTTATTTAAGACTCAATGTTAATTATTTTTTTTCCTTAACACCCCTGATTGAAACAGCGGATGAATCAGTAGATGTCATTTCACCACGAGTTTGGGCACCAGACCTCAATCCTTTAGACATTGCATCACTTGCGCCACGCTTGACTTCATTAACCATTTCACCAACTGAGGTTGGATCTATTGGTGCACCGATCCAACGTAGAATTCGGTCAGGCAATCTGTAAATCAATGTAAAACTATTCGAAACAATAACAATCGCAATATATGCATATGATAAAACAATCAGTGAAATACCAATCAAAGTGCTCGTTTTGTCAGTACCAAACTCTGAAAACGAACTTGCATAACCAGCTAAAAATCCAAGCATCATATAATTAAACAACTGAAATAAAATGCTCGATAATATCAAACCTGCCATCAACCCAAAGACAATGGATACGGGCCTTGCAAAAAGCTGCATAAGTAATATAATTCCTTGCTCACTATTACCTAATAAATCATGTCCTTTAGGATAAGTAATTCCTAGCGCAATAATTGGTGCTGCAAGCATTGCTTCGATCACTGCAATCAACCATCCAACAATAGCAAATAAAAAGTAAAATGCAGGAATCAATGGCAAATATATCCCAAGCATAAATCCAATCATTGGTGTTATAGACGTAAATGTACTTAAAATACCTCTGTAAAGCTCAATTTGCTGAAAATCCAACAATTGTAAAAACTGAAATACTGTAAAAAACGTCTGAAACAGCATTACAAAAGCGTTATACGGGCCGCCAGCACCTAATGCAGGGGTTGCTGCCATAGCTGACGCATATGCTATGAAGGGAACCTGGATGGTTGCCATCACAGCAAAATAATTAGTTGCTAGTTTTTTTGTAGTACTCATAGCATCCGTTATAGACTGTATCATCGTCTCTATACTATGCCTAAATATATCAAGCCCCATATATCTTAGAACATTCATTGGGTTTACAGTTAAAAACTGCCCATTTGAAGTCATGTTACCTGCGAACGACCCCATCAAGCCTCGACCTGGAGTCACAATATTAGGGTTAGATACAACAGCACAAAAACAACCGGTGACATCACCTTCACTACATACCGATCCCAAGTTATCTGAGTCGTTATTGTTGTGGTTTAAATCATTATATTTTTTTTCATCCATATTGCTAAAGAACCTCATCCCGCTGATATCAGACAATACTTTATTTAACAACACATATAAGTTTCTTTGGTTAAATCCTACATACACGTCATCAAAACCATCAGCTGAGCTACTAAGATTAAAGAACACAGATTTTGCATCTAAATCAAGATTTTCAAAAGCACCCGAGCCACCATCATGTTTAAACCAATTCAAATACAATGTTGCCGTTGCCACATCCAAATAACGATTTCCAGAACAATATGTAGAAGACCCAGAACCGGAAGGCATATATGTATCATCAATAATACTTGTGGCTGGTGCCACATAAAATTGTTTTGTTATTTTCCAGGCCGTTGATACAGTATTATTATCATAAAGACCAAAGGGTGAGTCTCCACAAGCACCTTCTCCAGTACATTGAGACAATATCCAATAAATCTGAGAAACATCATTAAAAGTTTTTTCGGAATGACTTTTGTAAGTAACGTTTGAGGTCAAATTGTAAAGCATTGACATGAGTAAATTTTTATCAATAGATGAGCTCTCTGTTGGTTCTGCATCAGAAGTACTTGTTAAATTGATAATATAAAAGGAGCCTGCGGCCCATCCTTTTTGAGCATAATCATTGGCAGTCGATTGATCATCATCATCCGAATTGTCTGTGGTTGTTATCGCAAAAGGCTTTAACGCACCATAATAAAGACTTGCAACCTGTGCCAACTCGGGTCCCTGTTCACAATTTCCTCCTGCCCCATCTGGCTCACATATCAATACATCATAAAAAAGTGATTCATCTTTTGTGAGCGTGTTTTCAAACAAACTTTGAGCATAACCTTGCAACATGATAACAGCATTGTAAAACGCATTTTGAGCAGCATATGTTTGATTTTGACTCAAAGAAGCGTTTGCAAGACTAACTGATCCACACCCTTTCCCACTAACACTTACACCTACCGTGGCTTTATTATCATTGATTCGCCATAGATAATCTTGCCTATTCACTTGGGGATCAGATAGTTTCGCATACTGATATTGAGTTTCTGCACAAACTGTCATTTCCCAAAGTATATCAACTGTTGCTGGAGTGCCTACTGAACTTAAATTAGTTGCTGATTGTGAACCATTGCCTAAAATATCATTCACAAAACTTGTTTCATCTTGGGTTAATGGAGGTGCACTTGGAGAACCAAATAAACTTATATTATTGATCGCAGTTACCCATACTGAATCCGCTAAACCTACGCCATAAACGGCCACCTGCATAACCATTACCTGAATAAGCGAGTAACCACTATAACTTGGCAACAATAAAGCGTTACCAACAATAACTCTTGAGACTGTCCAAACATCATACTGGTGAGCAATTGGCTGACCACTTCCAATCTCATTCACCAAGTTAAAGGTTAATGTATAGGCCAAGAGATACATGGCAATAACCAAAATACCCCAATTAAAAATTTCAAATAATGTACCTGCAATGGTTGGCGGTCCCATTAAGACACTGCTAACTCCCCCAAACATTTCAGTGAGGTATTGAATAGAAATATCTGTGTATGGCGGAATGAGATAATCCATTGGATTTGAGGTCTGCGCGCTAGCAAAACCAACCAAAAAGATTAATAAAATTCTTGATAACCTACTCATCATAATACATTATGCCCATGGCATCATGTAAAATCTATAGGCAAGCTTTAAACTCCGTAATATACGTTGAAGATTAAAACCGCTTCGCGACTGATAGGCAAACTATAGGTAACCATGCGATCACCCGTTAAATTAGAATAAACTGGCTTCATCCACATAGGTGTACCTGAATCAATGGCTTGAGACCACCAAGCCCATTGCCCACTGGTATAATCATAACCAAATTTTGATTTGGGATTTGCAATATTTTCTGCATGTAAAATATTATTACTTGCTCGCCAGACGTATGGCGCATAAAGCTTTTTACCATTACTTAATTGATAATAATGCCATGGCTGATCAAAACCAGACCAATCAGATGCGTCAAGGTCATCAATGTAGCTTGGTGTAAACGCTAATGCAGCACTCCATACACGAGTATCAAATGCCACCAAACTGGACAACATTGTGTAGATTTCATTTTCATTTAATTCTTTTTTTTCTAGCTTTATTTTTACTTCATCAGCTATCTGCTGCGCAAACTCAACCACCATACCATATTGAGCTTCTTTATCAGAAATATCTTCTGCGAAAATTTGTGATATTGTTAACATTAAAAGGCATATATATTTCATGTCATTTTCCTTTCAGCCTATGTGCTAAAACCTTTTTCTACTAAACCCAATGTACGCTCAGAGATCAAACCTTCATCATAACGTCGCTTAGCATCATCTACGATGGTTTGGTTTCTGTCAGTAACTATTTGTCTTGCCACATCTGCTACACGATCGACATCACTTGAAAGCAAATGATCTCTTATGTCTTGATCCAAAGCGAGATATTCTCTTAAAGCAACCCTTTGACCATTGGTTGCAGGAACAAGCATTTGCCAAACAATCAAACGTGTTGTCTCAATGATATCAATACTTTTTGCATAGCGTTCTTGTTGCTCAAAGCTACTAACCAATCGACGAACTGTTTCACCAACACCATTACTATGCACGGTTGTATATACTGGATGACCCGTCAATGCTGCTTCTAAAACAGCATTAATGGTTTCTGAATCTCTACTCTCCCCAACCAATATGAGCCTTGGCTTTCTTCTCAATGCGTTACGAACACCTGC
>JAQWRO010000111.1 GCA_029243665.1 Gammaproteobacteria bacterium
TACTGATTGGCAAAGACACCAATTTAGAAAAACAAATTCTGGTATTTTACAAAAAGGGTGGTGGCAACTAAGTAGACACCCAAATTATTTTTTTGAATTAGTGATGTGGTTTTCTTTTGCAGGCATTGCACTTATACAACCATTAGGTATAATTGCGTTCATTTCACCCCTGTTACTCTTATTGAT
Organism: Gammaproteobacteria bacterium; assembly: GCA_029243665.1. GTDB lineage: Bacteria > Pseudomonadota > Gammaproteobacteria > Comchoanobacterales > Comchoanobacteraceae > JAURNZ01. The sequence continues at coordinate 187 of JAQWRO010000111.1, forward strand.
CATGCTAAGAATCACAATTCCAGTCACCGAGACATATGCTTTAAAAAATAATCCCGAAGCGTACAAAAAGTATCAACATTCCACCTCAAAACTGGTACCCTTATTTAAAAGGAGTGATTAATATGAACCGATATCTACCTGCATTAACGGCTATGGGCATCATGTTAGTTTTAGATGCTATATGGATATCGTGCGTAGCGCATCCAGCTTATGCCAATACCGTTGGACAGTTGTTAAGAAGTTTTGACCAAAACATCTTTATCATATTTGTTGTGATTGGGGTATACGTGCTAATGGTTGCTGGCCTTATGGTTTTTGTGATCCCAAAAGTACACGGCATGGGAACCTTGCATACAGTCATGTATTCTGGTTTTTTTGGCCTGATTGTCTATGGGGTATTTGCGATGACAAATTATGCCATTTTAGCACCATGGACTGTTGAATTACTATTGGTTGATACGATATGGGGTTTTGTTTTATATAGTGTAACCACAGTATCCCTTAAAACAATCTTTCCTAATATTTAAAAAAACGTTTGAAAGACAAGTAATTTATGATAATATAGTTCTTTATATATTTTGAGGATAATATGGCCAACACAGCACAAGCACGAAAAAGAGTAAAGCAAGCCAATAAGCGACGCACATCTAATATGAGTCAGCGTTCTTCAATGCGTACTTCCATTAAGCAATTCATTAAAAACATTGAAACAAATAATGTAGACCAAGCGAAAGCACAAGCCAATGAGATGTTCTCGAAAATCGACAACATGGCAGGCAAAAAGTTAATTCATGCGAATAAAGCAGCTCGCTTGAAAAAACGCTTGAATCTTCAACTTAAAAAAGCAACTCAAGCATAAATTATCAACTTTCTTTTGCTTCCCACCAGGTTTGAAGCGTATCTAAAAATATCGGCAACCCATCTTTGGTTATTGCCGATATTTTAAATTTATAGTCATATTTCTTATCAAGACTCATCTCATCTAACCAATCTACATCATTTGGCATTGTATCAATTTTATTGAAAATCAACCAACATGGCTTATCCTTCAAAGCATCACTATACGAAGCCAATTCATTTTCTATAACTTTTATTTGCGACTGCACTTCATCATGATCACCGCTAGATATATCAACAATGTGCAATAGTAACTCGCATCTTGATAGATGTCTTAAAAATTGGAAGCCAAGACCCGCGCCCTGAGACGCTAACTCAATAAGGCCTGGTATGTCAGCCACTACAACTGGCTTATCTGCCGTTTGAACTACACCTAACTGAGGCGTTAATGTTGTAAATGGATAATCTGCAACCTTAGGTTTTGCCGCAGAAATGCCGCGCAATAAAGATGACTTGCCTGCATTAGGCATTCCTAAAAGGCCGACATTTGCCAACAAACGAAGCTCAAGACGCAAATCATAAAACTCCCCAGGAAATCCTTTCGTAGTCTTTCTAGGAGCTCTATTGGTGCTAGACTTATAATGTGCATTACCAAACCCAGGATCACCACCTTTGGCAATAATGATTTCCTGTCCCTCTTCCTTCAAGTCTATAACAAGTTCATTCGTTGTTTGCTCAAAGATGAGCGTCCCAACAGGCACTTCAATCACCTCATCTTTCCCTTTACCACCTGTTAACAAGGAACCCTTACCATGCTGCCCTGATTGCGCCCTTATGATGCTTCTATATCGTAAATCCATTAACGTGTGTCTATTTCCACATGCGCGAACAATGACATGACCACCTCGACCACCATTTCCGCCATCTGGGCCACCAAACTGGATGAATTTTTCACGCCTAAAGCTCATACAGCCATTACCACCCTTCCCAGCAACAACTTGTATGGTGACTTCATCTAAAAACTTCATAATCTACCTAAAAAAAAAGGGAGGCTAGGCCTCCCTGTAAAAAAAGACTTTTTAAGCTGCTTGCTCTTGAACTGGATCAATTGCAATCACAACTTGCTTAGAGCCTCGGCGTGTATATTTAACAATGCCAGACTTAAGCGCAAATACTGTATAATCTCTACCAACACCTACATATTTACCAGCATGATAAGTGTACCCTCTTTGACGTACAATAATCTCACCAGCCAAGACTAGTTGACCATCTTGTCTTTTGACGCCAAGGTACTTTGGATTTGAATCTCTTCCGTTCTTGGTACTACCACCAGCTTTTTTATGTGCCATTATATACCCTCTATTTTCTCAATTTTAACTTGTGTTAACATTTGGCGATGACCATGTGTTCTAAGATAATTCTTACGTCTTTTAAATTTAATAACGCGAATCTTCTTATCTTTGAACTGTTTCACAACTGTTGCTTGAACAGTTACTTTATCTAGATATGGTGTGCCAATCTTAAAGTCACCCTTCTCAGAAAGGATCACTAATACACGATCGAACTTTACGGTTTTACCTTCTTCAACGTCTAATTTTTCTACGTTATAAGTTTTACCAGTTTGAAATTTAAACTGCTTTCCACCTGTTTCAACAATTGCATAAGCACTCATAGTAATTCTCACAAAAACAACATAATAGACTAATTATAGAACAAAATCAACTTAACTAAGCGCTTTTTGTTGCGCAGCACGTATTTTTTTAATCCCTGCTTGTGCTAGATCAAGCATTTCATTAAGTTCATTACGATTAATTGCTTTATTCTCTGCTGTTCCCTGAACCTCAACCACTTCATCACGATCATTCATAACCAGGTTTAAATCCACATCCATTGAGCTATCTTCTTCATAATCTAAGTCCAAATAAAATGCACCATCTTTATATCCAACAGAAACGGATGAAATAAAACAATTCAAAGGGTCTTTCAGTAAAATTTTATCATATTGAAGCTTTCTAAGCGCCAATACCAGTGCAACCATCGCACCATTGATTGCAGCCACTCTTGTACCACCATCTGCTTGCAACACATCACAATCAACTTGTATGGTTCTTTCACCCAATGCTTTTAGATCAATACTCTGTCTGAGAGACCGACTAATTAAACGCTGAATCTCTATACTTCTAGCAGCTTGCTTTCCTCTTGCAGATTCTCTATCACTTCTGGTATGCGTTGCTCTTGGCAACATGGCATATTCAGCAGTCAACCATCCTTTCTTTTGGTCTTTTAAAAACTTAGGTACCGATTCTGTAACACTTACATTACACAAGACGATGGTACCACCCATTTTAATTAAACAACTGCCTTCACCATATCCGTAAGCAGGTGATTCTATTTCTAACGTCCTTAGCATATCTAAGGGACGGTTATTTAACCTTTTCATGATTCAAACCTTCTATTTTCAATAACATTCGGTACATTTTCTTCTAACAATTTATCAACTTTCATCGCCATGGGCTGGTAAGACCATGGACGTCTGGGATAAATACGGTCATTGACAACCTGATGTTGATCCCACTGATGTGTCGTTAATACACATGATTTTGCGAAATCAGGCACTGTAAACTCTTTCTCTAGTGCTATGCACCCACCCAAGAATAAATCTATGTACGATTGTGGAATCAAGTATGAATCATCCACATCAACTGCAGCTTCTTTTACAACATAAATCCAAATACTTGCATCTGTCTGCAGGCTTATGGCATCTGAATAAAGTTTAACTGCATTTGGTGCAACCTGCTTTCTGCAATAACCAGATTCTCTTTTATCTAGAACCGCAATGTCTTTTTCATCTAGCTCAATGATGACTGCATTCATGGACGATGATTCATCCTGATAGACCGCCAACATCGCTGATTTCAAACCATAAAGATTATAAGTAAAATCAAAAGATCGCCTAAACCCTCTCACCTCAACTGGTTCAAATGCACCATGGTCTTTGATGGAAGCATCTAGCGACTGCTCACTCATAAGACTCCCATAACCAATCAGGAAGCTCTTGCCATGGGACTCAGGACGACAATCATCCCCAATCGCATAGTTTAAACAAACTGATAGCACAACAAGTGCACAATTGAATAGCCTCATTAAACAATGAACCGAATTAAATGTAGTGGCCTGGGATGCTACTCACCACATCAGATTTGTTACCTGGCAATTCAGCAATTGAACCAGATACACCAGCTGACATGGATTCATCACCAAATAAGCTCTCACCTGCTGGCTTAATAAAACCAGGTAAGAATATTAAAGCTACGGAAATGGCGACCATTGCAAAAGGTGTTCCAATTGTAATTTGTGATGGGTTATCTTTATGTTGCTTAAACTTGAAAATTGCTGCAACAAAGAAGCAGATCCCAGCAATAAAAGCAGTACCAACAATTAACATAGCAAAAAACTTATATTGCTCTAAAAGCCCAACTGCCAATCTTCCCAAACCTAATTGATTTGAGGCCCATGCGGATGAAGTTCCGCCTAAAAGAATTAATAATTTATACATAGTTTCACCTTATTTTGTTAGCTTATCATTATCCACTGTTTGCTTCAACTAGCATCAGATCATTAACAAGTTTAACAAAATTGGCAGGATGTTCAATGTTTTCTCCATCCATCAACTGTGCTTGTCCCATTAATAACTTCGCCCAATTTGAAAATTGCTCATCGTTTTGCTCATCAGCCATACGTTTCACAATTGGATGTGACATATTAAGCTCTAAAATTGGCTTAGCTTCTGGTACCTCTTGACCTGCTTGAGCTAACATCCGTTTCAAATGACTACTCATTTCATTAGACTCACTGACCAAGCAGCAAGGTGACTCTGTTAATCTTGATGAAGCTTTAACGCTTTTAACTTGATCTTTTAGCACAGTTTCAACCTGCTTTAAGACTACATCATTTTGCTTATCATCTTTTTCTTTAGTAGCATCCTCTTTATCATCCTTAGATGGCGCATCTAATTCAGCATGCACAACAGATTGTAAATCTATGCCATCATATTGGTTTAATTGACCAATCATCCATTCATCGATGCGCTCATCAAGCACAAGTACTTCAATGCCTTTTTTATTGAAAATCTCTAGATAAGGACTTTGATTTGCTGCGGCTCTTTGATCACATGTAATATAGTAAATTTTGTTTTGATCATCTTGCATATTTGCTTTATATTCTGCAAAACTTACCCATTCATCTTTTAAAGATGTTTTGAATCTTAATAGATCAACGATTGTATCTTTATTTTGAAAATCCTCAACAACACCTTCTTTAAGTAAAGAGCCATATTTTGACCAAAAGTCTTCATATTTTTCTTTATCTTCTTTTGCTAAATCATTTAACAACCCTAATACCTTTTTGGCGATAGAATTTTTTATTTGATTAACGATAGCATTTTTCTGTAGCATTTCACGAGAGACATTTAGTGATAAATCTTCACTATCCACCATACCTTTAATAAATCTTAAATAAAGCGGTAAAAAGGCATCTTGTTGGTCTAGAATAAATACTCTTTGTACATATAATTTCAATCCATGCGCTATTTCTCTGTTCCACAAATCAAATGGGGGCTCTTTTGGAATAAAGACAATACTATTAAAGCTTGTTTTACCCTCTACTCTAAAGTCTCCAGTTAGCATAGGTGGACTTGGGTCATGATGTGACAAATGCTGATAAAATTGATCATATTGATCTTGAGTAATGTCTTTTTTACTTATTGTCCATAGTGCTTTAGCATCATTTACAACAACTGGTTCTAGTGCTTTTGTTTCTTTAGCTTCTTTTTCATCTTCAGTTGATACAGGTGGCTCATACATTGTGATTGGAAAAGCTATAAAATTTGAATGTTTTGTGACAATGTTTTTTAAATTCCAATACGTATTAAACTGTGTTTTTTTATCATCTTTTAAAATCAATCTAACTGACGTGCCCTCTTCAATTGAGTCATCTTGTTCAATTGCATATTTATTTTCTGAAGTTTTAGTTTTCCAAACCCACCCTTGAGAATCACCAATTTTTTTAGATTTTACTATGACTTCTTTTGCAACAACAAAAGAGGCATAAAAACCAACACCAAATTGTCCAATTAACTGACTTTTATCGGTGCCTTCTTTTAATTTAGATAGCAATTCTTTTGTTCCTGAGTGTGCAATCTGACCAAGATTATTTATAAGATCATCTTGATTCATACCGATACCATTATCAATGACTTCAATTGAATCATCATCGAATTTAATTTCTATGCCATATTTAGCAGCTTTGTTTTGATCTTCTAAAGCAGCATGTCTTCTTTTTTCTAAAGCATCAGAAGCATTTGATAAAAGCTCCCTTAAGAAAATCTCGTCATTGGTATAGAGCGCATTTATTACAATATCTCTTACGCTTTCAACATCTGCACTAAAGCTTTTAGTTTTTGCTGTCATTTATTCATCTCCTTTAAACATTTTATATATATGTACAATTTCTAATATTTCAAGTTATATTTTGAAATTAACATGTTTTCTATTTTTATACTATAATTACTGTAAGAAAATATTGAGGGAACATATATGAAACACATTTTTTTAAAAATAATCTTAATTTTTGGTGCATCCATGGTGCTAGCAGCTGATGATATGACTTTATCAACCTCTCTTGAAGCTGTTGCAAGTTTATATACACAAATCGCTGCTATATTCACTGGGGCTGCTTATGTAGCAGGTCTAATGCTCTTTGTTGGTGCTATTTTTAAATTTAGACAACAT
>JAQWRO010000112.1 GCA_029243665.1 Gammaproteobacteria bacterium
ATATTGAATCGAAGCACCCAACAGCACAAATCGAGCATGAAGCGACTACTTCTAATATTTCAGAAGTAGTCGCTTCATGCTCGATTTGTGCTGTTGGGTGCTTCGATTCAATATAAGGGAAAGTATGCGCCCCACAGTGAGGTGTTAACAACAATGAATCACACTCTGTATGATTTCTTGCATCTTCTGCTAAAGGGGAAACTCTCACTAGCCCTCTGTATGTGTTTTGTCCATGACCAGTTGAAATACCTTTTGACACAATCGTACTTGACGTACGCTTGCCTAAGTGTATCATTTTGGTACCTGTATCTGCTTGCTGTCGGTTATTAACAACCGCAACAGAATAAAACTCACCTACCGAGTCATCACCTTTTAAAATAACACTTGGGTATTTCCAAGTTATTGCTGAACCTGTTTCAACTTGAGTCCATGAGATTTTTGCTCGATCACCTTTGCAAATACCACGCTTGGTAACGAAATTATAAATACCACCCACACCATTTTCATCACCTGGATACCAATTCTGAACAGTAGAATATTTAATTTCGCTGTCTTTGTGAGCTACAAGCTCAACCACAGCTGCATGCAACTGGTTTTCATCACGCATCGGTGCACTACACCCTTCTAGGTAACTGACATGACTACCTTCATCGGCAATAATCAAAGTTCTTTCAAACTGTCCAGTATTTAAAGCATTAATCCTAAAATAGGTAGATAACTCTATTGGACATCTAACCCCTTTAGGCACATATACAAATGAACCATCACTGAATACTGCTGAATTCAAGGCAGCAAAAAAATTATCTTTGTAAGGAACAACAGTTCCCAAATATTGTTCAACCAATTCAGGATGTTTTTCAACTGCTTCTGAAAACGGTAGAAAAATCACACCAACGTCCATCAGCTTTTCTTTAAATGTGGTTGCTACTGACACACTATCAAAAACAGCATCCATTGCTACACCTGCAAGCATCTTCTGTTCATGCAGTGGGATCCCTAAACGCTCGTATGTTCTTAATAGCTCAGGGTCCACTTCATCTAAGTTTTTAGGTCTATCTTTTTGTGACTTCGGCGCAGAATAATAACTGATTGCGTTATAATCTATGGGCGATATGTTAAGTTTTCCCCAATTAGGCTCCTTCATTGTCAACCAATGTCTGTAAGCTTTGAGTCGCCATTCAAGTAAAAATTCAGGTTCATTTTTACGTGCTGATATGGCTCTGACAACATCTTCATTCAGACCTGGTAAAAAGCTATCTGATTCGATGTCTGATGTGAAGCCATATTGATATTTTTTTTGAAAAATTTCTTTCATATATAATCTTAATTATAAATAAATGCGCTACCTAATTCAATGACTGAATATTCTAATCACCTTCCCAAATCTTTGCAAGCTTCTCGTGTCTCCTAGAAGACCTCACATATGCTTCATAACGCGTACTGTTTTTATGGTGATATTTCTGATGATACACCTCAGCTTGATAGAATTTTTTTGCAGGCAAGATCAAAGTATGGACAATTTGGTTTGATTTTTCTTGAATCGCCTTCTTGGCTTGTATTGCGTAGGATTTTTGTTCTTCAGTCGTATAAAAAATAGCAGTTCGATACTGCAAACCGCGATCATGCAATTGACCGCTTGGATCAAATGGATCGATCATACGCCAAAAAGCATCAATAATAGGCTCGACAGGTTTTTCAGTTGCAACTCTCACGACCTCATAATGACCTGTTAAACCCATGCAAACCTCTTGATAGGTTGGGTTTTCAATAGAACCACCCATATATCCTGGAAGCATGTTTAAACTTGTATCATGCTTTGCAAGATCTGCTTCAACACACCAAAAACACCCACCTGCAAAATAAATTTTTGTTTTCATAGACACTCCGGTTTGAAATTTAACACCAATGAGTTAATGCAATATCGCTTACCTGTTGGCTCAGGTCCATCATCAAATACATGGCCTAAATGCACATGACATTTTGCACATTTAACTTCTTCTCTGATCATGCCACGGCTATGATCTTGAATCAATGTCAATTCACCATCAGCATCAAAATAACTCGGCCAACCTGAATAAGAATTATACTTGCATTGACTTGAAAAAAGAAGTTGATCACAAGACACACAATGATATGTGCCCACCTCATAAAAATCATTATATTTCCCACTAAAGGGTGGCTCTGTACCACCGTGCCAACAGATGGCTGCGATGTTATTAGGTAAATTTTTTTTCATAAAGCCTCCATACTTATAATAACATATCTTGCATGAAGGAAAATATTTTTACTTTGACGTTAGTGAGTTTGAATCAGAGTTATCGTCATTTAACACTTTTGACTCACCAAATAAGCCATGATTCGTGCTAGAACAATGTGTGCGCAATGCGTTTAGCGCAGGAGAATACAGTGCTAATAAATCAAACACCTTTTTGTAAAATGGACTATTGGTGTATTTATTATAATTGTTTATATATTTAGGCTTGCCCTCTATACACTGTTGATTAAGATACTTCTCATTTGAAAGGACAACATTATCTTTTAATTCTGCCGAATCATATCCTACAGGGACATGACGATCATCTTTATTTGGATCAAGATAAGACATTTGCCCCACCAATAAATTGTAATTAGGATAGACAATAATAAGCATATCTAGTATTGCATGGTCGTAATTAATAAAATCCTCATCATTTAATATACGTTCTAAAAAATCAAAAAACTTAACACATGATTTATCTCTAATACTTGTAGGTAGGTCTTTTTGAAGCGTATCTCTGCCACGAAAAGTTAATTCACCAAATAACATATTTGATAATGCATTCACCATTCTACTAACTAAATCAGGCTTATACGTTAAAAGTATATCTTTGTGATTGACATACATAAACTTGAGAATATTTACATTAAATGGGTCAATCTCATCAACGTTAAAACGCCCATCACCATTATATATAATATACGGGGGACATACTGTAATTTCACCGTTAATTCTTGGATCATTAAATTTTTCATAAATAGATTCTATTGATGGGTTTGATCTTGCTTTAATTGCTGTAATGGTGCCTTCGTGTAAGTCTAGACCTATTGCGGCATAGTAAGGCGTCATAGAATTAAGCATGTTTTCTGGCATATCAAAACTAAAGCCATAGGAACTTAATCTTATAATTTTTATCGAATCGTCCTTGCTATTTTCTGCACTTGAATATAACGCACTACTTAACACATCAATAGGTGGAATTTTCATTGCGATGAATTGACCTTGAATATGCGTAATTAATTTTTCTACAACAGACTTATCTATTGGTCCGAGTGTACTGTTCCAAATATCTTGAACTAGGTTTCTTAGTAAATATTCAAGATGACTTCGATGGTTACTCATAAATGTTACGTTAGTATACATGTATGCTTGATGTTTTAAATCAAAATTTTTATGGCGTGTTTGATCAATAAAGTTCTGAATAAACATCTCAACAGGCATGATGCTTAAATATAACTTTAGCTCATCGTAAATATCCATTTCTTGAGATCTTGGTACTTCTTCGCCAGCAGCAAGTTTTAAAGCCATCGTAATAGAATCAACATCAAGAAAATCTGTTATTTTTAAAGCATGCAACTCTGAACATTGATAGTTTGTATTATCAGGATCTTTTTTTATCGCATCGTCTAATAAATGAGCTACGGAGATTTGAATTAGGAGAGTAAAGAACAATCTATCTTTCAATCTAAGTGTTGTATTCTCAAGCGGCATCCTAATTAGATGCCTCATTTGTGAGTTTAAAGTTCCGATGCTTTCTACATTTAAAAGATATTCTTTAGCAATTGTAATAAGTGCTTCTGGAAAATTCTTAACGAAAGATTCAAGTTTCTCTGTTGATCTTTCTCCCTCAAAGCGCTCGACAAACGCCAACAAAATTTCCGATAGTTTTTTATAGTGGTTCATATACACTATTATGGCTTGAGAAGCTTAAAAAAACATTAAACATCAAATAAGTAAAAAAACATTATTAAACTTAAATATACACACGTTTGACATTTACAATATTTTGAGGTTAAATGGCTGAATAATAAATTAATCTTTTCAGGAGATAGTTATGAATATAAAAAAAATCTTATTGACAACAATCCTAGCATCCAGCGCATTTGCAACACAAGACCCCTGGGAAAACTTTTGCCCAATCAGCCGTGTGGTCATTGAAATACTTCAAAACTGCAAAGATACTCCAAGCTGTAAGCAATCTTGCCATATGATGTATAACATTGCTCTAGCAAGTGGCTCAGAATCAGGCTTTGAAGAAACACTTGATGGCTTTGGCATTGATAATACGTACTGTGATTCAATTGAAGACGCCAACGTTAACGTGTTTAAAGCATGGTCAAATGCAATCATTGAAACTGCAGAATATCAAAGAACATTACAAAACTGTTAAATTCTATCTATAAAACTGGCTAGATGATTAACATTACTAGTCAGTTATGTTATCTTAGCAATCATATTTGGAGAAAACGCGTGGTTGCAACATCAATGGATCAACTTGTCTCTCTCTGTAAACGCAGAGGATTTATTTTTCAATCAAATGCCATTTATGGTGGTTTACAAGGCATATATGACTTTGGCCCCCTAGGCGTTGAACTCAAAAGAAATTTAATTCAATCCTGGTGGACATCCATGATTCATCACCGAGATGACATCTATGGCTTAGATGCAGCGATCTTGACGCATCGCCAAACACTCTATCAATCTGGCCATGAAGATACGTTTTCAGACCCTATGGTTGATTGTCGGTCTTGCAAAATGCGTTTTAGAGCAGATCACATTGATGGCAAATGTCCATCTTGCGATAGCACTGACTTAACAGATGAGCGCCCTTTTCACCTTATGTTTAAAACACAGATGGGACCTGTCGCAGATGATGCATCATTGGCTTATTTAAGACCAGAAACTGCTCAGGGTATTTTCACAAACTTTAAACACGTCGTAGACAGTTGCTCTCCTAAATTACCTTTTGGCATTGCTCAAGTTGGTAAAGCTTTCAGAAATGAAATCACACCTAGAAACTTTATTTTTAGAGTGAGAGAATTTGAACAGATGGAGCTTGAATTCTTTGTTGCACCTGGTGATGACGATCATTGGTATGATTACTGGGTTAATGCACGTAAAGACTGGTGGATTAGCCAAGGCCTAAGTAAAAACAAGCTTAAACTTGACCATGCAACTACTGGCATTGCACATTACTCAAAAGCTACTACAGATATTCTTTATGAATACCCGCATGGGTTTGAAGAGCTTGAAGGAATTTCAAATCGAACCGATTTTGACCTTGGCTCTCATTCAAAAGATCAGAAATCACTAAACATTCAGGCACAAACACTTAATAACAATGCTTCAAATACAAAACTTACCACACCTGATCAATCGCAAAAGCCTGTTGTGCCTTTTGTAATTGAGCCATCTGCAGGTGTAGAACGCGGGATTCTTGCACTTTTAAATGAAGCTTATCATGAAGAAATCCTCGACAATGGACAAACAAGAACCGTCTTAAAACTTGCACCACATCTTGCGCCTGTAAAAATAGCTGTTGTCCCATTGGCTAAAAACAAACCTGACATTATTCACAAAGTAAAAGAAATAGCACAACTGCTTAGAAAATCTAATTTTGGCAGAGTTGAAATTGAGATGACTGGGAATATTGGTAAAGCCTACAGACGTCATGACGAAATTGGCACCCCCTGTTGTATCACTATTGATTTTGATACCATTGCCGCTGAAGATAGTAAACCTGAATGGCATCAGACCGTAACTATCCGTAATAGAGACACTTTAAGTCAAGAACGTATTAGCATTAGCAACCTTGTTAAACACCTAAAAGAGACTTATTTTATAGATTAATTTACTTATAGGTCATTCATAGAATGAATTATCATTTTTTTTAATTATGGCTTAAAATATAATTAAAAACAATAATAATATGAATGACTTAAAGAAAATTTTTTCAGAATTAATTCAAAGAGAATATCAAAAAAAAGCCATTACCAGGATAGAAGGTAAGCTTATAAATGAATATTCTGAAAAACCACCTAGCTTTGAGCAACTCATAGAAAGCGGCTACACCGTTCATCTAGATCTGCAGCAATTGGAGCCTGAGACAAGACTTCAAGTATGGAATAAGTTAATCAACAGTCAAACCCTTACAAAGAGAACCTACAACCCTTTTGAATATAGGAAAAATACCGACCAATTTGGCATTCTTCATGAAGAATACAATATATCATGGCTTGATTTATCAGGTATATTATGGTCATACATGAGTCATCATTGGCATAAACAAGCTTTTCATCACCCCGAAAATTATGATATCTTTAGGTCTACAAAAGAACCTGAACTAATCATGCTTCGTAAACAAAATGTCAAACCTGAGACACAAACGTTTAAAGCAACCAAAGATAAAAATGTGATATCGATCCAGCTTTTACCAAATGAAATTCAAAGTCTAAATAATAAGTTATTTGCCAATACTCCCGATGAATATCATAAAGAAGCACATCAAAAGTTAACGCGTTTAAAAGCCATGAACTGCTCTTTTGCAACCCTATCGGCACTAGTGATCTGGTTTTTATTTCAATACCCACCTTCGACAGCTTTTTTCCTTGGTGTTCTTGCTACTATTGGGATTCCCTTTTTTACATTTGATTTAGCTTTGTTAGCCATCATTTCGTTGGCTTCTATTCTGATATCTATAGGGATTAATTATATTTATTCAGTACTAACACCAGAGACAGATATTAATTTTTGGCAAACGTTGAATAAAATTTGTTACAACATTGCCTTCTTTGTTATACCATTGACCATTTTAATTTGTATTCCTGCAGCAGCACTGAATGTTAATTTGTTAATCATTGCAGGCATTGCCGCCTTATTTGCTATCTATCATTACATATGCTTAAATGAATGGCATAATCAGGAATCTTCTTCCATTGTAAGCCGTATGGCAAGTATGTTTACCACCACCAGTAACGATCATGAAAAATCTATTAGAGACAATACACAATCGCCTGAATCTCAACCAAAATAATCTATTAACCATAGATTTATTTGATGAGTTTCTTAAAGAGAATGGCATAGCCATCTCAGATACACGCATCAAGCCTTTGAGAACCTACATCAAAAATGCTACAGAATTTATTTCGTTACAGCCAAAAATGGATGCTTTATATACCGGCACAAATGAGCAATTCATACAAAGACTACTTGAAAAAAAATTAATCATTCCAGAATTTTCTTTTTTTCGGGATCACATTGAAGAAATAAGTAAAGAAGTTCAAAGCAACTGTAATGGTAAGGTTGCTGATTATATTCCTGAATTAAAAAACATAGACCCTAACCAATTTGCTGTAAGTATCTGCACAGTAGATGGTCAAGTTTTCGACTTTGGGGATCATGAAACAGACTTTTGCTTACAGTCAACAGCAAAACCAATTAATTATGCAATCGCCCTTGAAAGCCAAGGTGAAACATATGTACATAAACACATTGGGCGTGAACCCAGCGGCAAACGCTTTAATGAAGTAACCCTTAACGATCGGGGCTTACCTCATAATCCACTTATCAACGCAGGTGGGATGATGTGCTGTGCTTTAATTGAACCTGAGTGCTCACCTAGCTTAAGGTTAGATGCTATTACAAAAGTATGGCAACAATTAACAAGAAGAAAACCCCTTGTATACGATAGCGCTGTTTATAAATCAGAAAAAATCACCGCACATAGAAATTATGCGTTGGCACACCTAATGGAAGAAGTGAAAGCATTTCCTTGTGATACTGATCTTGAAGAAACTGTGGATCTATATATTAAAACTTGCTCATTAAAAGTAAATACAGCAAACCTTGCAAGTGCCGCAGCTGTTATTGCCAATGGAGGCATTTGTCCATTTACTCATAAACATATTTTTTCAAACACAACCATTAAAGACTGTCTAACAATGATGTCATTTTGTGGGATGTATGATTTCTCTGGAGAATTTGCATTTAAAGTTGGCATTCCTGCAAAATCAGGTGTTTCTGGGGCAGTCATGTTGATTATCCCAAACTTAATGGGAATTACCATTTGGTCTCCAAATTTAGACAATTTTGGCAATAGTGTCAGGGGTGTAGAATTTGCTCATAAACTTACTGAGCGCTTTAATTTTCATAATTTTGACAGTTTGATTGGTAATTGCCCAAAGATCAATCCTCGCATTCGAAAAAAAACTTCTAAAGTAAAAGAATCCATAACTAATTAACAATTTCTGCATCCAACATGGATCGAATACGATTAAAATCATCATTGGATTCAAGACTTTGTTTTTTATATTCAAAGGCATCTTGTTTTTGTTCTGTTTTAACTTGATCAACGTTTTTATTGGTTGAATTTGAGCCAATTTCAATACTTAGCTTTAGGCTATATCCCATTTCTAATAAACGCTTTTCAATGCTTTTAATGGCTTTATCATTACGTAAAGAAGCTTTATTTGAGGCAATATTAAACAATGCAACCTTTTCCTCTAGTGACACAAAAATCATATGTTGTAATAATTGATTAGTTATCCCTATTAGATTCATTTGCAAAGCTATTTGAGGCCAATTTTCGTTGGTAAATGCTAAGATTTCAGGGTTCAACTTGGTTGGCTCTGCTTTTGGTTGGTCTACAATAGGCTCATTTTGAGAGACTGGCACTAAATCAATTTTTGAAGCGCTATCCTTAACGGCTAATGTTTTTTTTTTAAGCGATTGACCTTGATTATCACTTGATTGATTGCTGGATAAAGGTTCGGAAATCTCTAACCCAGACATCCAGTCACTTGGATTTTGAGGCACAAAATGAATGGACCTTGCAATCATCACCTGAAAAGCCATTTTTGAGGTTGGATATAGTGCTAAATCTTTTTTAGCCAGAAGTGCAATCTGTATCCAATTCTGCAGTGAATCATCATTTTTTTCAATACTTTGCCACATAATTTCATTCAAATGTGATAGCCACTGATCTAGTAATTTAGACCAACTAAACTGATTTTTTGATAACCGTTCGCACCAAGCTTTAGCTTCATTATGGTCTTTTGTAGCTATTATCTTTTGAAGCTTAGCTAATTCAAGTGCCGGAACTAACCCAAGAGCATTTTCAACATCTTGCAGTTTGATCACTTCATCACTTGATTGCAAAAGTAAATGTTGTAGCGAGGTCATTGCATCTCTAACACTACCATTTGCAACTTTGACTAATAAATCATTAGCATCCGATGACATTTCTTTTCCAGAATCCTTGGCAACTTTTGCCAAATGAATAGATAATGCATCTACAGGTACTGGTTGCAATTTAAACTGTATACAGCGTGAGCGAACAGTATCAGGAATACGTTCAGGTTCAGTTGTTGCTAATAGAAACTTTACATAGCTTGGTGGCTGTTCAAGTGTTTTAAGCAAGGCATTAAAGCTATGATTTGAAAGCATGTGAACTTCATCAATCAGAAATATTTTAAACTTTGATCGTGAAGGTGGGTAATTTGCCATTTCAAGAATTTTGAGGGTTTCTTCAACTTTAGTTCTTGAAGCCGCATCAATTTCATAACAATCGAGGTCTGCACCATTTTTAATGCCTACACACGAATCACATTGTTTACATGGTGTTGAGCTCATGCCCTGAACACAATTTAATCCTTGAGCAAATAAGCGGGCTAATGATGTTTTCCCAACACCTCTAGTACCAGAAAAAAGATAGCAGTGATGAAGCAGTGATTGGTCTAACGCATTGGTCAGTGCCGTAACTGTTGATGCTTGACCAATGACTTCATTAAAAGCCTGTGGTCGCCACTGATTTGCTAAAACTTCAGACATAAACGATTTATAAGTGTCAGCCACATTCCGGCACCCGATTTGAATGCTGCCGCTGCTTCTTTCCAGATCTGACGGGGTTCACATTCTATCGCCGCGGAGGGGCTGACTATAATAATCTTAATAGATTATTATAAAATTGCAACCCATAGTGTGTAAATTTATTGAAATCATGTTAAAATTACATGTATAACTATCTTATTAAGGAGAGAAAAATGAGTGATGAAAATAATTTTGATTTAAGTAAAATCATGGATGCAGCTAAGCAAATGCAAGAAACACTGGAGCAGGCACAAGAAAAAATCAAGAGCACCGAGTTTGAAGTTTCCGTTGGTGCTGGAGCAGTTACACTTGTAATGGGTGGAGATTATAAACTTAAATCTTTAAAGATCTCTGATGATGCTCGTGGCCATGCAGGTTTAGAAACGCTATTGATCTCAGCTTTTTCAGATGCTGTTGATAAAATCACAGAAGACCAAAGAGGTCGAATCATGGATATGGCTAAGATGATCAATCCTGATGCTGACACAAATACACAAGGTGAATAATTTTCTATGACCCCTCACCTTCAAAAGTTGATTGACAAACTTCAATTCTTGCCAGGCGTAGGCCCTAAAACGGCTATGCGCATGGCAATGAATATGTTAAAAGATAAAGATCTAACCAACGAGCTTGGACATACCATCGTTGAAGCTGTGGCTGCCATTAATCATTGTGAACAATGTCGAAATTTTAGTGAGGGTCCTAAATGTTCAATATGTAGTGACAATACAAGAGACCATAACATCATATGTGTTATCGAAACACCCTCTGACTTAATGAGCGTTGAAGAGTCCATGTGCTTCACGGGTAGATACTATGTTCTAATGGGAAGAATATCTCCAATCGATGGCATTGGACCAGAAGATATAGGAATACCGCAACTAATTGAACAATGCGCCACCCAACATATCACCGAAGTCATACTAGCAACCAATTCAACTGTCGAAGGCGAAGTAACTGCTCAATACATTACAAACCAACTCAAACCACTCAAAATACCATGTTCTAGAATAGGTTATGGCATGCCAATTGGTGGCGAACTTGAATATCTAGACGGCAATACAGTAAAGCAGGCTTTATTGTCACGAAAAAATTGGGCAAACACACATTAAGTCCACATAAAAAGATGAAATTTACATTTGCTTGATGTAACATAAAAATTATTGACGGAGAGAACCGATTATGTTGGCAAATGCTATTTCTCATACAAGCGAGATCAAACCTAGCAATAAATCCATAGTTACCAAGGATACAACAAACATTCAAAACGTTCCTATTGATGTTTTAAATCACCCGATGGTCAAAGCCAGTATGAATTTCATGGAAAAATTAAATACAATCCATAGAGAGTCATTATTGTCCTCAACCTATTCAATGACCCAAACTGAAGCCTTACTCAAACACTTTGTCAGCCAGAGTCAAGACACCTCTCCACAGCAGTGTAAAGCTGCTCAAATCATCTTAAATGGGTGGGCAAAAATGCTTTGGCAGCAAATGAGTGAAGAT
>JAQWRO010000036.1 GCA_029243665.1 Gammaproteobacteria bacterium
TTGTCAAACCGATTTTTCAATAAATTTTCTTTTTTAATTTTCAGAGATGCTGCAACTGTTTCTATTAATTTTTCTTTCAAGTTTTTAAAAGTGTCTTTGGGGTTTTGATGTGCGCCACCAAGACCTTCTTCAATGATCTCATCAATTAGATTTAGTTTGATTAGGTCAGTTGCACATAATTTCATTTCTTTTGCAGCTAGATCTTTTTTTTCAGCAGTCTTCCATAATATGCTTGCACATCCTTCAGGTGATATTACAGAAAAGCTAGCGTACTGTAACATAAATGTATAATCTCCCATGCCAATACCCAGAGCCCCACCAGAGCAACCCTCACCTATAATGCAGTTGATGATAGGGGTTTTGAGCTCTGCCATAAGTTTGAGATTTTCAGCAATGGCTCCTGATTGGTTGTCTTCCTCAGCTTTAACACCTGGATAAGCACCTGGTGTATCTATTAAGGTAATGATAGGTATTTGAAATTTTTCAGCCAGATTCATAGCTCTTTGGGCTTTTTGATAACCACTGGGAGACATCATGCCAAAATTATTTTTAATTCTTTGTTCTAACTCAAAGCCTATTTCTTGGGCGATGACCATAACTGGATAATCATCAAGATAGCCTATGCCAGTTATGGTTGTTGGACAGTCAGCACCTGTCCTATTACCATGTAGTGTTTGAAAGTCTGTAAAGATCTGATTAATGAAAGTAATGCTATGTGGTCTATTAGGGTGGCGTGCCAATTGTAACACCTGAATGGGTGTTAATTGTTTAAATATTTTTTTTTCCAGTGTGTTGTAGTCAGATTGTAGTTTTGAAATTTTTTTCAAAACATTCTTGTTTAAATTATCTTTCTCATTGGAAGTTTCATTAATGGCTAACTGAATCTCTTTTAGTGGTAATTCAAAATCTAGGTAATCACGCATATCTTTTTTCCCTTTCGTATATATCATATATGATGATTTTAGGTTGATTCAAGGAACTTGTTGCTAAATAAGGATTTATGTTAAAGTTAATAGCATGATAACACTTGGTATTGAAACATCTTGTGACGACACATCGATTGCAATTTTTGATGATAACAAAGGAATGCTTTATAATAAGAGGCATAGCCAGTTAGAACTACATAATCGTTATGGTGGTGTTTTTCCTGAGTTAGCTTCTAGAGACCACCAAGTGCATTTATTACCTTTGTTTGATGATGCAATGAAACAGTGTTTTCTTAAGCCACACTTAATTGATGTCATAGCATATACTGCAGGTCCAGGTTTGGTTGGAAGTTTATTCGTTGGTGCAAGTTTTGCTCATGGTCTTGGACTAGCATTATCTAAGCCTATCGTGCCAGTTCATCATCATCTTGCACACATTGAAATTGCTCGATTTCAATCGCCAGAAATTTCTTATCCCTATTTAGCATTGTTGGTTTCAGGCGGGCATACTTTTTTAATTTTGGTGAAATCAATTCATGATTGTGAAATAATTGGTGCAACAGTTGATGATGCTGTTGGTGAAGCATTAGATAAAAGTGCAAGGATTATGTCTTTACCTTATCCGGGTGGACCAGAAATTGAATCGCTTGCAAAAACAATTAATGAAACAGATTTAACATTGCCAAGGCCCATGCTTAAGGATCCAGGATTGAATATGAGTTTCAGTGGTTTAAAAACAGCTGTGATTAATACATTTGTTAAACATCTACATACACCTGCCGAAATATCATATGCGTTACAAAAATCAATTGCTGACGTATTGGTAATAAAAACAAGACGAGCACTTGTCTCAACTGGTGCAAAGCAACTGGTTTTTTGTGGTGGTGTAGCTGCAAATATGTACTTAGGATCTACTTTGCGAGGCATGTGTGAAAAAAAGAATGTCTCATGTTTTATACCAGAAATTTCATACTGTACTGATAATGGTGCCATGGTTGCATTTACTGGTTCAGAGTTATACCGTAGTGGCATATTTCAGAAAGAAAGGTTCGTTGAACCAGGATGGTCTTTAAATGATTTATAAAATACTTCTAACATTATTTTGCACATGTGTGTTTGCAATGATTCCTGAATCAGATATAGCTAGACTGAATAAAGATATTTTTTCAGCTGATGAATCCAACTACGACGACTTAAAGGTATATTTTACAGATGATGCTTGGTTAAGATTTTCGACTGCGTTACTGAGAAGTGGTAATTTATCAAGTTTAACAAAAAATAAAATGAGAACTAATGTTGCATTTTTAGGTATTTTGGAAGCCAAGAAAATCGATGATAAACAAATTATCAAGTCAAAAATATTAGTAACTTATCAAAATAAAAAGGTTTATCAAACCAGTGAATATATCACTACGATGCAATTTGTGGATCAAGAACCATATTATAAGATTGCTCTTTTGACTGTTGATCCAGTTGGTTTGCCAACTAAGGGTCAAATGGCACCTGAATGTCCATTAAAATAATTGTGATTAATCTGAACCCCTGTTACTATTATTTAATATAAGAGAAATTATGAAAAAATTTATATTTGTTACTGGTGGCGTTGTATCTTCCTTAGGGAAGGGCATTGCCTCCGCTTCTATTGGTTCAATCATTGAAGGTAGTGGTCTTGATGTTAACTTCATCAAGTTAGATCCTTACTTAAACATGGATCCTGGGACGATGAATCCTTTTGAGCATGGTGAAGTTTATGTTACGGATGATGGCAATGAGACAGATTTGGATCTTGGTCATTATGAACGTTATGTAAATGTTCGTATGTCAAAGAAAAACAATATGACCAGTGGGAAAATTTTTAATAATGTTTTGAAAAAAGAGCGTAAGGGCGGATATCTTGGACAAACTGTCCAAATTATTCCACATCTAACGGATGAAATACAAGCCTCTGTTCAAGCGGTTGAGGGCGATGTTGTCATTGTTGAAATTGGTGGCACTGTAGGTGATATTGAAAGCCTCCCATTTTTAGAGGCTATTCGACAAATGAGATTAAAGTTAGGTGTTGATAATACTTTTTTTATTCATTTAACATTAGTGCCATATATTGCAAGTAGCCAAGAAATAAAAACAAAACCAACTCAGCATTCAGTTAAAGAATTAAGATCTATTGGGATTCAGCCAGATATGATCATTTGTCGTTGTACACATGCCCTTTCTGAGTCTCAAAAAGATAAAATTGCTCTATTTACAAATGTTTCAAAGCAACATATTCTAAGTCTCAAAGATGTAAATTGTGTTTATAAAGTTCCTAATTTATTGTTAGACCAAAGCATTAATCAACTAATATTTAATCATTTTAATATTTCTGAAAAAGTGATTGATCTAAGTTCATGGCAGGAATATATCGATCGTTTTGAATCCCCAAAGCATAATTTAAAAATTGGGATTGTTGGTAAATATTCAAGTTATGTAGATGCTTACAAGTCTTTGGCTGAAGCACTTCAGCATGCTAGTGTTCAAAATGAAACAAAGTTAGATATTATTTATATTGATTCAGAACAATCTGAAGCCGATTTAAAAACTTCTTTTAAAACAGTCAATGGACTTATTATACCAGGTGGATTTGGAGAAAGAGGCATTGAAGGCAAAATACAAGCCATTCGTATTGCAAGAGAAAATAATATACCTATATTAGGGATTTGTTTGGGCATGCAATTAATGGTGATAGAATTTTTAAGAAATGTTTCGCTATTAAAAGATGCAAATAGTACTGAATTTAACAAGAAAACCAATCATCCAGTTATTGCAACTATTGATGAGTGGGCCAGTGCTGATCAAAAGGTGCAATTTGAAAAAGTTTTTGATGGGAAGATGCAGTTAGGATTAGCAGAGATAAGTTTAGAACAAGATTCTAAGGTTTATGATATTTATGAATCAAACACCATTCATGAACGTCATCGTCATCGATATGGCTTTAATCCAAATTATTTTGATATCATTGAAGAAGGTGGGTTAAAACCTGTGGGTTATAATCCAAATTTAAAATCCCTTGTTGAGGTCGTTGAGCATACTTCTCACCCATGGTTTATTGGTTGTCAATTTCATCCTGAGTTTTTATCTACGCCTAGACAGCCACATCCATTATTCAATAATTTAATTAAGCATTTAATTAAACATCTTTAGGAGAATGTTATGTCTTTAGATTTTATTATGGGTCCTTGTGTTATTGAGTCTGAATCAATGACCTTAAGTATCGCTGAAAAATTAAAGCAAATTTCTGAACGCTGTAAGGTT
Source organism: Gammaproteobacteria bacterium (assembly GCA_029243665.1). Classification (GTDB taxonomy): domain Bacteria; phylum Pseudomonadota; class Gammaproteobacteria; order Comchoanobacterales; family Comchoanobacteraceae; genus JAURNZ01. The sequence continues at coordinate 4,218 of JAQWRO010000036.1, forward strand.
AATATTACATTCAAAGCTTCTTTTGATAAAGCTAATAGAACATCAGTTGATGGTTTTAGGGGACCTGGTATCGATAAAGGACTTCAAATATTAAGTAATGTAAAGAAAGAAACAGGTTTGAAATTATTAACAGAT
>JAQWRO010000044.1 GCA_029243665.1 Gammaproteobacteria bacterium
TGCCAGTCCTTTATGAGGCTCTCCAATAAGCCAGCCTTCAGCTGCTTCAAAGTTCATGACACAGGTTGGGCAGGCATGAATGCCCATTTTTTCTTCAAGACCACCACAATAAACAGTATTTCTAGTGCCATCAAGTTTGAACTTAGGCACTAAGAATAGGGAAATGCCTTTGCTACCTTCTGGCGCATCTGGGAGTTTAGCCAATACTAAATGGACGATGTTATCAGTTAAGTCGTGTTCTCCGAAAGAAATCCAAATTTTAGTACCTGAAATTTTATAGTGATCTTCAAACACAGTTGCTTTGGTTTTAATCAACCCTAAATCAGTCCCACAATGCGGCTCTGTCAGACACATGGTTCCAAACCATTCACCTGAAACAAGTTTAGCTAAATAATCCTTTTTTAATTCATCACTGCCATATGCGAGTAAGGCATGAATGGCACCTTCAGTTAATCCAGGCCCCATGGTAAATGCATTGTTGGCAGAGGAGAGCATTTCATTGATCAAACAAGTCACTGCCAAAGGTGCTTCACCACCACCATACGCTTCAGGCATTGACATGGCCATAGCGCCCGTTTCTTTGAGTTTTTGATAGATGTGATGCGATGATTTGGGCATTTGAACTGAATGATTGTCAGGGTTGTAAACAAGCCCTTCTTGATCGCCTATTTTATTGGCAGGCCAATAATCATCTTGACAAAATTTATTGATCCCATTGAAGATGGCTTCAACACTATCGCGGTCATAGACATCGTGTTGGTAGTCAAAAAGTTCTAATAAATCCATGTAAGTTTTAATTGGCGCATTATAATTCAGCATTAGATTCTCCATAATCTCTTAATATAATTATATGCAATTTTTACAAATTTGCCTTTTTGGTCTAAAATTAATAATAAGAGGAGATAATTATGGCTGATAATTTTGATATACAAGGCATTATTAAAAAAGTAAGGGTGTCTATTAATCCTGAGTTAGGGATTCCGGCTGACGAACAAGAAAATCCTGTGAATTACAGAATCATTCGTTTAAGAAAACTCGTTAAAGAAACTATGACAGCTCAAAAAGCATTGACTGCCGAGCTTTCAAAGATCGAGTCAAATCTACTAGGCCTTTTAGAAGAGCTTAATCCTGATTTAGAGCTTGAAGATGAAAAAGATCTAAAAGCTGCTGCTGATAAAGCAGAAGCTAAAACAGATAAAGAAGCACCAAAAGCTGAAGAGCCTAAAGAAGAGGACAAAAAGGAATAAAAAAAGTCATATCTTTATATGACTTTTTTTTAATCTTTTTCTTATTCAACGTTTAACTATTTTTTTGGTCCTTTTGGTCCTTTTGATCCTTTTTCTGCTTTTAACTTTGGAGACTCTGCGTCTTTATTAAACATACTGATTATACTTGAGACTTTTCTAGGACTTTTATTTTGGTTGCTATCTGAGCTGGTAGTATTTTTGCTAGTAGCGCTACTACTAGGGCTTGCACTTCTGTAACTTTTTGATTTAAGCCTGTCATTACGTTTACTATCATCAGTAGAATTCTCATCTGTTGTGTAACCTGTAGAATCTGTAGTTAAGCTACTTATAGTGCTTCTATCGCTACTTACAGACTCGTCTGGGCTTGATGGTCTTGATGTTGATCTCTTTTTTAGTTGTTGCTTCAATTCTTTGTCCATAGTAGACGGATTATATTCTCTTTTATCAATTAAATGAGTATCTAGAGTTGCTGCAAGTGTCTTGCGTAGATGTCTAGTTTGTTTATTTTCAGTAGGTTTTATAAATTCCTCTAAATAGCTAGGTGCAACCGCTTGAATTAGATATTCCCAGGATGAACATTTATCATTTTTTGCTAATTTACTAATCAAATTTTTATCGTTTCTCTCATGTTGATATTTATTTGATTTACTTTCATCTAAATTTTTTAAAACACCAACTGCTTCATCATAAAAATCTTCAAATGATTGTGCGTATTTTTTGTCACTATTTAGTCTTTGCAGTGGATTGACTTCTAGATTTATTTTAGTGTTATAGCAAATTTGGTCATACCATACATTAAACATATTCATTGTATCTAAAATAATGTACTTAAAAGCTGTAGGAGTACCGTCGTTTTCGGATTTTAAAAATACATCGTTATAAGCACCGTCTTTAAATAATGGATCTTGTTGTGGATTTTCTGCAAATGTTTCATACCTTTTTATAAGTACATTATTGAATTGTTGTTCCAAATTTAAAACTTTGTTAAGCTTATCTGGACTGAAACCCTTAATTGATTGATCACCAATATCATACTTACTCAATTCTTTTAAGTTTGTTTCAAATTTTTTATAAATCGTCTGGTATTTTATATATTGTTCTTTTAAATTTTGCATATTTTTTCTTCTTATTTTATTTATATTATAGCATTATTTGTTAGCAATCGTTTGGCTCAATACTCTAAAGGTCATTTTGATATGATACGTACAAGGTCCTATAAAATTAAAAAAGTGAGTATGTTTGACCAACATACTCACTAAGTTAGGGATTGTTCTTTGTTACTAGTTAAATGATTTAACACTATTAGTGTCTTTATCACTAACATTTTCATGATCCGTATGACCTAATGAACTATTTTCAGAGTTGTTGTAATCTTTGCTAAACATGCTGATTGTCGGAAGTGTATCAAGCATTTTTTTTGTTAAAGGTGCTGATGGCTCATTTTGTTGATTATCACGCTCAATCAATTTAGAAATTGGTGGAAGGATTCGCATTATGTTTATACCGTCCTTAATAGTGCCATCCCCGAACTTTGTAATATTATCAACAGCTTTTTTTATGTCGTTTTGCCATGCGCTGCGTGCATGATCCAGTAAGAATGTCATTTCTTGAGTAGTTAATGATGGCTCCTCCACATAAATTTTTATTAAATCATTTGCTGTTTTATTATCTTTCCCTTTGATGACTTTAAGTAATTCCATGATGTCATTTGGTAACTTTTCAAGTTCTTGTTTGCGATCATTAAGGTTGTTTAGTAGTTTACTATCTGATGGATTGAATTTTCTTATCATAATTTACTCTTCTTTTATTTTTATCTTACTTTTATGATAACGCATGAAGCTTAAGGCAACATTAACATTATTTATAGTTGTGGTAATTAACGATTGATAAAATCAATGATAGATTAAAGTTAATGATGTTGGTTTAAAAGATGGATTATTTTGTGGTGATTGGGTTGTGTGAGCGGTGAAAACCACTGGATAAGATTGCCTTCATGGTCAAAGATGAATTTATAAAAATTCCAGCGTGGATAACCAAAAAATGAGACTTGGGTTTGTAGCCATTGATAAAATGGATGAGGGTTATGTTTAATGCCTAGGCATGCTGTCACAGGAAATGAAATTTGGTATTTATCTTTAAGTGTACATACCAATGCTTCTGATGAGCCAGGTTCTTGTTGCCCAAAATCATTTGAAGGTGTTGCAAGTACTTGTTTGCCAGCACGATGTAGTGCTTCTAAGCCATGTAATTGCTTATTAAAGCCACATAAAGTAGCTGTGTTGCAGACTAGAAAAGGCTTACCTTTAAAGTTCGATAAATCGATGGTTTGATTGTTGAGGGTTTTGAAATGAAAGGTATGCGCTGACATATCTCTATCATACAAATATATTTAGATAAAATAAATCAGCAAGTATTTAAATATAAACCCAATGATGAAAATGATTAAGGTCAATAACCAAATAACCTTGGCATAGGTTTGTTTAGATTGACATTGTTTAAGGTTGTCTAGCGTACATGAATCTGGTTGATAAAAAAGTATGTATCCAGATGTGGATAAAAATATAAATGTTAATATGAAAAAATAAATGGCATGTTCAGAAATCCATATTAACCATGGTAAATGGCTTAATAAACCAGCCATTACACTGCCTAAGCCTAGACTTACAAGGATGATGGGTAGGGCACAGCAAAAAAGGGTTGTCAGTGAAGCAACGAAGCCAGAAAACATTAACCACGGTTTTATTTTTTTCATCTTGCTCATCGCTCTATTTTTAAGACAAGTAAACCTTGGTTCTTAACAATGTTTTTAATTTCTTGATCAGATAATGTTTTACTTTGTTTAAGGTCTAGGTTGATTTTTTTAGTTTTTAAATCGATATCAACTGATTTAACATTAGCATTGTTTTTGAATGCAGTCTCCATTGTGCTGGCACAAAAATCACAAACCATCCCTTTGACTTGAATTTTGATGTCACTCGCAAATGCTGTATTTACAAGCATCATAATCATAATTAAAAACTTAAACATAAAAAAACCTCTTAATAAAAATTTGACGAACTATCTATACTCAAAAGCGTAAGACCCAGTTAAAGAGTAGACGATGATCAGAGCTATAACCTATTTCTACAAGTTTTGTGCCTTTAAATAGGCGAACCAAAGGCGTTAAGATAAACGTATCACCTGAATAATTAGGTTGATGAGAAAGTTCTAACATCAGCCATGTGTGTAGATCTCCATAATCACCAATATAGGGTGCAACACCTAAACGGGCTGATTGTTGAAATTGATCCATGATATGACCATTTGATCTATATAATTTTGCATCATAAGATGTAAAAATACTTTGTGTTTCATAATCTCCCGCTAGATTAACTAGAGCATAGATGTCATGTTGACTGGATTGTTCTGCATCACCAAAGGCTGTTTTAAAATATAAATTACCTTGGGCATGAAGGTAATGCCAGCGATGGATTAAGTAGTTAAGCTGGATGCCATTTAAATCTATGTCATCATTACGATAATGTTCCCAAATATACCCAATTGAATAAGTGTAATGTGGGGTGTAATGAATGTGGATGTTATGTTTGATCGGACCATTGTTTTGCATAACAGTAGTGCCGCCTGAATACGAAATTGGCCTACCTATGGCATGCGTCTGTATTAGTAAAAACGTAAATAAGAGTAAGGTTCGTAGCATAGCTTAAAGAATGGCTCCGCGGGAGGGATTCGAACCTTCGACCAAGTGATTAACAGTCACCTGCTCTACCACTGAGCTACCGCGGAATAAAACTTATTCTGAACGAAGTTGGTCCTAAGGTCAAGCAAAAATCATCAAAGTTAAAATAATAATTCGTTGAATTTATTTCTTTGACTTAGGTCTGATTGTTTTTGTTGGGTATCAGCATTTTTAAGCAAACTTGCTAATTGTGATTCATCTAAATCATGAGCATCATCACCATAAATATACCAATAACCGGCGAAGTCTTGATAAAGGTAAACAGTGTCATCGTCGCCTGAAAAATGATAAGTCATTTGAGGGCAATCTGTTTGTTTGCCGACACAATTCTGGGTGTGTTTGGCGGACTTGCTTTCTACCCCGTAACAAAAACCGATCGTAATGAGTGTTATCAATGTTGTTTTTTTTATCATATTTTAATTATAGCTTAAATTACGGTAGTGTGGCTTTTCATGACTTAAATTAAGCTAAAGATTTAGGGAGATGAAAATGATGTTAAAGTTTATAATGATCTTAATTTATGGCCTATTAATTCAGGTCTATGTTTATGCAGATACACCTATGAAGGAGATCCGGTCACATCTTGAGCAGATCAATACACTGATGGGGGAAGCCAGTCAAAGTGAATTCTCACAATGGGGCAGTTGGGTTAGAAATATAGTCAGAAAAGACAAACAAAATACAAAAAAGTGGCTAAAAGAAAAAATTGACCACTGTTGATGGGTTAACCATCAGCTAGGCGGTCAACAATGGCGCTTTGTATACGGTCCATGGCTTCTGTGAGTTGTTTTTTCTCAATGGCAAAATTGATACGAATGTGTCCAGGTGAACCAAAAAAACTACCAGGGACCACGCCGACATGGAGGTCATCCAATAAAAAACGACAAAAAGCTTCATCACTTTTAAAACCAATTTTAGGTAAAAGGTCTTTGATGCATGGAAAAATATAGAAAGTCCCATCAGAGGGCATGGTTTGAATGCCTTCGATTTGTCCTAATCGTTGCATAACTAGATTATGGTGTTCTTGAAATTGAAGGACTTGTTCTTCGATGATTTGTTGGTCACATTCAAGTGCTTCTCGTGCTGCATACTGACTAATGGCACATGGGCACGAAGTCGTTTGAGATTGTACGCGATACATGCCATCGATGATGCGCTCATCTGCTGCTGCATAACCAATACGCCAACCCGTCATGGCATGACTTTTGGATACACTATTGATGGTGATGATTCTACCTCTTAAATCAGGGCAGACAGAAAGAAGGTTATAAAAAGTTTGTTCTGACCAAATGAGTTTTTCATAAACATCATCGCTGATTACATAGACATATGGGTATTTCTTAAGTGTTTCTCCAATGGCAATCAGTTCTTTTTCGGAATACATAACCCCTGTTGGATTATTTGGGTTATTGATGATCAATAATTTAGTTTTAGGTGTGATGGCTTCTTCAAGTTTTTCAGGTGTTATTTTAAAGTCATTTTCTACTGAACTTTGAACAATGACTGGTGCGCCACCAGCAAGTTTAACCATGCTTGGGTAGGGGCTCCAATAGGGTGCAGGGATAATTACTTCGTCACCGCTGTTTAGTAATGCCATCAGTGCGTTACTAATGGATTGTTTGCTCCCTGAAGAAACTAAGATTTCACTTTTTTCAAAAGTTGTATTTTGATCTCTTTGAAATTTATTGATAATGGCTTTTTTAAGCCTAGAGGTGCCGCCAATGGGTGTATAGCGTGTGTGCCCATCATGAATTGCTTCTATACCTGCACTTGCGATATTGATGGGTGTGTCTATGGATGCCTCACCTAGATTCATTGCAATCACAGAATACCCTTCTTTTTTTAATTGAAGCAATCGGTTCGCAATTGAAAAAGTTTGAGAAGCTTCGATACTATCAAGTCTATTAGAAAGTTTCATGGGTAATACTCATTTTAAATTAAAAAGTTAATGATCATTGTTACTTATAATTTAAGTCATCAATCGTTTTGAATCAAGTTTTTTAAATGAACTAGAACTAAGCTGCTTGATTAGCCAATCCATTGGGTAATGTCTGATTGGTCGTAGGTTTGAAAAAGTTTTCTAGAGCCATTGTTTTTAATGGTATTAATGGGTGACCTATTTCTATTAGCATTTCTTTTTCTGTTTCATTGAGACACTTTATCCAAGTATGTAGCAATCCTTCTTGTGTTGAAGTGCATGGTAGTATCTCGATACTAGACGCTTTGTAGATCATATATTCAAGCACCTGATATTCTTCAGAAGAAATAGATGCAGTGCGATTTTTGAGATGTTTGATCATAAAGTTAAGGGTTTGTTGAACATTAGGTTCATTGAGTGCCTTGATTTTGGTAATAAACGTTTTATTGTGTTCAGCTTGATAAAGTTTTTTCGCATTTATGGGTGCACAAAAGGGGAGGTGCTGACTCACAATATCAATATGTTTAATGAGAATGGCTGCAACTTGATGGTTTACATTGCTCTGAATGGGGTTGCTATCGTTATAAGATACCTCATAAGTGTATTGCCCAGAAATTTTATTTGATAGATAGGTTAAGCCTAAATAATGAGGCAATGCATGCTCTAAGGTTTGTTCAAGACGTGGGTTATGAATCAAACGATCTAAGACGGTATTGGTAAGTGGCACTTTGTTTTGTAAACATGCTTTAAAAATGTCATATGCTAGCAATAGATTATGTGATGGACGGTATAAGACTGTATCATCGCATGCGTAATTATAAAAAGCGACGATATTTAATGGTGATGCGTGCAAATCAAGTTTAGCAGGGGTAGGACTAAGGGATGAATGGGAACCTTCGTTATTAGACAGGTATACATATAAGTTAGTTAACTTAGACAAGATCAAAAGTACATTAAGTGTTTTGATACCCATGGAATGTTTGTAGATGTGTTTCAATGCTTGAGACAGATCATTGAGTTGACCTACCAAGCATTGTTCATTCAAACACAGGATCAAAGCCAAATATTTTTGCTGAGTTAGCCTTTGTGAGTATGGAGAGGCTATTTGATGGGCAAAATCATTTGTAAATTGGGTATATAAAAATGGAATATCATCTATCTTTACAGGGTTCTTAGGTAATGACTTGGTTAACTTAATAAAATTGGCAAAAGATTTAAAAAATAATTCTTTGTCATGTATGTTTTGTATGACTGTAACCAATGAGGGATGAAATGTTTCTCGAAAATAAAGAGTGATATCGGTACTTGGCATGAAAACTCTCAAAGTGAAATAAATATTACACTAAACCAATGCTTGGTATGTTAGCAAGTCATTGTACTTAATGATTTATCAATGCTTTTGGCAAGTAGCTGAAAATATGTCATAATTTAAAAGTGGAAAATAAAACATTTAAATTATCAGCCCCCTTTAAGCCTAGTGGGCAGCAACCAGAAGTAATCGAGTCAATTGTTGACAATTTAAACGCAGGTCTTAATCACCAAACATTACTGGGTGTCACGGGTTGTGGTAAAACGTTTATGATGGCTAACATCATTCAAGAAACACAAAGACCCGCAATTATCTTGGCACACAATAAAACCCTAGCAGCACAACTCTATGCTGAAATGAAACAATTTTTTCCTGAGAATGCTGTTGAGTATTTTGTCTCCTACTATGATTACTATCAACCAGAAGCGTATGTGGTTTCATCGGATACCTTTATTGAAAAAGATGCATCCATCAATGAGCACATTGAACAAATGCGTTTATCTGCAACCAAAGCTGTCTTAGAACGCTCAGATACCATTATTATTGCAACGGTTTCAGCCATTTATGGTTTGGGTGATCCAACAGCTTATTTACAAATGATTTGTCATTTGGTGGTTGGGGATCGTTATGACCAACAACAACTCATTCGTCGACTGGTCTCAATGCAGTATATGCGTAATGACATGGTGTTAACCCGAGGTCATTTTAGGGTGAGGGGAGATGTGATCGATGTATTTCCAGCAGAACATGAAAACGATGCGATTCGCATTCATCTCTTTGATGATGAAATTGAGCGTTTAGAGCGGTTTGATCCGTTAACAGGTGCGATTATTAAACCTGTGAAACGATTTACAATCTATCCCAAAACACACTATGTAACGCCCAAAGAACGCGTAGATGATACCTTGGAAGCCATCAAAGATGAATTGCAACAAAGACTAGCTGAATTTAAGTCACAAGATAAGTTATTAGAAGCGCAACGTCTCGAACAACGTACCCAATATGATTTAGAAATGATGCAAGAACTTGGGTATTGTAGTGGTATTGAAAATTATTCACGCTATCTCTCTGGGAGAGACCCAGGTGAGTCGCCGCCAACATTGATGGATTATCTACCTAAAAATGCACTAATTTTTATTGATGAGTCCCATGCAACGTTTCCTCAAATAAAAGGCATGTATCGAGGTGATCGAGCTCGCAAAACTAACTTAGTTGAATATGGCTTTAGATTACCTTCTGCAATGGACAATCGTCCATTGATGTATGAAGAGTTTATCAAACATAAACTTCAAACGGTATTTGTGTCAGCAACCCCTGGCAGAATGGAAGACGAGTTAACAGATGAGGTCACAGAAGCTGTGATCAGGCCTACGGGATTGGTTGATCCTCACATTGAAGTAAGACCTATTACTAATCAAGTAGATGATTTGATGTCTGAAATCAATGCACGTATTGCAAAAAAACAACGGGTACTTGTCACCACATTGACCAAACGGTTAGCAGAACAATTGACTGATTATTTCAGCGAACATCACATCAAAGTTTGTTACTTACATTCAGATGTTGATACGGTTGAGCGTGTGGAGCTTTTAAGAGATTTAAGATCCGGTAAGATCGATGTTTTGGTTGGTATTAACCTATTGAGAGAAGGACTGGATTTGCCAGAAGTTTCATTGGTTGCGATTTTAGATGCAGATAAGCAAGGTTTTTTAAGGTCGCAAGCCAGTTTGATTCAGACCATTGGTCGAGCAGCGAGGCACATTGAAGGACATGCACTTTTGTATGCGGATAAAATCACCCCAGCCATGCAGGCTGCAATGGATGAAACCAATCGGAGACGAGAGACTCAAGTCGCATATAATGAAAAACATGGTATTACGCCAAAAACAATTACTAAAGCACATGTGGATGTGCTAGATGTTGGTGATCGTGATGCATCATCCTCAACAGCGATTTCA
>JAQWRO010000047.1 GCA_029243665.1 Gammaproteobacteria bacterium
AAATCGAAGTTGCCAATTAAAACAACTCGAATAGATGCAGGCAGATTATGCATTGCTCGGTTGTCTTGATGAGGTTGATGTTCAGGTTGATTCTAAACAGAAGTCATACGGCATTCGCACACGACTTAAATGGTTGTTGGATGATGCACAACCTTTTCTTGAAATAGGCGCATTGGCTGCGAAAGGTACAGATCAACCCTTAGGTGGTGGTGCTGTAGCAGGCTTAGGTTTTGTGTCAGGTCAATTGGTTGTTGTTTTTGGTAATGATCACCAAGTGAAAGGTGGCACATTAAATGTTTACGCCTATAGAAAATGGGCTAGAGCCCTTGAAATCGCTTTAAAGCATAAACTCCCATACATTAGTTTAGTTCAATCCGCAGGCTATGATTTAGACCTTGAAAAGCGCTCTAAATCAAATGGTTTAGCCATGCCTCATTTTGCATCGTCTGGAAAAGAGTTCTATGTGATGTGTCAGTTGTCTCAGCAAAAGATTCCAAGCATTTGTCTCGTTTTTGGATCATGTACGGCAGGGGGGGCTTATCAACCCGCATTATCTGACTATACAATTTTTGTGTCGGGTGAGGCAAAGGTATATTTGGCTGGGCCTCCTTTGGTCAAGATGGCCACGGGTGAAGAGAAGACACACGAACAATTGGGTGGTGCTCAAATGCATGCAAGTGAGTCTGGTCTGGCAGATTTTTTAGCTGAGAATGATTATGATGCATGTATGCAATGTCGCAAACTTATGGCACATATCATGCCTTCAAATACAGCGAATCAAAGTGATTTTCAACCGCCTCAGTTAGAGCATGAAAGTCTATTAGGATGGATAGATCCAGCACTTAAATATTCGGTTGATATGGGGGCTTTATTAGCACGTATTTTAGATCATCAAACATGGTATGCCTTTAAGCCAAACTTTGGGACGACATTAATGTGTGGCTGGGGAAGTATGATGGGACATCCTGTTGCCATCATCGCTAACAATGGCAATTTAACCAAAGATGCATCATTAAAAGGTGCTTCCTTCATCCAGCTAGCCAATCAACAAAATAAGCCCATTGTGTTTATTCATAATAATACAGGCTTTATGGTCGGTGAAGCAGCAGAAAGGTCTGGCATTATCAAGGCCGGTGCAACTTTTATCAAAGCAATGAGCACGTCAACGGTGCCGCATGTATCGCTTATGGTGGGTGCGTCTTATGGTGCTGGCACATATGCTATGTGTGGCCCAGGATTTGAACCAGACTTTTCGTTTGCTTGGCCATTAAGTAAATGTAACGTGATGGGGCCAAGTCAATTGAGTGGCGTTATGGCTATGATTAAACAAAAACAAACAGACCCTGAAAATGATCCAGTCAAATGCATCGCAGAAACACAGGAACAAGCATTTACTTTAGCAAGTGAATTGGCTATTGATGGAATTATTGATCCAAGAGATACTCGATCATTGTTGAGTTTTTTAATGCATGTGTTTGCTCAAAATCGGATCCAAGGGAATGTGGATATGGGGGCAGTCCGTTTTTAATATGCCCCGGCTTTTAATCACCAACCGCGGTGAAATTGCAAAGCGGATACATTCAGCAGCACAAGCACTCGATTTTGAGGTGCACTTGGTATATGAGCCAGGTGACACGCACCACCTTGATTCAAATGTGTCCTGTCACTTGATCGATGATTACTTAGATCAGGAAGCTATTTTAGAACTCGCAAACAAATATAGGATTGATTTCATTCATCCGGGCTATGGGTATCTGT
>JAQWRO010000049.1 GCA_029243665.1 Gammaproteobacteria bacterium
TCTCACGTCAAAATCTATCACGATGGGTGGTCGATGCGGCAAAACCACTCATACCACTTTTAAATGGCTTAAAAGACAGCATCATTAATCATGACATTGCCTCAATGGACGCCACAACACTGCAAGTACTCAATGAGCCTATGCGATGCCCAACAACTAAGTCTTATGCCTATTGTTTTAGAGGCGGAGGTGAAAAAGAAGCGGCTATTATCTATGAACATAATGAGAAAAATCATAAACAATTTGTCAAAGATTGGTTTGAGGGTTTTACAGGTGCTGTGCACTCCGATGCTGACTCCTTCTTTGGTGCTTTATATGCACAAAATGATGTAGAGTCATTACTCTGTAATGCTCACGCAAGAAGAAAGTTTGAAGCTATCGCCAAAACAACGAAGAAAAAAGGTTTAGCTCATCACGCCATGAGCGTATATGCCAAAATCTATCAGGTTGAAAGAAAAATGAAAGCTGAGAAAAGGTCTTTTGAAGAAATAAAATCTATGCGCCAAGAAAAAACACTACCTCTATTAAACAATTTTAAGCAGTGGTGTGATGAAAAACAGCCCTTAGTACCACAAAAATCACCAATCGCTAAAGCCATTAACTACACCTTGCGTCATTGGGATGGGTTAACCAGATTTTGTGAAGATGGTCGCTACCTCATCGATAACAATCATACAGAAAGAGAAATAAAGCCCTTTGTTATCGCGAGAAAAAACTTTCTATTTGCAGGAAGCCAAGAAGGCGCAAGAGTGCTTTGCCTTCACTTCAGCTTAATCCGTTCTGCCAAACTGCATAAACTAGACCCCTATCAATATTACGTTGAAATCATGAAGACAATACCCCATTGCGAGAAAGCTGAAGATTATGAGGCATTATTGCCATGGAATATTGATCTCGTCAAAGTGACTACGAAAGATTAATAGATTACGCTCTTTTGTGATTTAAACTATGACGCTCACCTTTTTTACAATTTAAATTACGGCGCTCAGCTTCAATTTGGGATAGCTCCCATTCGACCTTGATTCGTACACCATGAAATATTAACACTGTCTTTTAATTAAAAAAGATATTAAAAACAGTTAGTTATATATTGTTTCAGTGTAAAGCGAAAATTTTGGTCTATAATTAGGTTGTTAGTGTTCTTCCAGTAAGGCTATGTAGCAATAAAGATGACGATATGGAAGTGCCTCTACAATTTTGGAGAAGCATAATGAATTTTGATAATCATGAACTGTTAAATATAAGAAAATTAAGAAAAGACCCTAATGTTAGAATTATTAAATCAGATTTATGCCAGCAGGTCGATATCATACTATCTAGAAATATTAACAGGAAAAATATTTGTCTCGAGAATCCTATTAATGTTCTTTCATATAAATCAAATTTGGATAACTATCAAGAAGATATTTCAAAATATAATGATTTAGGAATATTCAAATTTAATCTCCATCCCATAAAAACAAATGAAATGTCAGTTAATGAATATATTGATCTTACATGTGAATTATTAATAAAATTGAAGCAGAAAGATAAAAGTAATCTATTATTTGTGGATATTCTAGGCATGGCTCTGAATGATGATTTAACATTTGGAATCAAAGATCATGATGGTCGAATTAACTATGATAATACATATCAGTATATATACGAAGCAGCACGATTGTTCTCTGATGCAGGTTGTGATGAGATTATAACTGTTGGAAGACTAATTAACTGTAAACGTTTTGATCTAAAAACAATGCTTTGTCACCCGTAGGAATAAAAGCAAGAACAAATGAATCTTTATAATTAACTTTTTTTCAAGAGAGGACAGTAGGATGGAAGTTATATCTAAAGTAATCACAGCGTTGCTAGGTCTTAGTTTTTATTGTTCGATACCATTTACGTTATTAGCTAGTCAACCACAAATTTTATGTCCTAGCGCAGCAAAAACTGAAGCTGTTAAAAAGAACTCACTGGAATTTGTATATTGCGGGCCTGCGAGTTGCAAAATT
>JAQWRO010000069.1 GCA_029243665.1 Gammaproteobacteria bacterium
TACGAGATAATAAACATGGGTTTCAAATGTGGCATCGTTGGCCTTCCAAATGTTGGAAAATCAACTTTATTTAACGCACTTACTTCTGGCAAAGCTGTTGCTAGCAACTATCCTTTTTGCACCATTGAACCAAATGTTGGGATGGTCGCAGTCCCTGATGAAAGGCTAGATCAAATTCAAGCAATCGTTCAAAGCCAGCAAGTTATACCTGCATCAATGCACTTTGTGGACATTGCTGGTTTAGTAAAAAATGCCTCTCAAGGAGATGGCCTTGGCAACCAATTTCTTGCAAATATTAGGGAAACTCAAGCTATAGTCCATGTTGTACGTTGCTTTGACAATGATGATATTACTCACGTAGAAGGGAAAATTGACCCAATTGTAGATGTGGAAATTATTGAAACTGAACTACTTTTATCTGATATGGAGCGGGTAGAAAAGCAAATAGAAAAAACAAGAAAAGTAGCTAAGTCCGGCAACAAAGAAGGTAAAGCCTATCTTGCAGAATTAGAAACTTTGTTAACCTTGTTAAACGACCTCGATCTATCAACCATTTCTAATGACAAAATGGCCTTAGGTAATGAACTAGGTCTTCTTTCGTTTAAACCTATGATGTATGTTGCTAACGTTGATGAAAAAAGCTTAAATGGCAATGACTACGTAGAAAAACTTATTTCGTACGCTAATAAAAAAAGACGCCCTTGTATTACAGTTTGTGCAAACATTGAGGCTGAACTTTCTGAATTAGACACTGAAGAACAAACATCTTTCTTAGAAGATTTAGGCCTTACAGAATCTGGTCTCAACAAACTAATTAAATCTGGTTACACACTACTAAATTTACATAATTATTTTACAGCAGGACCAAAAGAAATTAGAGCTTGGACCATTCCAATTGGAGCAAATGCTCAAACATCTGCAAGAGTCATACATACCGACTTTTATAAAAAATTCATCCGCGCAGAGGTAGTTGGTTTTAATCACTTCATTGATGATGGCGGGACACAACAAGCAAAGCAGAAAGGGCACCTTCAAGTAGAAGGCAAAGACTACATAGTTAAAAATGGAGACATCGTCTACTTTTTAATAGGGAAATAAACCAGAAGAAACTGAGAAAAAAGCATGGAATAAAGAATAATTATCAACAAAACCATGCATTATCACCCACACCCTAAAACACAATTAACGCTTGAAATATATTGTTGTAATTAAGCATAATTGATCATGGAGGAGTTGAGAGACTTATTAATGATCGATCACCCTATGGAATACAGCGCTAATGTTTCGGCAGCAGTCACTTATTTAGATTGCATGTCGAATAACTTTAAGCTAGCAACAAAAGAAGTTGACAGTGGACAAGCTTGCTTGTTTATCACTGGATCAAATGGATCAGGCAAATCAACCCTTGCCAAGATGATTCTATATCATTACGAATCAGCACATCTCATCAGTGGAAACCAAGGCACCAGTGTACACAACATAACAAAGTTTATAGCTACCCACTTGGGTATAAATCTTTACAGCAATTCTGAAGAACACACTAATCGTGGCACACAACTCATTAACCAACTAAAGCAATCATGCAACGAGTGCCTTTTTATTATAGATGATGCACACTTAATACCTGGCAGTACGCTTTCGGTTATTATGCAACTAATTAATATACAAGACACCATTAGATTTGTTTTAATTGGTGACAATCACTTTATTGATAAAGCAGATGCTTTGTCAATTGGCAATTATAAAAAAAGCCATTTTGAAATCGAACCCCTTTCCTACAAGGACACAAAATTATTATTATTGAACCAATATCAATTGAAGTTGAGCGGAAGAAAGTTAAAACAACTTTTAATTGAAACCAAGGGTAATCCATCACAAATTGAAACATACATTAAAAAAAAGGATCACCTAAAAAAAATAAACCTTAAAATCTACTTACATCACTTAACCAAACACAGTAAAGATTTATTTCTAATGACAGCAGGTGCCTTAGTTTTAGCAACAGGTTATTTTGCTTTTGAGCATTTTTCACCCAAACATAGCAATATAAACATTGTTCTTAGCAAGCAAAGCAATGAATTCCAAAATGATTTTGCTCCTTCTGTTTGTTACCCAAATATGTCAACAACTGAAAAAATAAAAAATGTTGACAATATACCGTTATACGTTGTGCAACTGCTTAGTGTTAGAAAACCAAGCAGCATTCAGAACATTTCAAAATCACTAAGATCAGTTCCATTCAAGCCCGTAATGATTAAAAATAAAAAATCTGGCTTATATACTCTTTATTACGGGCCATTCTTTACACGAGAAGATGCAAAAGAAGCTTTAGCTCACTTACCTGATGGGTTAAAAACACTTAACCCATGGATCAGACCAGTCGACCAAGCAGATTTAGCTTAGTTTTTTTAAAATGACAAAATAATGACCGTCCATCTCTTGGTTTGGCAATATTTGCCAACCAACATCTGATTGCAGCCCAACTGGCAACTTAAATAGTTTTACTTCTACATCCTTTCTACTAGAAATAAAAGATAGTATTTGATCTGAGTTTTCTTCTTTTAGAATCGAGCATGTCGAATAAATCAAGAACCCTCCGGCTGTCAAACTAGACCATACGTTTTTAAGCATTTCTGACTGGATCTGACACAATTCACTCAAATCCCAACGATTAAATTTTTTTTCAGGGTGTCGCTTAATAACCCCTGAACCAGAACATGGCGCATCAATCACGACAAGGTCAAATAAACAACCCATATCATGATTGTCTTCACACCAATTTTTCTTTATAACACTTATGTTTTTATTTGCGCTATTGAATCGCCTTAAATTCTGATTAAGTATGCCTAGCCGCACATCATCCACATCAGTGCAAGTTAAGTTAATATCTGGAAAATCTCTTAATAGAATATAGGCCTTGCCTCCTGGTGCGGCACAAGCATCAAGTGCTTTTTTAGGCTTGGGTATTTGCTTTAGCACCAAATGGATCATTTGAGCAGACATATCCTGTATATAACCCCAGTCATCATCAGCACTTACAATATTGTCTAGAACAGAGTGATGATTGATTTTTAAGGCTGTATCAAGAATATCAGTAGTCGATAATTGATCTTTATATTTTGAAAGAAGGCTCTGAGCTTTTTGGCTTGATGAAGTATTTAACCATTTTTGAGGAATACATTGATTAGATAAAATAATCGAGTTCACATGCTCCGGCCAACTTTTTTTAGTTGCTTTTATTAGCCAACCTGGATGAGCCATCATCAAGCTTGGTTTGTTTTTATATAGTTCTTCATAATGGTCTTGATCAAGAATATATTGTCTTAAAACTTTATTAACCAATGCATCTGCCCATTTAAACTTTAAGGCCCTAGTCAAATCAACTGAATGATTTACGACGTGGTAATTTGGCTCCTGCAAGTGATTAATCCTGACAAGACCAATAATGAGCAAGAGCTCTAACTCACGATTCTTTTTTTTTATTGGCTTTTCAAGCAGCCCATTAAGGACTTCTATATATCTATAATACCAACGGAGTGTTTGCTTGATCAAATCCCAGCAATAGCTTTGGTTTTGGCAGTCATCCACATGTTTTTTTTTCAAATAGTGCTTTTTATCAATTACTTGAATTAAACACCGAATTATTTTAAAAATAATCACTATATTGGTCGGGGTTAGTAGTCAATCTTCGCATCCATTATAAGATTTTTATTATAATGATTTAATTTATTTTATCAAACATAGGAAGAAACATGCATACATTACCCCCTTTACCATATGAAAAAGACGCTTTGGAACCATTAATATCTGCTGAAACACTTGACTACCATTACGGCAAACATCATAAAACATATGTAGACAAACTCAACGTTCTAATTGAAAACACTCCTTTTCAATCGTTAGAGCTTGTTGAGATTATTAAAAAGTCTGACGGGGCCATCTTTAATAATGCTGCACAAATCTGGAATCATACTTTTTATTGGCATTGTTTAACGCCAACAAAGGATACCAATCCATCTGAAAAAATGTTAAACGCCATTAATAAAAGCTTTGGTTCTTTTGATTCTTTCAAAGAACAATTCAAAAACAAAGCATTAAACAATTTTGGATCAGGCTGGACATGGCTTATTGCCGACAAAGATGACAACCTAAGTATTTTAAATACTTCAAATGCTCATACCCCGATAAGCAATGAAGAATTTCGTCCATTGATGACTTGTGATGTATGGGAACATGCTTATTACATCGACACGAGAAATAATCGCGCTCAATACTTAGAAAATTACTGGGCCCTTATTAATTGGTCGTTCATTAACGAACAATTTAAGTAAAATCAGCTCCTATGTCTTTAAAAATAACTGAGGAATGTATCAATTGCGACGTTTGCGAACCCGTTTGCCCAAATGAAGCAATTTATATGGGCAAAGAAATTTATGAAATAGACCCTGAATTATGTACAGAGTGCATGGGTCATCATGATGAACCCCAGTGTATGGTTTTTTGCCCTGTCGCATGTATTGAAACGGGCAAAGAAGAAGATCAAGAAACATTACTAACTCGTTTTCAGTCACTCACTGAAAAGGGCTGACATTTTGGGCAGTAAAAACTAGATCTCTGCGCTAAGACTAACCGCTCAATTGCTGTGTCACACTCAAAGCAAAGCTCTCCCTCTCTCCCATAAACCATTAATGACTGCTTAAAATAACCTGGCTTTTCTTTTCCAGAGATAAAGTCTCTTAAAGTTGTACCGCCTTGCTCTATTGATTTATGGAGGGTATTTTTAATTTCTTTGACCAATCCACTAGCTTCATCTTCTGATATAGTACATCCTTTTTTCATAGGGTGAATACCAAGTTTAAACAAAACTTCACTTGCATATATATTGCCAACCCCAACCACAACACTTTGATCCATAATTAGCTGCTTGATTGCTCTAGTAGACTGATTAACTTTTTTTAAGAGTTGTTTTTTACAAAAATCGACTGAAAGTGGCTCAGGGCCCCAAGCAGCCATCTTTTCTCGCCAAGCACCGCTATGCCTTACAATAAACCCAAAGCGCCTGGGATCATGGTAAATGAGGCTGTGGCCGCCGGTAAAATGAAGCATACAATGGTCGTGTTTCTTTTTTTTAATTCTACTTGTGATTTCAACCCTTAAACTGCCACTCATGCCTAAATGCATCAACAGCTTTTCTTTCCCGAAGTTAAATATTAGATATTTTGCTCTTCTATTTATATCCAAACATGGCGAACCAATAAAATCACCCTTTTTAAAATCACAAGGATATCTTAATTTTTTTTGAGAACTATCCATTGACAAAAGGCTCTCACCTTTTGCATAACCAATAACACCCAATCTTGTTGTTTCAACTTCCGGTAACTCTGGCATATTTTTTTCAATACAATTACTATATTATGCATGGAATTTATAAATGAACAATATATTTTGGCATCAGGTTCGCCGATGCGACAACAAATACTTAAACAGTTAAGTATTAACTTCAATATTCAACCTAGCAACATTGACGAAACACCACTTGAAGGAGAGTTACCAGGGCAACTGGTTGTCAGGCTTGGTAGAGAAAAGTGTCAAAACATCTTAAATTTACAACCGGATTCAGTTGTTATTGCCGGTGACCAAATTTTGACATTTGATAATCAAATTATTGGTAAGCCCAAAACAAAAGAAAATGCAAAAAAACAACTGATGCTTTGCAGTGGTAACTGGGTTTCTTCACTATCTAACATTACAATTGGGAAAGGTGAAAAAATCCTTCAAAAAACTTCTGAATGCAAAATAAAATATAGAACACTTAATGAGGCTACAATCGATAGCTACATTCAAGATGAGTCATGCTTAGAATGTGCAGGATCCCTAAGAGTAGAAAGTAACGGTATATTACTGATTGAAAGCATTGAATCAGATGATCCTTTTTCAATTTACGGCATGCCAATGATTGCAACAGCTGAGCTTTTAGAGCACCACGGACTCGTTAAGCTTTAGGCCAGCCAAATAAGTTTTTAAAATTATTAGTCGTTACGTTAGCCACATCATCAAAAGAAATGCTTTTTAGATCAGCCACTGCTTGTGCAACATAATAAACATAAGCAGGTTGGTTCTCATGGCCTCGATGAGGCACTGGTGCAAGATAAGGGCTATCTGTTTCAATAAGCATCCTATCCAGCGGAACATATTTCACAACCTCTTTCAACTCCAAAGCATTTTTAAAAGATATTATACCTGAAAATGATATATATGCTCCGAGATCTAAGCACGCTTTTGCCATAGACAAACTTTCTGTAAAACAATGAATAATTACTTTGTTATGAGGAAATTCTTTAAGCATGTTAACCGTGTCTTCTGGTGCAGACCTTGAGTGAACAATCAAAGGGCATTCATGTTTTTTTGCCAATAAAATTTGATGTTGAAAAAACTTTTTTTGAAGCACCTCATGTTCTTTTGTGTAGTAGTAATCAAGGCCTGTTTCACCAATACCAATAAACTGAGATTTTTTTTCTGTCATTAAGTTAGATATAAAATCTAGATCTTCTAAGGAATGGTTATGCACATCACAAGGATGAATGCCTAAAGTTGCGCATACCTCAGGATGAGCGTTAACAATTTCTTTTAAAGCATCAATATCTGATCGTTCAACACAAATAGAGAGCATGTGCTTTACGCCCTTTTCAATGGCTGCACTTACGGCTTGGTCTGGAGTAAGTTTTTTTAAATGATTAAGGTGACAATGAGAGTCGATTAACATGGCTCTGCATCACGAATATATCTTGTACATATCCAGAGCGCAACAAGGTAACAAACAGGGGCCAAAAACAATGTATTTTGGTAATCAGAAATGCTTGGTTTTGCTTTATCACCCATCAAATAGTCCAACAACATGCCAACAACAGGATTAAATAAAATACCACCTGCAACAACCGCCATATTATTTACACCTAAAGCAGAACCAACGATGTCTTTTGGGTTGTTATGTTTTACTAGTACAAAGGTCAGCATATGACTGGCTGAGGCTGCGCCGATTAAAAACAAGATAATGGCTGTATATTTATGTGGATACATGACAAAAAACAGTGACGAAATAAACCCTAATATAGACCCAAACACCATAGGTAAGCGACAACTTTTTATTTTCGTTGCAAGCCATCCCCATACTGGAGAAGAAAGCGCAGTTGCTATCCATATACAGCCTACACACTCAGCAGCATGCATAGCAGAGACATGAAGGGCTTCTTCTAGAAATGGCACACCCCATGTACCACCCAACATAATGACAGGCGCCCATTTAAAAAATGCATAAGATGCATTTGCAATGGTTTGTTTGTTATTTAATGTTGCTTTAATATCTATTTTGAATTTATCTAAACGAGCTTTATCAATCTCTTTCTTTTCATCAGGTATGATAATAAATGCTAGTACAGCAAGTATAAGACCCATAATCCATAATACACGCTGGGACTGGACTATCCCAAGTGATGAAACCATATATGCGAGTGGCGCCTCACCACCCCAAGCACCTAAGCCACCAAGAAACTGTGCCCCACCTACGAGAATGGGGTATAATTTAGGGTCAAAATATTTGCTTGCAGAAACCAACACACAGGTAAATGCGAAAGAGGAACCAAAGCCAATTAGAAAACGCCCTACCAACATACAAATGAAGTAGTTAAAAAAGGAAAACATAAATACGCCTAGCGCACAAATCAAACAAGCCAAAACAAGCACTTTTCTAACACTTATAAAATCAAAAGCTATGCCTGCAGGCACTTGCATGCTTGTGTAAGAAATAAAATATATTCCAGCAATCCACCCCATAAGTGACAAGCTAATGTTAGCCGACGATGTCATTTCTGTAGCAATAATACCAGGAAATACCTGAAGAGCCATTTCATATGATAAAAAGATGCCAGCCAATAAATAAATTGCCCAAGATAAAACGATTGATATATTATTTTCCGATGCAGAATGAGCCAAAAATTTCTCCTAGTAAATCATCAGTAGAAAACAAACCGACTAATTTGTCAAGCTCCAGCTGGGTTTCACGCATTACTTCAGCAACCCATACAACATCATATGTTTCTTGAGCTTGCGATAAAACCTCACAAGACAAACGGTTAATGTTTGCCAAAACATCTAAATGTCTTTGCCTTGCATAAAAAGCATCAGAGGTTGGTTGAATTATTTTTTTTGAAATTAAATCTAAAACAAATCTCACATCGTGTTCATCAAAACTGGATACACAGTGTACAGGGTGAGACCGCCAAATTAAGTCTTTATGAATTACCTGATGCTGATCTTTTTTATTCCACAAAATAAGCATTCTTTTTAAATCACTTATCAGGTTTGTCGGTAAATCTTTAGACAAGGTATCTAAATCACTTAAATCACTTAAATCCACAACCCAGACCACTAAATCAACACTGTCGACCTTGGCTTTAGCTCGCTTTACACCCTCAAGTTCTATTGTGTTCTTTGTCTCTCGAATACCTGCGGTATCAGTTATTTGAACCCAGCGGTTTCTTATTAGTAATCTTTTCTCGATTAAATCCCTAGTTGTGCCTGCTTCAGCATTTACAATTGCAACGTCGTCTTTCATCAATCGATTTAACCAAGAAGATTTGCCAGCGTTTGGGGGGCCTAAAAGACAGACGTGCTGATCATGATTAACAGAAACAGCTTCTTGCGTTTGATGATAAAGCTTTTCAATTTCTTCACATATTACCACCAATTCAGAAAGGGACGTATTAGGATTAATATCCTCACCATCAAAATCTATAGCAGATTCAAGCATGACTCTAAAATGTTTTATTCTTCTTTCTATATTAGCAATCTTTTCAGAAAAGTCGCCTCGCATAGAGCGAAGCGCTGCCCTTGCTTGAGCTTCATTATCTGCATGAATTAATCCACAGATGGCCTCTGCTTTTAAAGTTGTCATTTTATCGTTTAAAACCGCACGCAAACTAAACTCTCCCGGCGCTGCTTGTCGACATCCGTGGTACATACAAGCTTCTATGATTAGCCTAGGAACCATCACGCCTCCATGACTTTGTAACTCTAAAACTGATTCCCCAGTGTAGGAGTTAGGTCCTTCAAAATAGAGCAATAACCCCTCATCTATTTTGTTTTTAAGTTGATCATAAAAGTAAGCAAAAGATGCCATTCTTGGCTTAACCGCAGAAACGGATAAATTACTAAGCAATGGAATCATCTTTTTTATCTTAGAGTCAGGCCCAGATAACCTTACAATCGAAACACCTGCCACACCCGGGGGTGTCGCCTGGGCAACAATTACATAATCATTATTCATTAACTATGTTTTTTAGTTAAATACCATTGCTGAAGCGCTGAAAGCACTGCATTTGTGAGCATGTACAAAGCTAGTCCAGCTGGAAACTGGCAGAAAATGAAGGTCATCATAACAGGCATTATCATCATAGCTTGTTCCTGTGCAGGATCCAGATTAGTAGGTGTTAATTTTTGCTGAAAGAACAAACCTAGCCCCATAATTAAAGGCAAAATATAATATGGGTCATAAGATGATAAATCAGGAATCCATAAAAAACTTGCATGTCTAAGCTGAACGCTCTCAACTAAAACCCAGTAAAGCGCTATCAAAAAAGGAAACTGTATAAGAATGGGCAAGCACCCTCCCATTGGATTGACACCTTCCTGTTTATATAAAGCCATAATTGCTTGACTTTTTTGAGCCGCATCATCTTTGAAACGCTCTTGAATGTCCTTAATTCTTGGTTGTAGCGCCTTCATTTTTAAACTCGCAACAAACCCTTTTTCTGACATTTTATAAAAAATAAGTTTAATCAATGCTGTCGTTAGAATAATAGCAAGACCCCAGTTATTAAAGGCATCATGGATAAAATTAAGCACCTTAAAAATAACCTCTGATAATAACCAGAGCCAACCATAATCAATTGTTAAATTTAAAGCTGGCGCAATACCTGCCAAAACATCCGCCAATTCTGGACCCGAGTAAAGTGTCTCAGAAACTGTAAGTGATTCATTGCTTGATAAAGTGTATTGCATTCCCAGCATAGATGCTGAAAAGCGTGACAAGCCATTTTCATCAGCTGGCAACCACTGAGTATTTAAAACAGATGAGCCAATAGATTGGGGCACCCAAGCGTTTAAGAAATAGCGCTGTTGGACAGAAAACCAACCTGCATCATCAAGACTTATGCCACCTGAATCTGATGCAATCTGTGTATAAGGTAATTTAACATAAGGTGTTTCTTTCGTATGATAACTAACACCTGAATAAGTTGGTAATACAAACCATCCTGAACTTTCTTTAACCCCTGCACCAGGTTGAAAATTCTTAGGCGCATCCATTACTTTTTCATCCGATGCATGCAGCGACACAAAGCTTGAGTATGGAACAACCTTTTGATTTAGAGCACCTATGTTTTCAACGTGGTTGGTTTGCTTTATAGTATAAGGATCTTTACCAAATTCAAATGTTTTAGTATATAAAAACGCACCTGATCTTGCTTCTAAAAATAATTTATTTTGAGTTGTTTTTTCATGATTAACATTGAATTTTAATAACTCGTCTCCCAGATACCCAGATTGAGCATAGTATGAAAAGACTTCACTATAATTCAAAATACTTTGATGCATTTTTCTTTGAATGGTTTTGTAGTATTGTGAAAGCTCCGTCTTGACGACTTTGCCTCCATCAAGATCAATTGTCGCTTTCAAAAGATCGTTACTTATGCTAACCAAACTTTCTGAATCAGGGAGAGAAACTGCGCTGCTTTTAACGCTGGCCGATATGGGTTCAACTTGAGTATTGGTGCTATCCACGCTTGCTGTATGTGTTTCTTGAAACCAAAATTGCACCAACACTAGAAACAATAAACCCAGAAGAATATATAGATAGCTTTTTAATGTGTTCAAAATTTTTCTCTCAGTGTTGCTTTTTCTAAAAACTTGTACCAATCAAGTTTTATCATATTGAAGTTTAACTCAATTGGTCTTGTTAATATTGCAATGATATCTACTGAACCAAGGTTTTCATTTTCGTTAACAAACAAAGTATTGGCGACTCTTCGAATATAGTTTCTAAAAACGGCTTTTTTAATAATTTTTTTTCTAATCACCACTGCTATTCTAGCATTTCCAACACGATTGGGTTTAACTAAAAATGTAAAATGCTTTGTTTTATACGCATTAGCCCCAGATTTATAAATATTAGAAAAGTCTGATCGTTTTATTAATCTAAGATCCTTGGGCAATGCTGTCATCGTTAAATAGAAATTTGTTTACGGCCTTTAGCACGACGTCTTTTTAAAACCAGACGACCACCACGAGTAGACATTCTATGTCTAAATCCATGTGTTCTATGTTTTTTTAAATTACTTGGTTGATAAGTTCTCTTCATGATTGTCTCTAATATACAATAATTAAAATAGAAATGTACCCCTTTTATCATCTGTTGTCAAATTAATCACATATATTTAAAAAATATAAATATAAGAATATATATATATTAGATTATTATGTTTATTAAGTTTATCTATTGTTGTGGATTTCTCTATTAATCTTTTTTATTCATGTGTTTACACTTATCCTAAGATGTTGATAACTCCGTTAGTAACTTTGTTGATGAAATGTGATTAAAACAACCTAAGGGGTTATTCTATTGTAATTAAGTGACTTACTAACAAAGTTATCCACAGCGAGACAAGTAAATTTCAATTGCTTTTTCACTGTAATTGTTTTAATTTTTAATGTATGTTTCAACGGTTTTTAATAATAATACTTATAAGTTTTTCTTCCGCAGGCGTTTATGATCAGAAGAAAATACTGATCATAAATAATT
>JAQWRO010000070.1 GCA_029243665.1 Gammaproteobacteria bacterium
TCCCTTAATGAATTAAATTATCGTATTGGTTCAAAAAATAACGTTGCTTGGGGTAATGCTGAAAAGCTAGATAGAGACCGCGACCAAACTTTTACATTTGAACACGTCAATGTGTCATTTTGCCCTCCATCTAGTCCCACATGGGCTATGAGTACGGACAAAATGGTTTATTATCCTGAACAAAAATTAGTGACATTAGAGAATCCTGGTTTGGTTTTGAATGGTACAGAACTGATAAAGTTTCCATATTTTTCATTTATAACCTCTGGAAGAAAAAGTGGTTTTTTACAGCCGACGGTTAACTATACACGTGAATATGGTTTTATGTATAGACAGCCATATTACTTTAATCTTGCTAGTAATTATGATTGGGTATTAGCGCCGATTATGTTTACAAAAGGCAGTTATGGATTCAATCAACTTTTAAGGTATTTGATGCCATCTGGTAATGGACAATTTGGATCAGAGGTGATTTGGGATAATCATGAAGATGACCGACGTTTTCAGGCAAATTGGCAACACAACTATAATCCATGGGATGGTGCATCAGTAGATATTGATATTACTCGTTTCAGTGATTCTAATTGGTTCAGAGATTTTGGTAATACTTTTCATATTCTAGATACCCTTCACCCTGTTGAGCAACTCTCATTAAACCAGATTCTAGGCTGGGGCAATATCAATTTTAATGTTGCAAAGTTTCAAAATGATTTTGTAACCGATTCAAGTACGATCCCTAGTAGTGAAGTATTTGCATTGAGACCTCATTCGCTTAAGTTAAGTCCTTCTTGGGGCTTATCAAGTGCTTTGGAAGCAGGTCGTTATTATAATATACAAAGTTCAAACCAAGGTGCTTTTGGCAGTTCTGTACACAGAGTTGTTGGGGATATTAGTTTAGAGCAAAGCATTAATCGGCCGTATGGTTATTTAAGAAATAAATTCGAAGAAATCATTAGGTATTATAACAGTGATGATGTTAATACTGAAACATCTGTAATTCCAAGTTTTTCTAGTGAAGCCGGACTTTTTTTTGAAAACAGAGGTAATCATTTATATCAAACGGTAATGCCTAAGTTGTTTTATGTTTATGTGCCCTACCGTTCACAATATGACTACCCAATCATCGATGCAAGTGTAAAGTCAGACAACAATTTAAGTTCGCTATTTTCGTCACGTAGGTTTCAGGGATTTGATCGAATTGGTGATGAAAATGCATTTGTATTAAGCATGTCAACCATGATTAAACAAGCAAAAGCAACTTATGAATTGGAAATGGGTAAACAAATTAATATTGAATCACCTAAACTTTGTCTTGATAAGGACTGTGATGATGATTCGCATGCGTACAACCCCCTAGTTCTAAATTTAAAGGGCGGCCAAGATAATTTGTTAATCACTGCTAACGCGAACTATGATACCTCACTAAAAAGTTTCAGGAATGTTGGAGCGAACCTTGAACTAAAAAAAATCTTACAAAGTGACTGGATTATTAGATATGCATACGACATAAGGCAGCAAGATAATGCTTCTGGTGGTAAAACGGATTATCTTTCTAGGCTAGGTATTAGACAGACTTGGTATGCGACTGATTTTTTAACAATGAATGGGGCTATTGTTAAAGATTTTAAAGATGATCAGTTTTTAAGTTATGAAATTGGAGCACATTATGATACTTGCTGTTGGACATCCAATGTAAATTTTGGCCGAAGATATATCGGAACGAGTGCAGACAATGCTGCGTCGGATGATAATTATCAGTGGTATGCTTCCGTAGAACTGTTTTTAAAGGGGTTTTCATCAAAACCTATTGTTAAAGTTGGGAAGGATGATTCTCATGAAATACTTGAGTCCGTTGATCTAGATCAGTAATATGAAGTTTAGGAGATATAAGATTATGACCAAAATTTTATTATTATTAACTGTAGTTAGTTTTAATTATGTTTTTGCTGGAGATGTTGATAAAGTAGTGGTTGTTGTCAATGATGAAGCAATTACCCAATATGATGTGAATGAGTTTATGCAGGCAGCCTTAGCATCTATTCCTGACGATAAAAGGGACTTTGCATCGAAAGATTTAAAAAAACAACATATTTCGATGATGGTTGATCAAGCGTTGATTTTAGATATTGCTAAAAATAAACACATCAGTGCTACAGACGAAATGGTAAACAATGTACTTTCTAAAATACAGTCAACTATGAAAATGGATGATGATGCTTTTTCACATCATCTCGAAGAATTCAATATTTCTATGGATCAGTTTAAGTTTCATATTGAAAAAAATATCACTACAAGCCTTGTCCAAGAAGCAGTTGTCAGGGATACGATCAAAATATCACCAAAGATGATTGCGCATCATATTGAAGCAGATCAGCTTGCGAAAACTCAGTACATTTTTAATGATTATCGTATTAGCAAGGGCCAGCTTTCATCGCAACAACAAAAAGACCATGCAAACAGGTTGTATCAAGGTATCAAAGAGCAGACAAAAATACCTGATGCAATCAAAAGCTTTGTTATAAGAACGCCGTTTGTAGATGTTGCTAAGGATGCAATGCCAGATGTATTTTATAAGAAGCTTGCAGATGCTAAACCTAGAGCAGTGATTGGACCATTTAAGTTAGAGAACGGCTATCATGTTATATGGTATCGTGAAAAGAAAATTCCAACGCCCATGACTGAAAATCAAGCAGGTAACTCTATTTTATCTCAAAAAGCTGGAGTAGCTATTAACAAGTGGATGAAGAACTTGCACGAAGCAGCATATATACAATTTTTTAGTTAAGGCTAGTCATTGTATCGAAAAAATAAAAGCCTTGGGCAACATTTCTTAATAGATCAAAATGTTTTAAATGACATTCTCAATCATATAGAAGCAAATCCAAATGAAGAAGTTTACGAGATTGGTCCTGGTGCTGGTGCATTAACAGAGTGTTTAGTTCGTTATGGTTTAGTGGTTAAAGCAATTGAGCTTGATAAGCGTTGGTGTCATTGGTTAAAGAAAAAATATGATGAAAAAGCTCTTAAGGTTATTAACCAAGATGCACTTCAATTCTCATGGCAAATATTATGTGCAGAAGATGTTGTGGTAGGAAATTTACCTTATAACATTGCAAGTGAGTTAATGTGTTCCTGGGTTGAGTCACAGATAACTTTTAAAAATGCAATTTTAATGATGCAAAAAGAAGTTGCAGATAGGGCGATGGCGTCGCCTGGTTCAAAACATTACGGTCGTCTCAGCATTGTCTTGCAAACCTATTTTAAGGTAGACCCTTTATTAAAAGTGCCACCAGAAGCTTTCGATCCACCACCCAAGGTGCAGTCAGCTGTGATAAGGTTATCATTGTTACCTGAGAAATTATGCTCATTTGAGCTCTTGGAGCCACTTAGGAAAGTTACAGCTGCTGCATTTAGCCAAAGGCGAAAAAAATGCAAGCATGGGCTTGCAATATACTTTACAGTTCAAGATTTAAAGAACATTGGGGTGGATCCTGAGCTAAGGCCTGAATTTTTAGAAGTTAACCAATTCATTCAATTGGCAGAGGAATATAAAAAAAATAGTTAGCAGTTGTTTAAGTATATAAATAATGATATATTTTTTATTTTTCAAAGGTAATGTTAATGCAAGATAATGGTTTGAAATGGTTGCATAAAAGTTCTGTTGTGGTCGATGGGTATAACCCAGATCTTTTGGAGCCAATATCACGATCTATGGCGAGAGGGTCATTAAATCATTTAAATTTTTTTGGATGCGATATTTGGCAGGCATACGAAGTTTCTTATCTAATGCCGTCAGGGTGTCCAAAAATTGCTACACTAACATTTAAGCTAGATGCACATAGTGATAACGTGGTTGAGTCAAAATCTTTGAAGCTTTACTTGAACTCACTTAACAATCATATGTTTAAAGATGAGGAAGCTTTCTATAAAACTTTAAAGTGCGACTTAAGAAAAATTTTAGGTGAAAGCTTTTCATTGGAAGTGACGTACCCCCCTTTTGCGCCCGTCATTAATACATTGCCATTGGCTGATTGGGATTGTTTAGATGCCTTAAGTCACCAAGGGATAGAAATAGCTACTGTACCTGATCAAACCGTGCTTAAGGTTGTTAATTATGCTCAGGTTTCGGAGAAGCTCTATACAATGCTATTCAGGGCTAATTGTTTGGTAACCAATCAGCCTGATTGGGCAACTGTTATGATTGAGTATGAAGGGTCTGCATGGGATAAAAGTGCATTGATGGCGTATTTAATTTCTTATAGGAACCATCAGGGTTTTCATGAACAGTGTGTGGACCGGATTTATTCTGATATTACTGATGTGTTAAATCCAAAAGCCCTTTTTATTCAAGCAAACTTCATGCGAAGAGGGGGAATTGATATCACACCAATAAGGTCTAACAAAAAAGCTTTTGAATGTATCCCAGGTCGAGATTGGCGTCAGTAGTTTTCTTACTAACGTAATTGTTTGTTGGTCTCTAGGTCGAAAATATCACTAGGTTTGGTTCTATCTCCTAAAGGACCATCAAGAATATAAGAAACCTTATTTTCAAAATAATTACGCACCTCATTAGCCGAAGTGGCACTGGGCAATCCATGTGGATTAGCACTTGTTGAAACAACTGCGCCTTCAAATTGCGTACATATCTTGCTAGCAATGGGGTGGGCTGTCATGCGCACAGCAATTTTTCGTTGATCTGATGCAAGTCGGTGCTTTGTTCTTATCGGGATTAGCCAAGTCACAGGCCCTGGCCAGGTGGATCTGAGTTGCTGCATTTGATCATCTGAAATTTCACAGTCAAAAGCATCTAAGTGTGCCCACTCACTTATTATGATTATAAATGGCATTTGATTAGGTCTATGTTTGAGGTCATAAATCTTTTCAATGGCTGTAAGGTTATTTGGATCACAGCCTAACCCAAAGCATGATTCTGTAGGGTAGGCAATGATTTCACCAAGCCGAAGATGTTCTACGCATTCTAAAATGCTGCTGCTATTCTGTGGCTTCATGTTTGCAGGCAGGGCAAATGATTTGTTCGCCTGTTTTTTTTGTAATTTTTTTTGTCATAATTGGCCAGTCACATGAGGGGCAGGTTTGATTGATTGGTTCGTTCCAAATAGCATATTTACATTTTGGGTAACCTTGGCAGCCATAAAAAACTTTACCTCTTCTTGAAAATCGCTTGAGGATGTTTTTTTCTTTACATTCTGGACAGAGAATGCCTGTGTCTGTAGGCTGATTGAGAGATTCGATGTGTTTACAATCAGGGTAAGCACTACAGCCAATAAATTTACCATATTTGCCGTGTTTGTAGACAAGTTCAGAATCACATTCTGGACATTTCCGGTCTACTAGTTCTGGCGTTTCAGGTTCTGTTGATCCATCAATATTTGAAGTATAGTCACATTCAGGATAGCCGCTGCAGCCAATAAACTTGCCACGTTTGCCTAGTTTTATATATAAATCCTT
The DNA here is from genome assembly GCA_029243665.1 of Gammaproteobacteria bacterium. GTDB lineage: Bacteria > Pseudomonadota > Gammaproteobacteria > Comchoanobacterales > Comchoanobacteraceae > JAURNZ01. The sequence continues at coordinate 5,470 of JAQWRO010000070.1, forward strand.
ATTACATTTTGGACATTTTTCATCGATTGTTTCCTGAGTAACCTCGCTTCTTTGAACGCTGCCCCCAACGGCCTCAATTTGAGTATGGAAGGGTGACCAAAAATCAGTCATGAGCGGGACCCATTCAATTTCACCACGTGACACAGCATCCAGTTTGTCTTCCAAGCTTGCTGTGAAGCCATATTCAACATATTTGTCAAAATGATTATTTAAAAAGCCGCAGACAACCTCGCCAACATCTGTTGGACAAAATCTTTTTTGCTCATTTTTTTCAACATATTCACGATCAAGCAATGTGCTTATGATGGATGTGTAAGTGGACGGTCTGCCAATGCCTAGTTCTTCTAAGTGTTTAACAAGGGTTGCTTCATTAAACCGGGCAGGTGGTTCTGTGAAGTGTTGTTCGGAGTTAAGCTTATCTATTGCAATTGACTCGCCTTTAGATAGTTTTGGCAAGAGGTTTTTTTCATCTAATACCGAGGTTTTCTTATCATCCTGGCCTTCCTCGTAAACTTTTAGATAGCCAGGATGTCTGATGGTTGATCCATTGGCTCTAAATGTTGCTACTGCTTTTGCAACCAAATCAACTGCAACTGTATCTAATGTGGCAGATTCGGTTTGGCTTGCAAGGGCTCTTTGCCAAACCAGTCTGTAAAGTTTGAATTGGTCTTTGTCTAAAAATTTTGATACAGAATCTGGTGTTCTAGTAAAGTCAGTTGGGCGAATGGCCTCGTGTGCTTCCTGGGCATTTTTGGTTTTAGTTTTAAATGTCCTTGGTTTGTCTGGCAGGTAATCTTTGCCAAGTTTTTGTTCGATATAATCTCTGGCTTGGCTAATAGCCTCATTGCCTAATTGAACTGAGTCTGTACGCATATACGTTATTAAACCTGTTTGACCCTGATCAGTTTTTACGCCCTCATACAGTTGTTGTGCGATACGCATGGTTCGCGATGCACTAAAGCCTAGCTTTCTAACTGCGTCTTGTTGTAGTGTCGAAGTTGTATAGGGTGGCGGTGGATTTCTTTTACGTTCTTTTTCGACAATCGATTCGATCGTAAGCTCACCTTGGCTCGCTTCTTCAACTGCTTTAACGATGTCGGTTGCTTGCGCTTCATTTTTTACCGTTAATGTATCAATTTTTTCATCATTATATTTTGTCAGTTTCGCTGAAAAAGCAATGTTTTCTTTGGTATGCTCGGTACTGATTTTCCAGTATTCCTGACTGACGAAGTTGCGAATTTCTTCTTCACGTTCGACGATCATTTTTAATGCTGGGCTTTGAACGCGTCCAGCAGATAGCCCACGTCGAATTTTTTTCCATAATAGTGGTGATAAATTAAACCCTACTAAGTAATCCAGTGCCCTTCTGGCTTGTTGAGCATTTACTAAAGACATTTCAATTTTTCTAGGTGATTTTAGTGCCTCATTTACGGCCTTTTTTGTTATTTGGTAAAAGACAAGGCGGTCACATGGTTTATCACTGCAGCCTGGTGTTGATTGGATTAGGCTCTGAATGTGCCATGCTATGGCCTCACCTTCTCTATCAGGGTCAGTTGCAAGGTATATATGGTCGGCTTTTTTCGCCAGTTGTATTATTTTATCAACATGTTTTTGGTTACGTTCGATTACAGAGTAATGCATTTTAAAATCATGCTCTGGTTCAACAGCGCCATTTTTTGGAATTAAATCCCGGACGTGGCCGTAACTGGCTAAAACATTATACTCGTTGTTTAAGTATTGTTGTATGGTTTTAGCCTTGGATGGTGACTCAACAATTAATAAAGATTTGCCCATTCGTTTTCCTATTCAAAAAAATCATATTTCTGCAACAGTGCTATTTATAACATATAATTATTATAGAAGAGAACACGATGATGCAAGTTAAAAAAAAATTAGTTTCAGAAAGTGCGTTAGAAAATCAAGTTTATCAAGTTTTTCCTGGTGATCTAAATCCTAATAATACTCTGTTTGGTGGGCATGTCATGGCCTTAATGGATAGTGTTGCTTATACAATAGCAACAACGCATAGCGGCAATGTTTGTGTGACTGCATGTGTGGATCATATTAATTTTATCAAGCCTGCGAGACTTGGAGATAAGATTTTAATATCAGGATCAGTCAATAGGTCATGGAAAACTTCTTTAGAAGTGGGTATTAAAGTATGCAAGCAAAACATTAAGGGTGGAGAGATTGAACAAATTTTAAAAGCATATTTAGTATTTGTGGCCATTGATCAGGATGGGATGCCTGTGGAAGTGCCTGAATTGGTATCTCAATCAGAAGAAGAGCACAAAAGATTTATGTCAGCAGAGCTTAGAAGAGAGAAAAGAAATAGCAGGAGAAAAAGGGATTAAATTCTATTAAATGTTTGGATAGAATATGCATATTTATGTTTGTCATCTATCTGATATTGAGTGGAATGTACTCTCTTCCATTGTGTTGGTTCAAACATAGGAAAAAATACATCGCCAATTAAATGATTATCTACGTAAGTCAAAATCATTTGGGATGCGATGGGAAGAAACGCTTCGTATACATTCTGTCCACCAATGATATAAACATCATCATCATTTTTTGTTAGATCAATAATTTCGTCAATGCTTTTACAGCAAATAAAGCCTGGGGTTTCAAATAAGGTTGTGCTAAGGATGACATTGTTTCTTTTGGGGAGGGGTTTTTGACTTGGCAAGCTTGCAAAGGTTTTTCTGCCCATAACTATGGTTTTGTTTAAAGTAGTTTCCTTAAAATGCTTAAAATCATTTGGCAGATGCCAAGGAATGCCGCCGTCTTTCCCAATGGTGCGCTTGTGGTTTAATGCTGAAATTAAAATGAATCTAGGCATAAATAAAGCTCAATTATCATTATAATGCGATAAAGCAAGATGAAAAGTCTAATTTTTTTTAAACGTTTTAACTAATTTTTGACAATATATTTAAACGGAGGCAAGTGTATTCAGTAGAAGACTGTAGTGCTTATGTCATAAATTGTTCAAACTGTTCTGCAGATGATGTTGATGCATGTGGTCGTATAGTATTTAAGGCTATTGTAATGAGAGTATTGTTTTTTAACATGCTTTAAGCATGCTTGGCCTTTGTTTTGACTGGAAAAACTGCTTGATCACATGATGAATTATGTTTAGTATAGATATATTCATGCTAATAATACGTTCTATAATTTCATTGATTTTTTTAATCTTGGTAAGCAGCATTTTTGCTGAAGAGATTAGAAACCCTGTCGAACATTGGGCGTCATACCCCAAAATTTCTTATCCTAAAAGTGATAAAGGTGAAGCCATAAAGCGTGGTGAATACCTCGTGATGGCTTCCGATTGTATTGCTTGTCACTCAACTGATGCTGAGCATCCATTTGCGGGTGGCAATGGTGTGCGCCCTGATATACCTCTATTAGGTTATCGTGTGCCAATAGGTACATTCTATTCTCCAAATATTACACCAGATAAAAAAACAGGCATTGGAAATTGGACGCAGAAAGATTTCCATGATGCTATTAGACACGGGGTTGCACCAGATGGGAGCCAATATTACCCTGCGCTACCATACGTATGGTTTACGAAATTTTCTGACGAAGAAATTGATGATATGTATGAGTATTTTATGGCAATTCCTGCTGTTGACAGAGAAAACAAGCCTCATGACATCCCATTTTTTATGAAGTGGCGTCAGCTTATGTTGGGCTGGAAGTTGTTATTTTTCTATCCGTTTGATGGCCCTTATCGTCCTGACCCGGCACGTTCGGAAGAGTGGAATCGAGGTGCTTTCTTGGTTGAGGGCCCCGCGCATTGTGGCATGTGTCATACACCTATAACAATGTTTGGTTCTCCACAGTTAGATAAGTCATACACGGGTTCAATTATTGATGGTTATGCAGCGCCAAATATTACAGGCACAAGCTTGAAAAAAGTGTCGGCTGGTGAGTTGATTCGTGTGTTCAAATACGATGAAGTTCCAGGTGGTGGCGAAGTTAAGGGTCCCATGAAAGAAGTTAACCATGATAGTTTAATGTATCTGAAAGATTCAGACTTGAAGGCAATCGCAGTCTATTTAAAAAGCACTGTTGATTCAGAACCATTGGTGATTTCAGGGTCTGGCGATGCTAAGGGGCAAGCAATTTATAACAAACATTGCATGAATTGTCATGCATCTGGTGCTGGTGGCGCGCCAAAGTATGGCGATGCAAACGATTGGGCGCCTATACAAGCGCAGCCAATCGACCAAACATATGAGAATGCCATCAAAGGATTCCATGGTATGCCGGCAATGGGTTTATGTGGCGAGTGTAATGATGATGATATCAAGGCCACAGTAAATTATATGCTAAAAGCAGTGTCTGTCACAAAACCTAAGCCTAAAAGAGCGTTAGGACCAGCGCCTAAAAGTTACACTTTAGATGATGGCAAGCAGCTCTATGAAAAAGTTTGTGCAAGTTGTCATAATGATGGCACATTAAATGCCCCGAAAATTGGTGATGAAACAGCTTGGAAGCAAAGGCTTACTTCCCAAGGCTTCATTGGTCTATTGAATGGGGTTGTCCATCCTGAGGGTTATAAGTCACTTCCTAATAATTGTGTCCCGAGAGGCACCTGTGATGACTGCAGTGATGGGCAATTGATAGCCGCGGTTAAATATATTTTATATAAGAGCGTAAAACAAAATGATTTCAAACTTTGGTAAGATAATATTAGCCTTTTTGGCTTCAAGCACTTTTGCTATACAGCCATACAATGTAACTGAAGGTGTTACACCCATGTCTCACCAAATTTATGGTCTGCATATGATCATATTTTATGTGTGTGTGTTCATTGGTGTTGGGGTAGGCGTTGTTATGCTTTATACCCTTTATTATCACCGTAAAAGTAAGGGCGCTGTTGCTGCGCAGTTCCATGACAACTTTTGGGTTGAGGTTATTTGGACATTGATTCCATTTTTGCTATTGGTTGTGATGGCAATACCATCCACATTGGTTTTGATGCGTTTAAATGATTCCAGAGATGCAGAAGTCAATATTAAAATTGTTGGGATGCAGTGGAAGTGGCGATATGAGTATCTAGATCAAGATGTTGCATTTAATAGTAACTTGGCGCCGTCCATAGCTAAAGCAATGAATGGCGAGTTAACCGATGAAGAAAAAGCAAATCCAAACTATCTTCTTGAAGTTGATCAGCCTCTTGTCCTGCCAATTCATAAAAAAGTAAGATTCTTAATGACTTCTAATGATGTGATTCACGGATGGTTTATTCCCGCATTGGGTATCAATCGTGATGCAAATCCAGGTTTGATTTCTGAGTCGTGGGCATATATCGAAAAACCAGGTATTTATCGAGGGCAATGTAATCAATTATGTGGCTCTGGACATGGTTTTATGCCAATTGTTGTCGTTGCATTGGCTGAAAAAGATTATGATCTATGGGTTAAAGCAAAGAGAAAAATTATACCAGAATCTGAAGCAGATAAAATCATCAATAAAATTGCAATCGAGGGTAATCCTGACGCTGTTAAAGCAGAAGATGATTCACAGAAAACGCCAGAACAAATAGCAATGAGTAAAGGTGAAAGTGTTTTTGAAAATAATTGTGCAAGTTGTCACAAGTCTGATGGTCAAGGACAAGGGATTTTCCCAAAACTTGTTGGTGGTAGTTTAGCAACTGGTCCAATAGACCCCCTGATTCACCAAGTTTTATATGGCAAGGGAGCCATGCCTGGTTTTAAGTCCATACTAAGCCATGAAGAAATAGCGCATGCAATTACCTATGTGAGAAATAGCTGGGGTAATAATGACAAACAAAAATATGGTGCTAGCTCTGGTGGTTTAGTAACAGCAGATCAAGTCGCTAAGCTTGATAAGTAATAGTGAGTTTAGAATAGAGAAGTAAGAGGATAAATATGGCAGATCAACCAGAAAAAGGTTTAATGAGGTGGATAACAACCACAAATCACAAGGATATTGGAACATTATATTTGCTTTTTAGCTTGACTATGTTCTTTGTTGCAGGCTTTTTGGCATTAATTATGAGGACTGAATTGTCTTCTCCATACTTAATGATCATTAGTCCATTAACTTTTAATCAATTAGTTACTTCGCACGGATTGATTATGATTTTTGGGGCAATTATGCCTGCATTAGCGGGATTTGCAAACTGGCAAATTCCGATGATGATTGGTGCGGCAGACATGGCATTTCCAAGGTTAAATAACTGGAGTTTTTGGTTGCTACCGTTTGCTACATTTATGCTAATGTCGCCATATTTTTTAAATGGTCCTCCAGCTGATATGGGGTGGACTTTTTATGCGCCGCTGTCAACAACTTATGGACCTCCAGGGACTGATGCTATGATTTTTGGCATTCACATGTTGGGGATTTCATCAATCTTAGCATCTATAAATATCATCGCAACCATCTTGAATTTACGTGCACCAGGTATGACTTTAATGAATATGCCCATGTTTGTATGGTCTTGGTTAGTAACTGCTTTCCTTATTCTTGCTATCATGCCAATTTTGGCTGGAACAGTAACAATGATGCTTACGGATAGACATTTTGGCACAAGCTTTTTCAATGCTGCAGGTGGTGGTAGCCCATTATTATTCGAGCATTTATTTTGGTTTTTTGGTCATCCAGAGGTATATGTATTGGCATTGCCAGTATTTGGGATTATTTCAGAGATTATTCCAGCATTTAGTAGAAAGCCATTGTTCGGTGCAACGTCAATGATTTACGCTATTGGGGGTATTGCAATTATGTCATTTGTTGTTTGGGTGCATCACATGTTTACAACAGGTGTTCATTTGGGTACACAAATTTTCTTTATGTACACAACAATGATTGTTGCGGTGCCTACGGGTGTTAAGGTGTTTAACTGGATGGCTACGATGTATAAAGGCTCAATAACTCTAGAGCCCCCAATGAAGTTCGCAGTTGGTTTTGTGTACTTATTTACATTAGGGGGGTTAACTGGAGTGATGTTAGCAATTGTGCCAGCAGATTATCAATACCATGCGACTTACTTTGTCGTTGGACATTTTCACTATGTTGTTGTTGCAGGGTTATACTTGGGTTTAGTAGCAGGCGCATATTTTTGGGTGCCAAAGTGGACAGGTAGAATGTATAGTTTTAAACTTGCAGATTGGCATTTTTGGCTAACATTGATTTCTTCAAATATTACATTTTTTCCGATGCTATTGGTTGGTCTTGCAGGCATGCCAAGAAGAATTCCTGATTATAACTTGCAATTTACAGACTTTAATCAAATTGCAACCATTGGTGCATTTATGTTTGGGATATCACAAATATTGTTTGTGATATGTATGTATCAAGCAATCAAAACTGGTCCAAAAGCTAAAAAAATAATATGGGATGGCGCCAAAGGTCTTGAGTGGACATTAGATACACCATTGCCCTATCATACATTTGAGAAACCGCCCAAAGTGACTGGTAAAACTTACGTATGAAAAAACAGTTGTCTTTAAATCATTCTTGGTTTCCAATCATAACAGTGATTTCACTGTTCATGATTGCTATGGGATTATTAACGGCACTGCATCATCATGCTAATATCATACTTGCAGTTATGCCAGGATTAGTAATGTTTTGTTTTGTGAGTATCTATTGGCTAGGTGATTTAATCATTGCTCAACGTACAAATAAGTCTAAGAAAAATTTTTATATGGGCTTAAGTATGACAATTTTTAGCTTATTTATATTATGGTTTGCTTATTTACAAATTCCTTTATTTCATTTTGTTTGTCACCATTTTGGAATTGATGGGAATATACATAATCATGCGATGGGACATGAAGATACACCTATAAATTACAATCAGCCAGTTAATATGCAGTTTACAACAACGTCTATGAGAGATTTTCCTGTTAAAGTAAAAATCAATCATATGAGGCAAACTTGGTATCCTGGTGGACAGTATGACGTTGTTGTAAGTTTCATAAATGAAGGCAGCAAAACAGTAGACGTGCATCCAATCCTATCTGCGACGCCTGAAAGATCAACATTGTCAATGCAATTTCTAGATCATTTTCCAAATACTGTAAGCATTAAGCCAGGGATGCACTACCAAAAAAGCATTCAAATCAGAGTGAATCCAGATTTTCCTAAAGATATTCATGCAGTCGCAATGTTGTTTCATTCGAGCGATCATTCACTCACTGATAAACCTGGTCAACAAACACATTGGCGTGAACTTAGGTCTCGTTATCATCATAAGAGGATATAAATATGTCATCTGATCATCACATCATACCACCTACCTATTTACCAATTGTCGGTTCAGTTGCCATTTTTTGTACATTGTTTGGATTCTTAAACTGGCTACATGATTCACCTTATGGCATAGAGACATTAAGTTTTGGCTTAACATTGCTCTTGATTATGATGTTTTTTTGGTTTAGAGCGGTTATCAATGAAAACTTAACAACGTTCCGAGGCGATAAACAAATGGATAAGTCTTTTCGTTATGGTATGGCTTGGTTTATTTTTACTGAGGTAGCATTGTTTGGAGCATTTTTTGGGGTTTTGTTCTACGTAAGACATGTTGTAATGTCGTTTCTTGGTGGTGTACCAGGCAATGAAGCTACACATTATTTACTTTGGCCTGATTTTTCAGGTGATTGGCCAGTATTAACAACACCAAATCCATCAAAGTTCTTAGGGCCTAAGATGGCCATGGGGCCATGGGGCATTCCAGCAATTAACACAATAATTCTGCTAACCAGTGGTTTAACAATCACATTGGCGCACTGGCGATTGATTGAAGAAAAGCATAAAGTCGCTGGATTTTGGCAACTGTGTACAATCTTACTTGGTATGGCATTTTTGTATTTTCAAGCCCATGAGTATATTGAGGCATACACAGAGTATGGATTACGATTTGATGCAGGTATTTATGGTAATATCTTTTTCATATTAACTGGCTTACATGGTTTCCATGTCACTGTTGGAACCATCATGTTATTTGTGATTATGATTAGGATATTCTTAGAACACTTTGATGAACACAATCACTTTGCATTTGAAGCAGTTGCTTGGTATTGGCATATGGTTGACGTTGTTTGGTTAGCATTATTTGTGGTGGTCTATTGGCTCTAAAATGAAAAAAAAAATAACAATAAAAAATGTAGAAGGTAGATGTGAAAGTTGTTATAAGGGAAAAACAAACAAGCTAAGCGAATATTTTAAAGAATCAACAGTTACATATGATGTAAGTAATAAAGAAATTTATGTTGTTTATGAAATAATGAGCAAAAAGTAGATCATTCAAATTTATTGTCATTGGGTTATGAAGCAAAAAATATTTTAGAGATTAATTTATCTAATCAAGCCAATGTAGACGAACTCAATAAAGCATTTAAATGCCCAAAAAAAGTAAAAAAAAATAATATATTTCATGAACTCTTTAAGCCTGTATTGGCGCTTTTAATTGGTTATACTGAATTATGTTGTATCTTAATGGCATTATTTCCGACTAGTATGTTATTTATGGTTGCTGGTGTGAATTTAGCTTTAATTATTTGGCTAGGTTGGGACCATTTTAAAGCGGCGCAAACATCTTTAAAATATCTTATCCCGCCAATTACGTCGATGCTTGCCTTTATGACTATGCCTTTATTGATGCCAACAGTCATAGCTTCATGGTCTATCTTATGGTCAATAGGTTTGGCTTTATCTACTTTTTCTGTTGCCGGTATTTCATGGTATCAAAGACAATCCCTATCTATGGAAACTTTGATCACCCTTGCGGTAACTATGGCATGGATATTTTCAACATTGCAGCTTTGTATCCCTGCGTTATCTGTTGCCTTTGGTGCACAGATTTATTTTCATGACTCAATGATCATTTTAGGTGTTGTTGGTATTGCAGGATACTTAAAAAATAGTTGGACGACTTCTAAAGAACAATGGCTAGTTTTCGAAAATGGACAATTTCAAACCAAATCTATGGCAGCGATCACAGAAGGACATATCATTGCATTGGAAGCTGGTAAAGCTTATCCATTTCCTCTAAGAATTCTCAATGGCAGCATTCAAGCTGATTATAGTATACGTGAGGATGCTAGCGACAAGATAATTAAAACAGTAAAAAAAGATGGTTGGTTGTTGCCTTGGGCATACACAACTAATATTAAAAAGGGTACTCAAATTTATGCAGAAGTTGGTGAATTTCGTAAAAGTAACATCAGCCGGTCACCAAGTTGGGCAGATAAAATAGCGCAGTATTTTTTGCCATCTATGTTGACAATTGCTTCTTTAGCAGCAAGTTGTTGGTATGTGTTTGCCCCACAGTCATTTGCTATTTCATTCGCAATCAAAGCATTTATGGGTGTATTAATGGCAGCATGCCCATGTGTTTTAGCAGTTGTTGCCCCCATATGCGAGGCAATTGGGAAAGCAAAAGTCAGTAAGGAATTGCATACGCATTTTAAGGAACAAGTCAGTGTTGGACATCTATCAACAATTGAGAAAGTTGTCTTTGATAAAACAGGGACCCTAACAGAAAAAATGTCACAAGATGGCAAATGGCCGATGCGCGAAGGGTGCGATCATGAGTTAACCAAACGATTGGAAAGTTTAGGTAAAAGTGTTTTTATTTTATCGGGAGATGATGATTCTGAAAGGTATAAAAGCATTATCAAAGATATGAGTTTGGCAAAGAAAAAAGTCATCTGTCATCCTGTTTTTTCATCTAAATACAGTGGTAAACATACTGGTGAACAATATAAATCCATCTTATTATCGTGGTTAGCCTTGCCAGAAAATAAAAATTATCCTGAAGATCTTATTGGGTTGGTACAAGCATTCCATAAAAAAGGTATAAGTGATGAAGCAAAGAATGACAATATTCAAGAAATGGCTTCTTTCTTAAATCAATTAGAAAAAGACCTAAAGCCAATCAATGAGAAGCGCCTTTTATACATAGACGATGGACCGGGTTTGGGTTCGGATAAACCGGGTTGTTTAACATTACAATGCACAACTAACATGCTAAGTTTATCTTCAGATGGTGAGATTGAAAACCCAGCTGTGTTGCCACAAGTTTTTGAGTATATGAGACATACCCAAAATTACTTAAATGAACAACTTCAGTTAGCCATGCTTTACAACATCATTGCTGTGCCTTTAATGGCAGGCGCATTTAGTTTTTGGTTAATGCCAGCGCCGTGGATGGGCGCAGTACTGATGAACACTTTTTCAGTCTTTTTAATATATCGTTCAAGCGGGTTGGAAGATTATTTAAATAATCTTACATTAACTGAGCCCAATTGGTATCTTGGCACTAATGTTTCTGCTGCTAAATTGGGTGCAGATTGTTCAAAAAAACGAAGCGGTAAAGAAAATCAAACTAATCTAAATGATTGCAAATTCACAAGTTTAATGGAATCACGTGTTTAAAGACTATAGCAGGACTTTCTTTGATGAGGTTTCAAGCACGATGCAAACCATCAAAGGGACATCATCACCTGCTTTGCATATTGCAAAATCACAAACGAAAGGCATTGGTCAATATGGTCGTACCTGGGTAAGTCAGCCTGAAAAAGGCATTTATTTGTCGTTAAGAAATCAAGTAACCATGAGTGATGAAAAGCATTTATTAGGGATGGCACAATTAGGTGCCCTGGTGATGGCAGAAACATTAAAGACATTTGATGTCACGGCATTACTTAAATGGCCAAACGATGTATTTCTTAATGGTAAAAAACTAGGCGGCGTGATTGTTGAATTGGTTGAATTTAGTAACAGGGAATGTGAGTATATTCTCGGTTTAGGCCTTAATTTAGATACGCCTAGTTCTCTTGAGCATGCCATTGGGCTAAATGAATTAAGCGCTAGAAAAATCATCACAGAAGATCTTATCAAAGCATTTGTTGATCGTTGGGATAGCGCCGTAGTCATGTTTGCAAAAGATGGTTTGTCACCATTTCAATCACAGTGGCAATCGTGTGATTACTTGTCAGATAAAGTAGTTGCCATTAAGTCAGATAAGCAGGTGGTCGTTGGGCAATCAAAAGGCATCAATGTGCTTGGAGAGTTAATCCTTGAAACTGATCAAGGCGAGCGTTTGTCATTTAATCATCAAGCTTCTATAATTAATATAGATTGAACTAGGAGTATTACGCCATGTCGCTAAATATTATAAGACCAGATTTAAGGTCATTGCCAATGTCAAAAACATTAGCCGTTAGTGCGCTTGCAAACCGATTAAAGTCAGAAGGGAAGGAAGTCTTAAACTTAGCGGTAGGTGAGCCAGACTTTGATACGCCTGAATTTATTGGTCATGCAGCCATTGAAGCCATTAGAGGCGGTAAAACCAAGTACACTTTAGTAGGTGGTACATCTGAGCTTAAAAAAGCCATATGCCATAAATTTAAGCGTGATAATGATTTGATTTTCACACCCGATCAAGTTATGGCGTCTACAGGTTGTAAACAAGTACTATACAACGTGCTTATGGCAACTTTAGAACCAGGTGATGAAGTTATTGTGCCTGCGCCTTATTGGCCATCGTACCCAGCCATGATTAAACTATTTCAAGGCAAGCCTATTATTGTTGATTGTCCTCGTGAACAGTCATTCTTGCTAAAGCCTCACCAATTAGATGCTGCAATTACAGAAAAAACAAAATGGTTAATGCTCAACTATCCTAGCAATCCAACGGGCGCCGTTTACTCTAAAGCTGATTTATTAAACATCATTGCAGTTTTAAAGAATCACCCGCATGTTTGGGTGCTGTCAGATGAAATATATGGGCACTTAACATATGCGCCAAGCATCTTTTATAGCATTGGTGCATTGGATGCAGAGGTTGGAGAACGTATTGTAACTGCAAATGGGTTATCAAAGAGTCACTCGATGACTGGTTGGCGTTTAGGTTTTTGTGGTGGTCATCCTGAATTAATTAGGGTATTAACGAATTTACAATCGCAATCGACCACGAACCCATGTTCAATAACTCAAGCTGCGGCCGTTGCAGCTTTAAATGGCGATAATGATATCGTTTTTCAGTTTAGAGATGCTTTTTATAATCGTATAAAAATGTTTGTCGAATTACTATCTGATACAAAGCTCAAAATAGAGATGCCGCAAGGTGCATTTTACGTATTCATAGATGTTTCAGCATATGATAAAGACGATGTAGTTTTTGCGGAAGCATTATTGAAATCAGAGTATGTTGCAGTTGTTCCAGGAGCTGCTTTTGGTGACCCAGGTCATGTGAGGTTATCATGTGCGGCAAGTGAAGATGAGCTTGAAGAAGCTGCAAAGCGAATTAAAAAGTTTCTTGCAACATTAGATTGAGTAGTCTATTTTTGGGTTAACCAATTTTTAATAATAACACCGCGAGACCAGCTTAATGTGTTAAATGAATAGTTAGAGTAATTTTTGGGTAAGCCAAGTGATGAAAACAAGTTTAAAATAAATGTACCGTGTGCGCACAAACTTGTTTGATGGTATGAAACTAAATCAATATAGCTCGTTCTTATGTCATACCAAGATTTATTACAAATGGACTTCAATTTTTCTTGAAATTTTCCAGGCTGATTAACTTTAAAGCCATCTGAGATCATATATGCAAATGATGCCCCTAATTTGATTGGCGCATTTTGAGCCACTAGTTTTTCTATCATGGCTTTGTGGGATTCGAAATTTTGATTCACTTCTAGGTAATTTTGGAAAAGCGAGAAACATTTAGGATAGTTAAAGTTACTATCTTTACTAGCGCCTTTAGGAAAGCAAACAGACTGGCTTATATGCCAATAATTGGTCACTCGAGTACCTGCTTCATTTATGCCGAATCCTAGCCAACTACCAACCTTAAGATAAATGTTTTTATTTTTAATTTGATATTTTATATCTGCTTCATTAGATTCTTTTGTAAAGTAAGCATACTGCATAGAAGCACCGCCCAGTTCAAAATATGCACCCAAAGGTTTATTATTTCTCAACTCAGACTCAAACGATGTTAACCAGCCTAGTTCAGCTTCTTCATTGCCAGTAAGGGTCCTATTTTCAGAAATATTCATAAAGATACTGTTATCTTCAAGCCATACTTGTACATAATTGAATAAAGCCTTTTGTTGCGAGGGTTTTAGGATGCGTACGCCACCCGTTGCAAGAAAGTGAAAAGGAGCATTGCCGCAAGGGATTTTACTTTGAAAGCAAAATTTTTGAGCTGGATTGAGAACATAGGCTAGGTGTTCATTAATTGCTCTTTGACTATTGATGTGTGTTGCAATGCCTGTATTTGATTGAGAGGAAAAGATTTCTTCAATCAAGGGAATAGTTCGTTTTGAATTAGATGTATTTATTTTGAAAATATGTAGTCTTGTGCCCGTACTGCCAGCATCTACAACAATCTGGTAGTCATGTTTGTTCGCATCACTTTCAGGTTTTGTGATCTGGCTGTAAGATGTTGATAAGCAAATGAAAAATAATGAAGCTGCAATTCTAATTAAGTTTTTAAACATCAAAATGACTTTAGCATGAAAATTATTTTATGTACAGTCGATTATAAGACGTTATAATAAGTTTATTCAAAGGAATCATTATGTCATTAAAAGAAAGATGGTCATCAAGTTTTGCATTTGTAACAGTTGCTACAGGTTCTGCTGTTGGGCTTGGTAGTATTTGGAAAATACCTTATGAAATCGGTCGACAAGGTGGTGGTGCTTTTGTACTACTTTATCTATTTTTTGTCTTTATACTAGGGATCCCATTAATGCTTTCAGAGATGAGTGTTGGCTTATTGGGCAGAAGTGACCCAATCAGTGCGCTAAAAAAACTATCAAATAAATACCATGCATTGCCAGGCTGGGTATGGCTTGGGCGTTTGAGTTTATTAACATTGATGTGTATTTTATCTTTCTATAGTGTTGTTGCTGGTTGGGATTTTGATTATTTAATATGGGTTATAACAGGTAAGTTTGTTCAGCCAAGTGTTACAGTTATTCAAAATCACTGGTCAGATTTACTGGCGTCGCCAATAAAGCTTGTAGGTTATCATACAGTTTTTCTATTGCTAACTATGGCGGTTGTCATTTGGCCAATTCAAAAAGGAATTGAAAAGGCTTCTAAATTCATGATGCCTATATTATTTGTAGTGCTTGTAATATTAGATATTTATGGCTTATTTCTTCCAGGTAGAACAGAAGCGATGTCATACCTTTTTCAATTTAGACCAGATGTCATAACATTTGATGTTATGATTTCTGCGCTTGGCAATGCATTGTTTACTTTAGCAGTTGGGGCTGGCTGTATGCTTGTTTATGCTGCATATCTACCTAAAGATACCAAAGTAGTCAGTCTTGTATTTACAATAGCTTTTTTTGATGCGCTGGTTGCTATGATGAGTGGGTTTGCCATCTTTAGCATTGTCTTTTCAAGTGGTTTAGATCCAAATGCTGGTCCAGGATTAATGTTTCTAACGATGCCAGTTGCTTTTTCTAAAATGGCATATGGTGTCTGGCTAGGGCTAGGTTTTTTTGTTTTGTTATTATTTGCAGCATGGACTTCATCTATTTCATTACTTGAGCCATTGGTGGCGTTTGGTATGTCACATTTGAAATGGTCAAGAAAGTATGCTGTTGGTGTGATGGGTTTACTTGTTTGGATATTAGGTATTTTAAGTGCCCTTTCCTTTAATCTTTTATCAAATTGGTCTATCTTTGGGATGCCTAATTTTTTTGAATGGATAAGTTATTTGGCTACTAATATTTTTCTATTGATTGGTGGTCTTGGATATGCAATTTTTGTAGGTTGGAAGATTCCTTTGAAAGATCTAAAAAAAGTTATTATAACTAATCAAAGCCTATTTTATGTCTGGTATAAAACTGTGCAATATATCCTTCCTGTTTGGATATTATTTTTGTTGTTTAAGGAGGTCGCATGAAAGTTTTGGTAGCTGGTTATCAAGGAAAAATGGGAAGAGAGGCTGTTAAGGCAATCAAGAATATAGGTTTTGAGGTGGTAGGTGTTGGTTCAGATGATAATCTTCTTGATGCCATCAAATCTACTCATCCAGATGTGATGGTCGATTTGACAACCCCAAAACAAGTTGTTGTACACACTCGTACGGCAATAGAACATAACTTGCCTATTGTTGTTGGAGCAACTGGCTTGAAGCCATCTGATATCGATGACTTGTCCGCTTTGGCAACGCATCACAAGACCGGTGTTATCATAGCTCCAAATTTTTCAATTGGTGCGTTATTAATGATGCACTGCGCACAAATTGCAGAGCATTTCTATGATGATATTAACATTGTTGAAGTGCACCATCCTCAGAAAAAAGATCAACCTTCAGGAACAGCATTGAGGACTGCTGCAATGTTATCTAAGTCAGCTAAAATACAAAGTAGAAGACAAAAAGGTGTCATCGCAGATCAGACCGTTTATTTTGGTGGGGAAGGAGAGACTTTTAGTGTGTCACATCATACTTCAGATCGAACATGTTTTATGTCTGGACTATTGTTTTCAATTAAAAAAGTGATGCAATTAGATTGTTTGGTTTATGGCTTAGATCATTTGTTGTTTCCAAATGGCGCAAGTGCCCCAGTAGATATTTTTTAAGAAAAATTCACGTTTTATTTGATACATGATAGATATTATCTATAATGAACATATAGGCAACTTGGAGAAATTATGACTTTAGATACAAAAAACTTACTTAATTGGGGTACATGGTTTAGGGGCATTATACTTGTATTATTAGGCATCGCGACCTATTACCTTTTATATTATGTTGTAAGTATTCTTGCCATTATACAGTTTGTAATTACATTGATATCAGGTTCTCAAAACCAACAGCTTAAAGGTTTTGGTGACATGTTAGCAACGTTTATTGCTGATTCAGTTTATTATATTACTTATGCAACTGATACACCACCTGCACCTTTTGATCAGTTGAAAGCTGAAAAGAAAGTTCTAAATAAAACAAAAAAAGGTAAGTAAAACTTTTGCTTAAGGTTTCTATTGGCATCATTAAAAATGATGCCGGTCAATTTTTAATGTGTTCTCGAACTTCAGGTCCATATGCAGGTTATTGGGAGTTTCCTGGTGGTAAAATTGAAGCAAATGAGTCATCTGCTGCTGCTTGTTCTAGAGAACTATATGAAGAAATTGGCATTAAGGTTCATGACTTAGATCATTTGGGGGATATAGAGTATACATATCCTAAAAGGACGGTGCTCTTAAATGTATTTCTAATTAAACAATATAGTAATATTCCAAAAGGTTGTGAGTTTCAGGCCATTGGATGGATGAGCTTAGAAACAATTCAAAGTAAGTTCAATGGGATAGAGTTTCTTCCGACAACGGACATTGTTCTTTCTCTGCTAGATCAGTAGTTTTGTTGTCATTTTGATGTTTTACTGGGCTTTCAACGAAAGCCCTTCTAATATTCTCTGAAGATAGAATTGTATGCTCATTTGCTTTAAAGCAATGTTGCATCATTTTATACAATCCATCCGCATAATCTGAGTAACAGATGGTATATTGAATGGCAATGCTTAAACATAAAAGAACCAGCTGAAAAGTAGGGATAAATGAAAAATTAAAAGCGCAAAGTAAGATACAGGCTAGGCTAAACATTGTTGTGCATGTAAGTAGGTTTTTACAAATTTCTATGAAATCTTCCTTATATTTTTCAAATTCAATGTCTTTATGAGTGAAGTTTGTTAGACGAATCAGTCCAAGCGTTAGAGCAGACATAATCGTCCAGCCTAATTGAATGAAGATAATACTATGCACAAATGAATTATGAATCGCGTTGTGTAAAATATGAGATGGCGCAAACCAGTGGCCCTGTATAATTAATGGAGCAGTGTTAATTGTGCCTAAGCCAAGCGTAATAAAATGAAAACTTAACCATATCAAGCCGACGACTAACATCAGGTGCCACAAACGATAATGTTGCCTATTCGTGAAAATAGTTGTTTTTGCACTTATTCTGAAAAAATCAATATATGAAAATACATTTTTTTTAGTTTGAACAAGATACGTTGTACATTCGTCTAAGCCATATCCTTTTGTAATTGAGATGGTGATATTAAATACTGCATAAACCATTACTTCAGAAATTCTTAAAATTATTTTAAAAGGAACGTCATAAAGAACGGTGAGTAAGAAGAATATGATCGACCTTTCTAGGTCCCTTGCCATATGATAAAACTGATCAATAGAAGGCTCATTGATGAGTTGTCTGATGGCTAAGAATGGCCATAATAGCATCATCAGAGCGGAGGCAATAAAGCTTTTTTGAGTATTGTCTCGGTAAAAGTCATAACTGATCACACAAATTTTGAAAAGAAAAGATAGCGAGCCAATCATTGCAACAGTACCAAGGTGAGTTTGGATATAGGGGACTAAAATAAATAAATTGAGAGTAAGCAAAGTTAATATTGTGAAGGCTAAAACATCTAAAGGGTACATTTCCCAAAGTTGTGATAAACGAGCAATATAACTTCTCTTTCCAGCAGTTAAAGAATCATAGGCAATGATAAGTATATTACCAATCATCATGGATGCTGTGAAGGCGAGTAAACTAGTTCCGACATTAGTGTTGATTAATGCAATGGCTAAAGTATGTGCAAAGTCAGCAATGATGGCAGGAATGAAATGATTATAAAATGAAGCAAATGACATAATGAATAATCCCAAAAATAGCATCATTATGATGGGGTGTCTTAAGCCATATAAATAATAAAACTCATTAAGTTCCATGAAAATATGTTCTGCTTGTAAGAATGGGTTATTATAGAAAAAACCTTTGATGTTAATTGTTTTCGGAAGTAAAAATGGCACTATCAAAAGTGAGCCAAGTAAGAAAGCTTGAGAGGATAAAAGTATTATGGGTGCGTTAATGCTGAAAATATTACCAATGATAGAAAAAAAGCCAGAAATAACAGAAAAATCTAGATATAGAATATAACTCATCACGCCAAAAAAACCAAAAATCATGCCAAATTTATCAAGATTGCTAGCTTGTGACTCATTGGTTTTCTTGTTTCTGCGAGCTTTATAAAGTTTGACGATATCTTTAAGTTTTGTACAAAAGATGGCTAAACTGATGATGACAAGTATTGCCATAATGCTTGAAATGCTAAAGATGGTTGCAATACTGGAAATGAGCCCCAAGACTAAACTATGTTGGTAAATGCTAACAGCTGCAATAACTAGAATGGATGCTATGAAGATATATAAAAATTGTCTATTCTCTTTTGTTTGGAAAAAGCGCCATGTGACATTTCTATAGGGGGTTCTAAATAATAAAAATTCTGAAAACTTAAGTGGTTGCCATTTTGTGGGAAAGTTATGGTCTTTTTCAGGTTCTGCAAACACTGTTAATATTTGGTTAACAATAATAAAAATAACGATTGTGGCCAATATATGCAGTGAACTAGACAATGCGAGTGTCAGCATCCCATTGAAAAGGTGATAGAAAGCCATGTTCAGTATATTATAGGGATAGAAGAAATGAATTAAGACCAATAAACAAGTAAGCATTGTCATAAAGCTTTTCATGCTTTTGAGGATGAATTCAGATAAGGTCAGTGTGTTTTTTGGTGTAAGTTGTGTTAGATATGTGATTCCTAGGATGATGAGGGTTGCTAAAAAACTCGCGGCAAAAAAAGGATTGGATATTGAAAAAGCACTTGCAAAATGTTGGATTGCACTTAGGTTCTTGCTTAAAAACAGCAATATCATAGTTAGTGAAGCCGTAACACCAATATTCAGCAAGCCTTTGTAGCTTATGAATGGTAGCCATGTTGGTTTGTTATAAAGCCATGACCTTTCTTTGGGTTCGGGAGCGGGTTCAATTGTTTGTTCCTTATCGATGAATTTAAGAATGGTGTTTGCGGTTTGATTATTAATGTCTGCTAGATGACCGTCTTTGTGTAATGCATTAAGACTGATCGAGTTTTTTGGCACTTCAAGCACGGATACTTTTTTAAATTCATAATCATCCACAAAATTGAGGCTTGCTTTAAATGCATGATCAACAGCATTAATTATGTAGATCTCATCAGTTTGGTTTTTGTCATTTTTTTCTATAAAATTTCTTATTAGATCAATGAGAAAGTATTTAAAAAGCGTTTGTTTGCTTGGTTCTTCATCAAGTTGTTTTTTGATGGATTCCTCTTTAAGGTCATCAAGCTCATTTTGTAAATTTTTGAGCAAGTCCACACAATAGATGTTTTGATGGAAAATCTCAGGATAGTCTTCATGAAGTTTGAGTGTATGTGTGCCAAGTAGCCAGATTAGTTCGTCAAGTATGTGAACGGGATTGTCCGAAGACCGTATCACACCAATTTTTTGAAAAAGCTTGGTTGGTAGATCATTTATATTAAATATTACGTCGCGTTTAAAACCTTCTGTTGGGTTTCTAGATTCTAAAAGGGTTACTTCTACGTTACCTAGGTTTTGGGTGCGTTTTTTTTCAGATTTGTGGTGAGATATAACCATAACTTTTTAAACCATATTAACTTATTTTGACTACTAAGCAATCTTTTTCTTGAATTTAAGCGCTTTCTTTCAGTATCATAGTGGTTTAACTAGGTGCACTTATGGCAGAAAAAAATTACGATTCATCCAGTATTAAGGTTTTAAAAGGTCTAGAAGCTGTTAGAAAACGTCCCGGGATGTATATTGGAGACACAGACGATGGCACTGGTCTTCATCATATGGTTTTTGAGGTTATTGATAACTCAATCGATGAAGCGCTTGCGGGTCATTGTGATCATATAACCGTTAAGGTCCATCCAGATGACTCTATTACAGTTCGAGATAATGGCCGGGGTATCCCAGTAGATATGCACTCTGAGGAAAATCGTTCAGCGGCAGAAGTTATTATGACTGTCTTGCATGCAGGTGGTAAGTTTGATGCAGAAGCTTATAAAACACCTGGGGGTCTTCATGGTGTGGGTGTTTCAGTTGTTAATGCATTATCTGAATCATTAGTGTTAACCATTTACAAAAATGGCAAAATTCATCAGCAAAAATATCATAATGGTGACCCCGAGGCTCCAATAGCAGAGA
The DNA here is from genome assembly GCA_029243665.1 of Gammaproteobacteria bacterium. GTDB lineage: Bacteria > Pseudomonadota > Gammaproteobacteria > Comchoanobacterales > Comchoanobacteraceae > JAURNZ01. The sequence continues at coordinate 26,524 of JAQWRO010000070.1, forward strand.
TTGCAGATACAAAAGAAACTGGTACGCAAGTTCACTTCAAGCCTTCTAGAGAAATCTTTTCTATTACTGAGATGACCTATGGTGTGCTTTCAAAACGTTTGCGCGAACTTGCATTTTTAAACGCAGGTATCAAAATCTCATTGGAAGATGAAAGAACAGATAAGAAAGAAACTTTCTTTTATGAGGGTGGCGTAAAGGAGTTTGTTCAATATTTAAACCAAAATAAAACTCCAATTTGTGATAAAATCGTTTATTTTAAGGCAGAGAAATCTAATGTTCGTGTTGAGATTGGTATGCAGTGGAACGATGGTTATAATGAAAACCTATATTGTTTCACCAATAACATTCCTCAGCCTGATGGTGGCGCTCATTTAGCTGGTTTTAGAGGGGCTTTGACGCGTTCATTCAACAAGTTTGTTGAAGAATCAGGCATGGTTAAAAAGGGTCAAAAGTTTAATCTATCTGGTGAAGATGCAAGAGAGGGTTTAAGTGCTGTCTTATCAGTATTTATGCATGACCCTAAGTTTTCATCGCAAACCAAACATAAATTGGTATCCTCAGATGTTAGGCCAGTGGTTGAGTCCCTAACTACTCAATATTTAAATGATTTTTTGTTAGAAAATCCAAATGAAGCAAAGCTTATCATTCATAAAATTCAAGAAGCTGCTAGGGTAAGAGAAGCAACAAGAAAAGCGCGTGAAATGAGTCGTCGTAAAACAGTTCTTGATGTTGCAAATTTGCCTGGTAAACTGGCAGATTGCCAAGAAAGTGATCCTTCTAAGTGTGAAGTATATTTAGTTGAGGGTGATTCTGCGGGTGGCTCAGCTAAACAAGGTCGCGATCGTCGATTCCAGGCCAGAGTGCCTTAAAGAGGTAAAATTCTAAATGTTGAGAAAGCGCGTTTTGATAAAATGCTTGGCTCAGTAGAGATTGGCACATTAATTTCAGCTTTAGGTTGTGGTATTGGTCGAGAAGCATATAATCCTGATAATCTTAGGTATCACAGAATTGTACTGATGACTGATGCGGATGTTGATGGTGCGCATATTCGAACATTGTTATTAACTTTCTTTTATAGACAAATGCCAGAACTGGTTGAAAGAGGTCATTTATACATTGCACAGCCGCCGTTATATAAAGTAAAAAGAGGCAAACGTGAAGAGTATCTATTAGATGATCAAGCATTCAATGCTTATTTGCTTAATCAGGCTGTAGAAGATGCGCAATGTTTCCCTGATGCAAATAAGCCTCATATGAAATCTGAGGATTTCAAGTCTTTCTTTAGTTTATATCAGAAAGTTAAAGATACTTCCCAGCGTTTGTCTCATCGTTATCCAGCTTTATTTTTAGAAAGTTTACTGTATTTGCCAAGAGTAACCGAAGCAGTACTTCAGGACCAAGATGCGATGCTAAATTGGATTGAGCAAGCAAACAAGCATTTTGCAAAAATAATTGAGCTCGACTCTGAAAAATTTGTGGTTCGTCTGGGTGCAAGTAGTGAAGAAGGGAACTTCAGTATGGTCCTTGAGCATACGAAGCACGAAGTTAACAAGAGCTTCATAATTGCGCCTGAGTTTTTTATGTCTGATTTATATCAAGTCTGTGGTAAAGTGATCGATATCATTGAGGATCAGTTTGCAGACACTGCCTATGTTATGTCGGGTGAAACGAAAACAGATTTAATTGATGTGCCACAAGGTTTAAACCAATTGCTTGCAGCAGTTCAGAAAGGATTGCATATCCAGCGCTATAAAGGTCTCGGTGAAATGATGCCTGAACAGCTCTGGGAGACAACCATGAACCCTGAAAATAGAAGAATGCTTCAGGTTAAAATTGGCGATGCGATGGAAGCAGACCAGATCTTTACAACATTGATGGGTGATCAGGTTGAGCCAAGAAAGCATTTCATTGAAGACAATGCTTTATTAGCTGACAACATTGATATCTGATTTATACTAGGTGTAGCTAGCTCTGGCTAGCTCACAGTAATGTGACGCACTTTTTTGAATATGAGCCTCTTCTGCTTCAGTAAGAGGCCTTATTTTTTTTGCGGGTGAACCTAAATATAAGAAACCAGAATCAAGTGTTTGGTTTTCAGTAACCAATGATCTTGCGCCTAAGATAACATTCGGCTGAATGATACTGCCGTCCATGACGACACTACCCATCCCAATCAAGCAATCATCCATGACATGGCAGGCATGAAGCATCACTTGGTGCCCAATGGTGACACGATCCCCAACAATACAAGGAATACCATTGGGTGGCGTTAATGCTTGGGAAGCACAATGAATGATGGCGCCATCTTGTATGTTGGTTTGTTGTCCTATGGTGATGGCTTGCACATCTGCTCTTAATACTGCATAAGGCCATATAGAGCTTTCTGAACCAATTTTGCAGTCTCCAATGATAAGCGCTGTGTCATCACAATAACTGTCTGAATGGATGGAAGGGTATTTGTTTTGAAAGGATTTGATCATAAATTTTAATATACGCCTGTGTTTTAGAAAATTCATTAAAAAATTGAAAATTGAAATGTGGTTCTATAAGCTAAGTCCTAGGAGTTGTATATTATGAAAAATATTGGCA